>JAFZIJ010000026.1 GCA_017554445.1 Victivallales bacterium
ATACATGGCGAGTATGATCTACCATAAGTATTGCTGAATGCTGAATGCTGAATGCTGAATTCTGAATGCTGAATGCTGAATTCATAATTAAGGTTAAATTATAGGGATAGACAATGAAAACGCTGTATCTGGATTGCGGAATGGGAGCGGCGGGCGATATGATCGCCGCCGCCTTGTATGAGCTTTTGGACGACAAGGATGCGTTCATCAACAAGATGAATGCAAACGGTTTGCCGGGCGTTTGCTTTGCGGTCGAGCCATCTGTGAAATGCGGCATTGTCGGAACGCATTTCCGTGTTCTCGTGGACGGTCAGGAGGAGGAAGTTCATGATCACGATCACGACCATGACCATGACCACCAACATGATAACGATCACGATGACCATGACCATGACCACCATCATGATCACGAGCATGACCATGAACATGAACACGCCCATCACCATGATCATGATCACGCCCATCACCACGACCATGATCACGATCACGATCATGACCACCATCATGATCATGCGCATCCGCATGTGCATCGTTCCATGGACGATATTACGCATATCATTAATGGACTGCCGTTGTCGGAAACGGTGCGGCACAATGCATTGGATGTCTATCGGTTGATTGCGGACGCAGAAGCGCAGGCCCATGGCAAGCCTGTGACAGAAATACATTTCCATGAAGTGGGGACCATGGATGCCATCGCGGATGTCACGGCGGTGTGCCAGTTGATGGAAATACTGGATGTCCAACGCGTTATGGCGTCACCTGTCCATGTCGGATACGGCAAAGTCCGTTGTGCGCATGGCGTTCTTCCCGTTCCCGCGCCCGCGACAGCTTTCATCTTGAAGAATGTTCCGATCTATGGCGGCCGGATCGAAGGGGAACTTTGCACGCCGACGGGTGCCGCCCTGTTGAAGAAATTTGTGTCTTCCTTCGGTGAGATGCCACCGTTGAAAGTTGAAAAAATCGGTTACGGCATGGGCAAGAAGGATTTTGAAGTGGCGAACTGTGTTCGTGCGCTGCTGGCGGAAACGGTCGGTGAGGGCGACATGATTGTGGAACTGAGTTGCAATCTCGACGATATGTCGCCGGAACGGATTGGTTTTGCGATGGATAGCTTGTTTGAAGCCGGTGCGTTGGAAGTCTATACCATTCCGCTGGGAATGAAAAAATGCCGTCCGGGCGTCATGCTATGCATCATTTGCCGTGAGGCGGACAAAGACAAGATGGTGAATTTGGTGTTCCGTCACACGACGACATTGGGCATCCGTGAAAACCGCAGCCGTAGATACACGTTGCAACGTCAAATCAAAACATTTGACACGCCGTTTGGAGAGGTCAGAGTCAAATATTCGGAAGGCTATGACGTATGCCGGAAGAAGCTCGAATATAATGATTTGGCTCGTATCGCGCGGGAAAAGGGCATTAGTATCGACGAGGCGGCGAAGCTGGTCGAGCAAAATCTGCCCAAACATCATGACTCATAAGGAATCGTCACTTTTTGACGAGCAGCGTTTGACAAGTTCTTACCTCTAATTATATTAAAGAGTTGAACACTCGTTCAACCATTGAAAGGGATAGAGGCGATCATGAACGCCGCATGACCTGCGGAGAATGGTTGCCTTGTAAAATAAGAGTCTGAACAAGAACGTCATGAGAACTCTCAAAGAGGTGAATATAGGCGAGACGGTCACCGTCGTGAAAGTCACTGGCGAAGGCCCTGTCAAACGTCGCATCATGGACATGGGCATCACGAAGGGGACGGATATCTATGTGCGCAAGGTCGCGCCGCTAGGGGATCCGATTGAAGTGATGGTCCGCGGCTACGAACTGAGCCTGCGCAAGGCGGACGTCGAGATGATTCAGGTAGAGAAGCAGTCCGACGCCGCCGCACATCATGAAACGCCTGAAGCGAAAGATGATAAGCCGTCGGTCATAAAAGGCAACAAGCGGATTCGCATCGCTTTGGCGGGCAATCCGAACAGCGGCAAGACGACGTTGTTCAATGCTTTGACAGGCTCCAATCAGTTCGTCGGCAATTGGCCCGGCGTGACGGTGGAGAAGAAGGAAGGCCGTCTGAAGAAGAATGCGGACATCATTGTCACGGATCTTCCGGGCATCTATTCGCTGTCGCCCTACACGCTAGAGGAAGTCGTTGCGCGAAAATATCTTCTGGACGAAGAGCCGGAGGCGATTCTGAACATCATCGACGGCACGAATCTGGAGCGCAACCTCTATCTGACGACGCAGTTGGCTGAATTGGGCATCCCGATGGTCATCGCCGTGAACATGATGGACATCGTCCGCAAGAATGGCGATCGGATTGATTTTGAGGAACTTTCGCATGAGCTTGGTTGCAAGGTCATGGAAATTTCCGCCTTGAACAATGACGGCGTCATGGCGGCTGCGGAGGAAGCCATCAAGGCGGCCAAAAAGCCTCATCCGCTTCCGATGCATACATTTTCGGGGCCTGTGGAACATGCTATCGCCCACATCGAAGAGGCCGTGCTGCACGACATGCCGTCGGAACGTCAACGGTGGTATGCCATCAAGATTTTTGAACGGGATGAAAAGGTTCTCGCGAAGCTTGGCATTCCCGCCGACAAACTACAGCATATCGAACAGGATATTTTGGCGGCGGAGAAGGAACTCGACGACGACGCGGAATCTCTGATCATCAGCGAGCGCTATAATTATATTGCTGAACTACTTAAGGATAGCTACCACAAGGCGAACGCTGGCGGATTGACGACGTCAGACAAGATTGACCGAATCGTCACCAGCCGTGTGTTGGGGCTGCCGATTTTGGCAGTTGTTATGTTCTTGGTCTATTACATTGCGATGGTGACGGTCGGTCAGAAGGCGAGTGAATGGGCCAACAATGGCCTGTTCGGCGACGGCTTCCATTTGTTCGGCGTCGGCTCATCGAAGTATGATACGAAATTGGAAGAGTTTACAAATGCGCATAACGCCGTTAAAGCCTTCGTGACGGAGGAAACAGCCGCCGATGTGGCGACAAAACTGAATCCTGCCGCGGAAGGTTTTGATGCGCATGCCGCCCAGACGGCTCTGATCTCATACGCAGAAACCGTTCCGAATGATGCCAAGGCGACATTGAACATTGTCAATGAAGCAGATCTGTCTGTGAAAAGTGTCGAATTCACAAGCGACGATTTGAAGAACGCCGTTCCCGTCATGGACAAATACGGCTTCATGGAACCGAATCCGGCGGCTGACGGATGGTGGATACCGGGCATTCCGGTTGTTATCGACGAGATGTTGACCAAGATGAACTGTTCCAAATGGTTGCATGGGTTGATCATCGGCGGCATCGTGGCGGGCGTAGGCGCGGTTCTCGGCTTTGTGCCGCAGATTTTCGTGCTGTTTTTACTGCTGGCGTTTTTGGAGGCATGCGGCTACATGGCGCGTATCGCGTTTGTTCTAGACCGCCTGTTCCGCAAATTCGGCCTTTCCGGTAAGAGCTTCATTCCAATTCTTGTAGGTACAGGTTGCGGCGTTCCGGGCATCATGGCCTCCCGCACGATTGAAAGTGAACGGGACCGCCGTATGACGATCATCACGACGACGTTCATCCCCTGCGGTGCTAAGACGCCGTTCATCGCATTGATCGCAGGGGCGATTTTCGGCGGATCGCCATGGATTGCGACAAGCGCCTACTTCCTTGGCCTGGCCTGCATCGTTCTTTCCGGTATCATTTTGAAGAAGACAAAACTATTCTCGGGCGAGCCGTCGCCGTTTGTCATGGAACTTCCGCCTTATCACATGCCGTTGATGTCCAATGTCTTGCGCTCTATGTGGGACAGAGGCTGGAGCTTTATCAAGAAGGCCGGAACGATCATCTTGCTTTCCTCCGTCGTCGTCTGGCTATTGACGTATTTCGGCTTCACGGAAAGTGGATTCCGCATG
Organism: Victivallales bacterium; assembly: GCA_017554445.1. GTDB lineage: Bacteria > Verrucomicrobiota > Lentisphaeria > Oligosphaerales > Oligosphaeraceae > UBA1407. The sequence continues at coordinate 3,925 of JAFZIJ010000026.1, forward strand.
TTGGGCGACGATGAAATCGACCGTTCGCTGCTTGCCAAGCTTGGCAAGCTAATTGCATGGATTTTCGAACCGCTTGGTTGGGGAAGCTGGCAGAAGGCCGTGGCTTCCATCACGGGGCTTGTCGCGAAGGAGAACATCGTCGGCACAATGCAAATCCTTTATCCCAATGGCATTAATGTGGCTTTCACGGGACGGCTGGCGGGTTATTCCTTCCTGGCCTTCAACTTGCTTTGCGCGCCCTGTTTCGCGGCTATGAGCGCCATCAAACAGGAAATGAACAGCGCACGATGGACAACGTTCGCCATCGGTTATCAATGCCTGTTGGCGTACATTGTGTCGCTGAGTATTTTCCAGATTGGCTCGGCCATCAACGGTCAGCTTCATATTGTGGGGCTTGTCGCCGCCATTATGATTGACGTGGCAGTTCTTTATATGTTGTTCCGCCCCTACAAGGAGGCGACGAAGCTGACCACGATCAATTAACGGAAGATGCGTCAATGGAATGGTTAAGCGAAAACTGGGGCAACATCGTCGTGATCGCCATACTTGTGGCGATCATCACAGGAATCGTGATCCATTTGTCGCGCAAAAAACACAATAGTTGTGGTTGCGGATGTGATTGCGGCTGCGACTGTTGTGGTAATAATTCTTGTTCGCGTAAAGAGTAGCGACGGCGTCTCGCCGTCGGAAGCGATGTCCGCCGCCGTCCCGCCTGCGTCTTAAGTCACGCTTTGCGTGACTGCTTATGGCTTAAGGCCTAAGGCTTATGGCCTTCCGGAAGCCTTGGAAACTCTGATAGTTCCAGAAAGCAACAGCATTAAGCCATTAGCCATGAGCCATCAGCACCGCCGCAGGCGGAAGGAAAGCGTCCCGCCTGTGTCTTAAGTCACGCTTTGCGTGACTGCTTATGGCTTAAGGCCTAAGGCTTATGGTCTTCCGGAAGCTTTGGAAACTCTGATAGTTCCAGAAAGCAACAGCCTTAAGCCATTAGCCATGAGCCATCAGCACCGCCGCAGGCGGAAGGAAGGCGTCCTCGCCGTCGGATGGTGTGCCGTCGGCGAACGCCTCCGCCCGACGGCTTCCGCCATCGGCACTGGACAAATTATGGTATCTATGGCTTTTGCGCCAAAAAAAGAGCTTTCACGATCATTTGTGACCATGAAAGCTCTTCTTTTTTTGTGTATGTTCTAGGAAAATAACTCTTTCCAGTAAATCCAGAGTTTCACGCGATCTTACGCCTTTGCCAGTCCCGCCTCCATGTACTGCCTGGCTTTCGCTTCGTCCAGATCGAAGTCGTTTTGTAGATCTTTCAATATCCTCTCTGGTGTCATGTGTCGGCTTCTTCTATTCCTAATGCATTTTATGATGGCCTTTTCCGTTCCTTCCGCTATACCTTCCGCTCTGCCTTTTTCCGTTCCTTCCGCTATGCCTTCCGCCTTGCTTTCCGCCCTGACTCTTGCCTCTTCTCTCTTGAATAAATACTGCGCCATTGGTGATAATGTCTTCGGCATGTCTTCCTCCTTCTGTTGTTTCATCAATTTATTATTCATCCCGACTGCGATGGCGATGACATCCACCATCTCGTCAAGCCGAGGCGGCTTGAACGACGGATCCGTCTCCCATTCATAAAACAGTTTCTCCGGCTGATTCGCGTAATGGATGCTTTTCGCGACGGCCCGCAGGGCCCCTGGCGGCATTTCGTTGATCTCCTCGATCGACAGATTGTAGAACGAAATCACATTGGACGGGCATTCCGCCAGCATCGGCTTCAGCTCCGGCGGGCAGTCCAGCGAGTCCGTGAACTTCAGCGGCCCCGTCCACGCCTCCTGCCCGAAATGGACCACCAGCACGAACGTCGGCGCCATCCGGTCCGACGGCAGGACGCCGTCCAGAACCTCCTGCGGTGTCCTGAGCTCCTTTTTCGCGACGTGGTCCCGCTTCGTCTCGCGCCGCCAGTCGTCCCACCGGACGGCGAACGTCAGGAGGCTCCGCCCCGCCATGACGTTGCTCACGCTCGACTGGTTCTCCAGCACCACCAGCATGTCCGCCGTCACGGTGCCGTTCGTGATCTCCAGCTCCTCGACGACGTCGTTCCTGACTGTTTTATACCATCTCTTTTGTTTTCGCAACTGGGCGATCGCCTCCGTGTTCCGCTCCTTCAGGGAGCCGCGCATCACCTTGAAGCCGGTCTTCCGCAACGCGAAATCGACCAAATCGGAAAACACTTCGGGAAGCGCCATCAGGAGCTTCGCCGCCGCATCCATATTTTTCATCCCTTCTTCCTTATTAATATATCATACAGTTGGCATCAGACAAATATTTTTTCTTCTTTTTTCAATACCATAACACAGGAAAACAGAAATGCAAATTCATTATTCAATAAAAAATGATGAATTTATTATCTTTATTTATCATAAATATTTATATTTACTTAAATTTAAAATGGATATAATAAATAATCATAAGAAGTCATATAAAGTCATAAAGAATCATATAAAGTCATAATGACTCTTTATGATTTCGTGTTTATTCATGGTGTGGCGCGATGCGTCCCGCCTGTGTCTTAAGTCACGCTTTGCGTGACTGCTTATGGCTTAAGGCCTAAGGCTTATGGTCTTCTGGAAGCTTTGGAAACTCTGATAGTTCCAGAAAGCAACAGCTTTAAGCCATTAGCCATGAGCCATCAGCACCGCCGCAGGCGGAAGGAAAGCGTCCCCGCCGTCGGATGTAATATGAAGGCGGGACGCCTCCGCCACGCCCGTATTTTCGAGCCTTTGTCTTGCAATTATCTGGATGGATGGTATGATAATACGTTTTTTCAAATTATTCATATCCATCTAAACAAGGAGTTTTTACATGGTCAAAGCCAATTATCCGATTTACCCACCCCATATCGATAAAATTCGTTTTGGATTGATTTTTATAGTATTCCTGTGCGCCATGCCGCTTCTGCACGGCTTCGAACTGGTCATCCCCGACGGCACGGTGACCATTGCAGAGTACCAATACCAAAATCGCACGGACATCACGAGCGTCAAAATACCAAATTCCGTGAAAACCATCGGCAACGGTGCCTTTTACGGTTGCAGCAACCTGCAAAGCGTCGTGATTCCGAATTCCGTGACAAGCATCGGCTACGAGGCCTTCTCCGGCTGCAGCAGTTTGAAAAGCGTCACATTGCCGAACGGCATCACGTCCATCAGCGGCGAGACCTTCTACCAATGCGGCAGCCTCGAAAGCATCACGATACCGGACGGTGTGACGGTAATCCACAACGATGCCTTCTACGACTGCGGCAGCCTGAAAACCGTCGTCATTCCGAACAGCGTGACGGATATCGCAGACGGGGCCTTCGACAGCTGCGGCGCCGTGACGACTCTCACGATTCCGTCCAGTTTCAGAGTCTCCATCGTCTTCCCTGATTCATACGCAACAATTAAGATCATTGTTATTCCAGAGGGTTGTACTTCCATTGCCGGAGGTGCCTTCTCCAGATGTAAAAAACTGACAAGTATCACGATTCCGAACAGCGTGACATCCATTGGCGAAAATGCTTTCTATGATTGCGATGCTTTGACAAGCGTTACGATCCCGAACAGCGTGACATCCATCGGCGAGTATGCTTTCTATGGTTGTAATTCCTTGATGAACCTCACAATTCCTGACGGCGTAACGTCCATCAGCGATAAGGTTTTTGGTTTTACTGCCTTGGAGAGTGTCGTGATTCCGAATTCCGTGACAACTATTGGCGAAGGAGCCTTTCAGCATTGCACAAGCCTGACGAGCATTGTAATTCCGAATTCCGTGAAATCCATCGTCGGAGATGCCTTCGATCAATGCACAGCCCTGACGAGTATTGTTATTCCAAATTCTGTGACTTCTATCGGTAGCGGTGCTTTCAAAAAGTGCACAGGGCTGACAAGCCTGACGATTCCAGCGAGCGTCACATCTGCCAGGACATCATGCTTTGAAGACTGTACAGGTTTGAAGACGCTGACGATCAACTGCGCAGGGGACAATTTCGACATTAATCAAAATCCGATAAAGGGGCTGGACAGCCTCAACGACGTGTATTTCAACAACGGCCTGCCATCGACTCCTTGGACATTCGGAACGTCTAAGCCTGTCATTCATGGTCCGATGACATGGAACGGGCAGGAAGTGAAGATCAACACCACTTCGTCCACATGGAATGGATATGAATTACAGGAGGTAAACATTACCAGTACACAGAAAATGATCCCCCTGCCGACGACCAGCGGAAAAGTCGGGCAGGTCCTCATGGTGACGGCCGACGGCTATGAATGGAAGGACGTGCCCGGCGGCTACTCCGCCGCGATCGCCGACAAGTTCCAGCTGGCCCCCGGCTGGAATCTCATCTCGCTCCCCGAGGCGGAGCTGACCGCGAGCTGCAAGGAGGAACTGCTGAAGGCCTATATATTCTTTACATATAATAAGAGTTCAAAGAGTTATGTGCGCACAAACACGCTGATTCCGCGCGGCTGCTACTGGGTCTATGTCAAGGAGGCCTGCACGATCCATTTCACGAAAGCGGAATAAAGGCGTGCCGTCGGCGTCCCGCCTGAAGTAACGACGGCGTCTCGCCGTTGAAAGCGGTGTGCCGTCGTCGTCCCGCCTGAAGTAACGACGGCGTCTCGCCGTTGAAAGCGGTGTGCCGTCGGCGTCCCGCCTGAAGTAACGACGGCGTCTCGCCGTTGAAAGCGGTGTGCCGTCGGCGCAGGCGGGACGCCGCCGCCACCCCTTTTGCCTTATTCCACTACATATTCCCATAGGCCGTGGATATTGCAGTATTCGCGGACGATCATGCCTTTCTGCAACGGAACGTGGAATTCCGCCATCGGCTTCTCGCCGGGCTTCAGATATCGACGGTTGACATACGGGCCGTTGATGATTTCAATCCACACGATGTAGTGTTCCTCCGTCATCGGATGAGCGGTCTCCTTGCCGACCAGGACGCGTGTTCCGCCGTCCATCGCCTCTGGATACGGCACATGCTTTTCAAATTTGTATTCAGCAGTTTGCGGTTGCATCCGTGTCATTTCTTTGCCGCAACAGGTCGGCGTGCAATTGCAGCCCGTCGTGACTTCCACAACCAGCCCGCATTCTTCGCATTTGTAGATTTCCAGTCTTTCCATAAGTCACTCCAGTTTTTTTATTGAGAGCAATGTTTTGTGATTGAGTATGAAGGCATGATTTCTGTTGTATCTTTATACCATACAATTACGATGTCTTATATTCAAGTTTGTACGATTCCCTTTACCATTGAAACTCCTCCATCATTTTGGACAATTCGCCTTTGACACGCGGGTCATGTTCTTCTTTCAGTGAGAGATACAGCGACAACTTGTCAACACTGCCGCTGTTTTCGCAAAGCAGACGTGGATCATATCGCCACAGTTCCAGTTTTTGGCCACTAAATTCAAATGTCGGTAGTGATTTATCAAAATCACGTGAATACAATGCATATGTTTGTTCTGTATCATCGTTCAATTCACTGATTTCTGCTAGAGCACTTATGCCAGCAAGAGGTGAAGACGATGGTATAGTTTCGACTCGCACATGCTTGATGACAGGTGAACGAAGGTAGGGCTGTGCTTTTTCCCATAGTTCCTTGCGTGATGATTCAAAATGGAGGCTTTTTGATCTTCCATTGCTTGTGATGGTGGCCAGATTGATGGCAGAGAGTTCTTGTACGGCACGTGTGACATAGACTTTGGAAATGGCGTGGAGGCTGTTGATGATTTGCTTAAATGGCACGGATTCAGGTAATTCCCTATGAAGGAGATAATAAAGAAAAACGACTTGGGCAAACGGGGAAAGGCTTTCAATTTTTCTTTTTGGAACTTTTCGGAAGGCTTTTTCGTTGAGGGTGATGAGAACATCTGGAATATAGCATTGCCGTTTGGGAATAATGAATGGAAGGCGTTTTTTGATTAACGAGATACAGAATTCGCGGCTTGCCTCTTGAAAAACAAAGAGCATGGGCAAAGAATACACTTCAGCTAGAATATGGACATGATTTTGAACTTGGTCTGGAGTCAGCGATGCGACGTCTCGGCTGAAGAGGAGGAGGCGTGTCTTATCGAATAATACAGCTTTTGCGGCGTCATAGCGTAAACTGACGGACAGGGGGCATGTCGCTTCCAGAGATTCATCCTGCTGGAAAGTCATGTCTCCGCCGAGAGACGCCAGATATTGCTTAAGTTTGTTGTATTCTAAGTTCATGTCAGCTCCAATTTTTTTAGTAACATATATAAGTTACAATCAAAATGTAACAATGCAAATAAAATGTAACAAAATTTATATGTATATGCGTAACAGCAATATGTGAAAGCATGCCGCTAGTTGAGGATTTTTCTCTGCATTTTGAGGCTTGCTTGTTTCAATCATTGGGGCTATTTGTCCACATGGTTGAAGCTGGCTGGAATAAAGGCAAAAAAAATCCCGAAGCGCAAAGTGCTTCGGGATGCTATAAAATGGTGCGCGCAACTGGACTCGAACCAGTGACCTCCACCGTGTGAAGATGGCGTTCTAACCAACTGAACTATGCGCGCTCAATGACAATGCCCTTAATGTAGGGCGGGATTTTCAAAAATCAAATGCGTTTCGCGGTTTTCAATGTATTTTCATGGACTTTTGCCGTCGGGAGGATGTTTTTCTGCGCGACATGTGCTATACTATTGAAAAATCTTACCCTTAATATGAAAGGAGATGCATGATGCCATTGACCAGACGAGAATTCCTGTCGTTTTTGACGACCACGACCGTTGCCGCCGGACTGATGAAGCCCGTGAAGCTTTTCGCGAAGGAACCGGAGGATTATGACCAGAATCTGTCTGTGTTTTTCGCGGATGTCCATATCAACGGCGACACAATCGGCCAGAAGCATCAGATAGGGAAATTCGAAGCATGGGTCGCGGAAATCCTCAAGATGAATCCGCTACCTGCCAGAGCGTTCATTTTCGGCGACTTGGCATGGTTGTTCGGACGGGCGGCGGATTACGCCACGTCGTACCCCTATATCAAGCAGATGGAGGACGCCGGCATCAAGGTGACCATCGGCATGGGCAACCATGACAAACGCGGCCCGTTCCTTGCGCAATATCCTCAATATGAGAAGACTACGAAGATTCCGGGACAGATCGTGTCCGTCGTGCCGTTGCCCGGAGCGGATTTCATCATGCTGGATTCGTTGCAGGAAGGAAAGGACAAAGCGAATCCCGTCGGCGGCATGTTGAGCAAGGAGCAGCAGGACTGGTTGGCGGAAAGCCTGCCAAAGTGGGAGCGTCCGTTCTTCTTGGGGGCGCATCACGCGGGACGCGAGCTGAAAATCGGAAAGCAAGGCTTGAACAATTTTTTGTTCTCCTGCCCGAAACATGCTGGATTCATCCACGGCCATGAACATCGCTGGATCCAGACATGGACGCGGCTCGACTATAAGCATACGACAATACACCGTACGCTCGGTCTGCCTTCGACGGGGCATTGGGGCGACATCGGCTATGTCCTGTTCCGCGAACTGCCAGACCGCTTTACGGCGACCTGCGTCCAGAAGGATTTCTACTTCCCGTCACCGCGCAAACCGGAGGCGCGCCCCGCCGTGTGGGACGCCATCGCGCAGGAGCACAACGGGCAGTACTGCACGTTCATGAAGCCGTGACTTGGCGCGGACGTTGGCCGAAACCAAATGTTTTCAGTAACCACGAAAGGCACGAAAGAGCACGAAATTTCAAACCACAGAATACACTGAATACACTGAAAAGCCTCGCCGCCGGGCCGGCAAAATCAAGAAGGCTTGTTTTGCAAAACGAAAATCCAACAGTAAATGAATCCAACGGCTCCGGCGGCTGCGGCGGTTGTGAAAGCGCTTCGCACGACAGAAAAGCGCATGGCAAAATCTTTGTCAAAAAACAAGAAAATGAACGATAGTAGTACGAAATCAAAGGTTTAGAAACCACAGAATACACAGATTACACAGAAAAGCCTCACCGCAGACGCTGACAAAATCAGAAGAATTTGGGTGTGTATATGAAATTCAAAAGGAAAGACTTCCAACGGCTGTCTGCGGCTCGGCGGTTGTCATCCGCTGCGCGGGGCTATTGCTGCTTCGCTGATTTGTGGTTGTAAGTTAATAGTGAATTTACTTTTAGCTTTGGGCTTTCAGCTTTTAGTTCCGCGAAAGCGGTTCGTCACGCTTCGCGCAAGTGGAAATAACGTCATGCCATGGAATGCGAAAAATAAAGCAGGAGGCGGACTCTTTTCTATTAATTAATAAGGAAAAGAGCCCTGTTTTCTGGCTTGAATGGCAATGGGGGTTATATTAGGGGAGGAATCCGCGTGGATTCATGGGATTAACGAAAGGAGGTAGAAATTGACTATGAAGAAGACGATTGTAATGATGATGTCGGCCATGCTGGCCGTGCTGTCTCTCTGCGGCTGTGGAAAACGACCGATCTCCGAGGCGGAGCTGGACAAGTTGATCGAGCGTATCTCCAAAGAGGAGAACGTGTCTCCCGCCTTGCTGAAGGCGGTGGTCTGGAAGGAGTCGAAATTCGACAATCGCCGCGTCGGAAAGAAAGGCGAAATCGGTCTGATGCAGCTGATGGACGGTGCGGTGACGGACTGGGCCAAAGCGAAGAAACGGGACATCCCGAAGAAGGATGATTTGTTCGATCCTGAACTGAACTTGGAGATAGGGGCGTGGTATCTGGCGTGGTCCAGCCGTCTGTGGCCGGGGCGTGAGGAGCGCGAGGTGTTGCAGCTGGCGGCGTACAACGCTGGTTGCGGCAACGTCGAGCGATTGTGGCTCCCGAAGGATCCGTCGAAGCCGCTGACCATAGACATGATCACGTTTTCGAGCACTCGTGAGTATATCAGGCTGATTCAGAAGAAGAAGCTTGAGTTTGAACAGAAGAAGAAAAAGGACTGAGAGGTCGCGTGGAGAAGTTATCGGATGATACATTGATGACGTTGCTTGAGGACACGGATACCCGTAGTTCTCTGGCGGCCATGCAGTTTCTGCTGAAACGCGATGATTTGGAGGCGTTGGTGGCGGCGCATCAGGATGAGGAGAATCCGCGTCTGCGCCGTCGGATACAGCAACTGCACAATGTGGCGCGGCTGCGTCGCCGTCGGGTGGAATTCATCGAGGCGTTGGAGGCGAGATCGATGACGTTCTGGCAGGCCGTGCGGAGTTTGTCATTGATTTTCGACCAGCGCTACAGCGAAATGGCGCTGGACGAGAAGATAGAGGAATTTCTGAAGGCGTCACGGATGCGTCAGCCCTCGAGCAACGCGTTGACGCGGCTGCTGGTCAAGAAGAATTTCGAGCCGCCGCGCTACAATGAAATGTTCGATTTGGAGACGTTTTTCCTGCCTGAGACGTTGTTCAGCGGGTGCGGTCAGCCGTTGCTGCTATGTGCTTTGGCCAAGCAGGTTTGCCATATGAACAACTGGGGGGGAACGATTGTTTTGTATTCCGGAAAGTTCATGTTGCAGACGCCGGAAGGGAAGATTCTCATGCCGGAAGAGAAGTGGCAGCCGTTGCAAGACCATGATGCCACCCGTTTTCATGTCTGCTCGGACCAGGAGTTGATTCATACGTATCTGGCTCAGATTGAGGCCGCCTGCGTCATTGACGGGCAACCTTATGATTTGTGTGTGTTTTCACGGATGATGACCGCCCATTGCGGCGGCCAAGTGTCGGATTTGCCATATCCCCTTGGAACGCTTAAGTTTGAAGGGAATAATTGCCTCCATGATGGCGGGAAAGGAAAGAAATAGCAAACAGCGAGGAACGGAAGATGCAAGCGTGGGTAGAGAAATTGGTCGAATTGCAGGATATCGATTTGAAGATCGCGAAACTGGAACTTCAGCTTGGCGAATTGCCGAAACGGCAGGCCGAAGCAGAACTTCAGTACAAGGCCGAGGCGGACGCCCTTGCCGCCGCGACGGATGAGCTGAAAAAAGCGGAAGCTTCTGCAAAGAACATTGAAACGCAGATCAGCACCGCGCGTGACAAAAAGCGAGATTTCCAGGCCAAGACCATTACCATCAAGAACAACGACGAATACCGCGCGGCCATCCTGCAGATTGAAATGATGGACAAGGCCATCGCCGATCTTGAGGAAAAGCAGCTTGAGGCGATGATTCTCATCGACCAGTTGCGCAACAATAAAGCCCAGAAGGACAAGGATTTGGAAGCTGGAAAGGCACGTGCGAAAATCGTCTTGGCGGACTTGGAATCCCGCAAGGCGAATTTCGACAAGCTGATTGCCGCGCAGGCGGCCAAGCGTCCAGCCATCGTGGAGGCTTTGGAGGCGATCAGCAAGACAGATGCGGAGGCGGGCGTCCCGCGGACGGACTATCTGCCGTCGTACAATCGTCTTCGCGCATCGAAATCCCATCCGAAGACGGTCGGTTGCGTCGCCAATTTGGAAGACATGGCCTGCGGTCGTTGCCATATGAGCGTGACGGCGCAGTTGAAGAACGAGACGCGCAAAGGGAAGATGGTGTTCTGCCCGTCATGCGGCGCCATCCTCTATTCCGAAGACTGACATGATGGTGTGGCGCATTGCAAGCAACAAATAGAAACAACTGGCAGTAAACGATTAGCATACACGAGGCGGATATGAATTTCTATACGGATAACAGCGATTTGGTCTATCACTTCAAAAAGTTTGACTTTTCGGAGATCACGCCCCTGTGCGAAGGCGAAAACAAACGGACGACGGCGGAAATGGTTCCGCAGTATGAGGCCGGTCTTCAGACCAT
>JAFZIJ010000027.1 GCA_017554445.1 Victivallales bacterium
CGATGGACACCCTTGGTGTTCGGCTATATCCTTCCCGCTGTCGGGCGGATTCGGGACTTTCACCCGTTGGAACGTGCGCTCGCAGGGCGCACCAAAAAAGCCCGGCGGCCTCCATTGGGCCGTCGGGCTAGAAAATATCTACAACTAATTCGTTATGAAGAAATTCAGCTCTTCAATTTGCGTTCCAACAACGTCATCTCACGCTTGAAGTTCTGGTCTGACGCGAGCTTCTTCTCAACAGTCGTCACCGCGTGCAGCACCGTCGCATGTGTCCGGTCGAATTCGTTCGCAATGTCCGGGAAGGACAAATCCGTCAAACGACGTGCGAAATACATGGCGATCTGCCGTGGCCACGCGACACTGGCCGGCCGACGCTTGCTCGTCATGTCCGCGAAACGGATGGCGTAATGATCGGCAACCAATCGCTGGATATGCTCCACTGTCACCTGCGTGTCGTTTTCTTCCACGAAAATGTTGCTCAGAACCTTCTCCGCCACTTCGATGGTCACCGTCTGTTTCGTCAAGCTCGCATGGGAAACCAGATTGAAAACGGCCCCTTCCAGCCTGCGAACGCTTGACTTCAAGTGCGCGGCAAGGTAATTTATTACTTCGTCACTCAGTTTGACGGACTGCTCTTCCTGCTTCTTGCGGATGATGGCGATGCGCGTCTCCAGATCCGGAGGCTGTATCTCCGCCGTCACGCCGCATTCAAAGCGGGAGACGAGCCGTTTCTCAAGACCGTTGATCTCCTGCGGAGGACGGTCGGATGCCATGACAATCTGCCGATGATTCGCGTGCATCGCGTTGAACGTATGGAAGAACTCCTCCTGGAATCCCGTCTTCGTCCCGAAGAACTGCACGTCGTCGATCAACAGTACGTTGATGTCACGGAAATGCTCGCGGAATTCCGGCAACTTGTTGAGCTGCAACGCTTTCGTAAACTGATTACAAAACTCCTCGCTCGTGAGGTACTCCACTTTCGCGTTCGGATTGCGCGACAGCACGTCATGCGAAATCGCCTGAAGAAGATGCGTCTTCCCAAGGCCGATCGAACTATGGATCAACAGCGGATTGTACGCCGTGCCAGGCGACGCCGCAACCGCCGTGCACGCACTATACGCGTAACGGCTACCGTCGCCCACAACAAAACGGTCAAACGTGAAGCGGCTGTTCAGATCCATCGACGGTCGCGACGACGCAACGGCGGCAGTTGTCGCAACCGCAGGCGACGGGACGACCGCCGCGGCGGAAACCGTCTCGCGCGGCTTTTCATGGCCGCTCTCGAACACGATCCGACGCGTCAGATCAGACGTCTTCTTCAACGCATCCAATATCACGTCCTTGTAATGGTTGTCCAACCAATCGCAGAACATGTCATTTGATACGCCAAGAACCAGCTCTTTCTCCGTCATCCGAACCGGTACGATACCCGCAAACCAGCGGTCATACGTGTCGGCATTCGTCGATGCCTTCAATTCTTCTGATGTTTTAGACCAAATCTCGTTTATGTCAATCATATCGCCAATGCCATTGAATTTCATTCCCCTTCCCGAACACAGACAAAAAGGCCTACGAACAGGCACAAAGAACTTCAACGCCCCGTTTTTTTCACACCAATAAAATTAATGTCCATCTCCAACTTGGCAAGTCATCACGACGGATTTTTTTCACCCCGCAAAACCGCCCGTCGCTTTAAGTCTTTGAACTTACGAACAACTAAAAAGTTATTAACAGCCTGTTAACAGCTTTTTATTTTTCCCTCCCCCCACAATGCACACCATCACCAATTTGTCAAATAGATTTTTATCGATGTATCACCCAAGATACTATCCTTCAAAAACATAAAAAAATTTCGCCTTTTCACAGATGATTTTATCACATATATATTCGCTTATTTTATTCAGCATATTCATCGACAACGATTCCGCGGAAACCACTAGTCCCCCCAAAAATGTCCAGACATCCCCTTCAACATAGACCACAGCCAAATTCAAATGACTTCCTCCCGACAACGCAACAGGAGATGGCCCGTCGCAACTGGCGGCAACTCGATATCCTGCTCGTCTCCGGAGATGCCTACGTCGATCACCCTGGCTTCGGCATCCCATTGCTGGCAAGGCTCTTAGAAAGCAAAGGCTACAAGGTCGGCATCATTGACCAGCCACGTTGGGACACACCAGACGACATCAAACGGATGGGCCGTCCGCGCCTTTTCTGCGGCCTTTGTGCAGGTGCCATGGACTCCCTCCTCTGCCACTACACGTCCTTCCGCAAGAAACGGCGTGACGACGCATGCACGTCAGGCGGCGTCGCGGGAAAACGCCCCAATCGCGCCTCCATCGTCTATGCAAATCTCGCAAAAGCCGCCTTCCCTGGCCTGCCAATCATTCTCGGCGGTGTCGAAGCCTCTCTTCGCAAAGCGGCCCATTATGACTTCTGGACGGATGCCCTCCGCCGTTCTATCTTATTGGATGCCAAAGCCAATCTGCTTGTCTATGGCATGGGTGAACTCGCCATGATTGAAATCGCCCGCC
>JAFZIJ010000028.1 GCA_017554445.1 Victivallales bacterium
AATTCACGCCCGTCTTGCGACGGGCGACACGCGCAAACGCTATTTGATGCTTTCACGCTTTCGGGTTTCAATTCACGCCCGTCTTGCGACGGGCGACTGGAGGATGTCTAGAAGGGCGAACAAAACAACGATGTTTCAATTCACGCCCGTCTTGCGACGGGCGACAATACCAGTTTCCGCCTCCTGAACGTCGGTGATGGTTTCAATTCACGCCCGTCTTGCGACGGGCGACTCAGCTTGTGGGTCTTCACAACGCCGTTGACCAGTTTCAATTCACGCCCGTCTTGCGACGGGCGACACGAAGAGAATTGTTCTTCTTGAAGTTGATGGACTTGTTTCAATTCACGCCCGTCTTGCGACGGGCGACTGCGGAAAATGTAACTTTCCCACACATCCGACTACTTGAATGGCAATCAGAATGTGGGTAGTTTACCAGTTTATGTGCCAATTGTACACAATAAATCGGGAAAAATCAGTTGTCAGAGAGCTATTTTGTCGCACGTCTTCCGCGAACCTCCCTAGACGAATCTGTGTACTTGATGTTCGCGGATAGGGTTCGTGCTAGACAATCAATGCATCAGAAGCTGGATCAACAGACGGTTTTGCTCCGTAATGAACTACTTTTTCTTTATAGTTGTTTCCAAGGTTATAATACCGCAAACTATCGACGGATGGTTCACAGATCGTTTCTAACTGAGCCTTGAGGGCAATCCATTGCGACCAATCGACCGTACATTCAAATACGGAGTTTTGAACACGCATACCCCAGTTTTCACAAACCTTGGCAATCCGCCGTAGCCGACGACGCCCATCTGCATTGACCGTATTGACATCATAACTCACCAGCATCAACATTTTCGTCTCCCGTGTTATTTGAGAAGATAGGGGGGATAGGCATCCAGATCGCCCCGTAAATACCTTGCCAACAGTAATGCTTGCAGGTGCGGCAACAGGCCAATCGGCGCACGAACTCCCAAGAAGGGATGGCTAACTGTTTCCTGTTTCTTTTTCTGCCATGCGACCAGAACCGTTTTCCTGCACGCCTCCACCATCTCTACCGCCCCCGATTCCGTCGTTTTGAAGTCCCGTGAATTAATCTGTCGAAGATTCACCAACGACAATGCGACACGATCGGCCAGGACGGCGCGGAATTCCTCCATCAAATCGAGTGCAAGACCAGGCCGCCCAGAACGCACTTCATGTAGAAATCCGATTTGCGGATCCAACCCTACGCCCTCCAATGCGCCTCGGCAATCATGTGCGAGGAGTGTGTAGAGATACGAAAGTAATGCATTCATGGGATCCGTCGGCGGACGGCGGTTCCGCCCAGAAATCGCGAAGTCTTCCTTCTGCGCAACGAGCATTTCATTAAAACAGCCGAAATAAGCCGCGCCCGCCTCCCCTTCCAAGCCACGCAGATGATCGGCATCCGGAGGAGAGTCTCTGACACGCCGTACCACGTCCGTATGTTTCTCCACCCCTTCGCGTAAGGAGTTAGACTCCCCATGATCCCGCATACATCGCAGAAGGATATTTCGGGTGTTCAACAACTTGCCTATGACAAAGCTGCACGCGATTCCGCCCTTCTTCACTTTGTCCTCATGCGCCCGCATCTGCGCAAGCCGTAACAACACATTCCCTGAAACCGGACCTTCCATCCGCGCCAGAAAACGTCCAGACGCCGTCAGGAAGGACACGCAAACGCCGCGTTCCGCACAAAGCCCAAGCAGAAATGGACTCGCCATAACGTTCCCGAACACCACGATTCCCTGAAGTGTGTGTATCGGCAGACGCAACTTAACCTCGCCGTCTTTCTCGGCTACGACAGTCTCCCCTTCCCGACGAAGATACGTCCCCTGGGTCTGGACGTAAAGCGTATTTAAGAGTTTTTTCATGGTAAAGGACTTGAGACGTTAGACGAGAGACGAGCGGGATGACAATTTGGAGACGTTATACCGATTGCCTCCAGCTGGTTCTTGATCCAGCGTTTGGCAGACCCCCTGCCACCGACATCTTCAGGTCGGCATTGGTCAAACAAGGAACACGCTTTACAGCCTTTCGTCAGGATCGGCGGCGGCGTCTCTCCATCGCGAATGAGTTTATGAACCTTTGACGCAATGTCCTCCGTCAACGATCTCAACCCAGTATCGAACACAACATCCGTTCGCCGCCGTGTTTCACCGTAGAACAAAGCGCCGGCTTCAATCGACACGTCCAGCATTTCTTCTATACAAAGCGCCTGGGCGCAAAGCTGTACTTCGTCCGCCCGATGCGATTTGGGCACACCGCGTTTGTACTCGACCGGAAACGGGCGCCAAAACCCACTTCGTCCTGACAACCGTACCGCCACGCATGTGCCATCCCCGTCACATGACGTCTCCTGACGGTGGAACTCCACCATGTCGG
>JAFZIJ010000029.1 GCA_017554445.1 Victivallales bacterium
CGGCGATGGATACAATCTCGACGGAAAGGATGATCAAGTTATTTGCGTCTCCTTCAACTGTACCATCGTCCGTAATGCGGACATCGCTCGTTATGAAATCGCGCAGAACAATCTCGCTCGTAACAATTCTGAATATTTCACGCTCTGCCAGGAACTTAGCGCCAATATCAGCAGCTACAAACGCCGTCTGGACGAATATGCCCGCGCCGTCGAACTGCAGGAGCTTCAATGCAATCTCATCAGACGGCAGGAGGAACTATACCGCGATAAATGGGAAAACGGTGAAATCGACATCCTCGAGCTCGTCCGTACGCAGACCGATCTTGAAAACTCCTATGTCGATTTGAGTGACTCCAAAATCAACTACCTGGAACTTCTTGCGAACTACATGTTCCTCATTGGCAAGTGATTACCGCTGTACATACATTCCACTGTCCCATTTGTCGTTTTCGTCCCTTTCGTCCCTTTTAGATAATGAAACTTCTTCTGGCGCTTTTTAAATATTTCCCCAGTGGCGGTCTCCAGAAAGACACGCTGCGCATCGCCGAAGAAGCAATCCGCCGCGGCCACGACGTCACGTTGCTGACAACAAGTTGGGAAGGCACGCCACCGCCAGACGGTCTTGAAATCGCCATCTGTAACGTCAATGGCCTGAACAACCACCGCCGAATGGATGATTTCGCGCGGAAGTTCTTGGAGACCAAGAATTTATACGATTATGACGTCACGCTCGCCATGAACCGTATTCCGGGAGCGGACTTCTATTTCGTCGCTGATTCCTGCATGGCCACTTGGATGCCGCAGAAACATTCCAAACTCGCCCTGCGCCTTCTGCCCCGATACAGAATCTATCTGGAGCATGAAGCCGCCATCTGCGCTCCTGGCAGTCCAACAACGTTGCTCTACATCGCGCCATTCCAAAAGCGCGACTATCAAACGATTTACAATCTTCCAGACAGCCGTTTCACCTATCTTCCGCCCGCCATGGACGACCGTTGCCGCCGCCCCTCAAACGCCGCTGAAATTCGCTCCCGCATGCGCCGCGAACTCGCCCTTCAAGACGATGAAACCGCCGTCATCCAAATCGGCACAAACCTTTGGCGGAAAGGCGTGGACCGTGTCTGCGAAACGATGCGCGCTCTTCTGGACCAGAAACGCAATGTCCGCTTCATTCTCGTTGGCGGAGACAAAGCGGAAGACGTTCAGAAGTTCGTCTCTAAATACGGTATTGATAAGCACTTCACATTTTTGGGAACGAGAAACGACGTGCCCGATCTGCTGCAAGCGGCAGACATCATGCTCCATCCCGCGCGTGAAGAAGGCGCAGGCAATGTGCTCATCGAAGCCATCGCCGCCGGCCTGCCCGTCATCTGCACGGACGTCTGCGGCTTCTCCCATTTCGTCCATGATGCAGGTTGTCCAACCATAACAGAACCGTTTTCACAAGATGCGATGAATAAATCTGCTATGGATGCCATCGACCATCTGCCACAGCTTGTCGAAAAGGTAATCGCATACGCCCAAACGCAGACATTCAGCGGCCGTACGCAAGTCGCTTTGGACACGATGGAGCAATTCGCGAAAAACCGTGAAGAAGATTTGATGAAGACCATCTGTTCACACAACCAGCCTTTGACAATTCCGTGCGGCATCGTCCGCCTTGAAACGCAAGAAGGCGAATGGCATCTCCTCAACGGTTTTACGCTACCGATGGCGCAGGAAATTATTCATCATCATAAGTCGCAGTGCGAAAGCGGACAATGGCTGAAGAACGACATCAAACGACGCGTTTCACGAGTCATTGTCGGAGACAACTCGTTCATCATCAAGGAGTTCTGCAAAGATCACGCATTGCCGTGCCTCAACCATGGCCACCGTACATGGACCTACACGCAAAAACTCACGGGCCTCACGGCTCCATGCCTTGCATGGCTTCATGACAAATCCGGCCGCGGCTTTCTTATCTTCGCGGATTTAGGCCAGACGGATCTTTTCTATCCGAAGCAACTGGAGCGGACAGATGATTTGCCAGCCACCTATTCCGCTGCAGGAAAGATACTTGCTGAACTCCACGCCCACGGCGTTTATCATGCTGATACGAAAACCGTCAATTTCGTCATAAACGACCGCCTGCCATGGTTGTCGTCGCCCGTATTGATCATCGATTGCGACGATGTCCATTTCCACCATTCGATTTCCAAGAATCACCAAATCAAAAACTTAGCGCAGTTCCTCGCCCTGATGGGAAACTTGCCAGAGGAACTGCGCGAACGGCTGGCGGTCGATTTCAAAAACGGTTACCAGCAGACTTTGAAATTGTCAGATGCGGACATGGCCACGCTTATGGCGCAAGTCACAGACCGCATGAAAAACGATAAATCGTTGGAAAACAACCTCCCCGCATAACTTTTTGCAAACAGATTATTCCGTCTGCGCTTTTTCCTTCTTGTTTTTCGTCTTCTTGAGTTTCTTCACATCAAGTCCTTCATCCGCAATGTTTTGCACCTTCTGCATCTCCTGATCTGCAATCGGTGTATATTCATCAAAGAACAGGAAGGCATTCAGAATGTTGATGGACGTCTCCAACGCCGCGATCTTTCCCGTATATTTGTCCGCGTCTTGAGAAAATTTCATGGCTTTGGTGTCATTGCCGGCCTTTTCCGCCTTGCTGGCTTTATCCGTCAAATCGTCGTATATGGCCTTCAGCTTCGCGTGATCCTTTTCCATCGGCAGCCGCATGCGGCGCGCTTCCTGATAGAACTTCTTGCGTAGTTTTGGGATACGCTTCTCCAACGATTCGATTTTCGGCTTGTAATGACGGACTTCCTTCGGATTCGTCTTGGAAAGATACAACTCGCGTTCTTTGAAGAGCTTCTCCGTTTCGTTACGCAACTGGAAGAATTTTTCGTATTTCCTATTCTTGCTGAACTCCGCCTTCTGCTCGTCCGTGACTTTCGGCTTCTCCAGAGGCAGAACAATACCGATTTCGTCTTCAATTTCCTTTTGCTGTTCCTTCATCTGCCCGCTGGCAATGCCGCAGGCCATGATGCCGACCAATGCATAAATCCATATTTTCCGTTTCATGAGCTTGCTCCCTATTAAAATGACATGTTTCACGATTGCAAAATCATTACCTTTATAAACATATCATCATTTCTGAAAAAAAACAATCATTTAAGAAACGAAACCTTCAATGCTTGATTTGCATCATCCATCCCATATATTAATAGAACATGATTTTTCATGACAATACGGAAGTATTCAGGACAGAATATGACAAAAGACATGACCACAGGCAATCCGGTGAAATTGCTTCTGTGGTTTTCCATCCCCCTGCTGGTCGGCAACATCTTCCAGCAGTTCTATAACATGGCGGACGCGGCGATCGTCGGGCGGACGCTTGGCTACCGCGCCTTGGCGGCCGTCGGCAGCACAGGCTGCGTCATGTTTCTTGTGTTCGGCTTCTCTTTCGGGCTGACCTCCGGCCTGTCTGTCGTCACGGCACAACGTTTCGGTGCGAAGGACTACGACAACATGCGCCATTCCGTGGCCATCGCCATCATTATCTCCTTCATTTTCAGTACGATAACGACCATCGTCTGCTGTCTGTGCACACCGTTCATCCTGCGCATGATGAATACGCCGAACGAAATCTACCAGATGACCTACGACTACATGTTCGTTATGTTCGCGGGAACGTTCACGCTGGTTAGTTACGGCTTGATTTCCAACATCATACGCGCACTTGGCGACAGCATCACATCTGTCGTTTTTCTCATCGTCTCCTGCCTAGTGAACATCGGTCTCGACTACTGGTTCATTCTCGGCTTGGACATGGGTTGCGGTGGCGCGGCGTGGGCGACGGTCGCTTCGCAAGGCTTCTCCGCCCTGCTCTGCTTGGTCTACGTCATCTGGAAGTTCCCTATTCTCAAGCTTCAGCGAAAGGATTGGCGATGGGACCTTCCGTTCTACAAAGACATGCTGAGACTGTCGTTGCCCATGGCTTTGCAGTTTACGGTAACCGCCGTCGGCGTCGTCATTCTACAGGCTGTTTTGAACAAATTCGGGCCGATTTACATGGCTGCCGTGACGACCGCCGCAAAATTGGAAAGCATCACCTCCATGCCGCTTTTCTCCTTCGGCATGGCCATCGCAACCTTCGCTGCACAGAACTACGGTGCCAACAACTACATACGCGTTCGCGACGGCGTCCGCTCCTGCGCATGGCTTGTGACCGCCATCGCAGTCGTCGGCATGTTCGTCGCCATGGCGATCATCAAGCCTTTCGGCTCGTTTTTCATCAAATCGGATGACAAACAGATTCTCGATGCGATGCAACTTTACACGAACATCTCATCATCGCAATACATCATTCTCGGTTTGCTGTTAGTGTATCGCAATGCGTTGCAAGGACTTGGGCATACGTTCATTCCGCTCATGGGCGGTGCCGCCGAACTCGTCATGCGCGCCTTCGCCGCGCTGGTTTTGGCACGATTCTTCGGCTTCGTCGGTGTTGCATGGTCGCATCCGCTGGCATGGTACGGCGCGTTCATTCTGCTCATCATCGATTATCGCCGCGTCATTCGAAAGCTACTTCCCAATTGAGCCTCGCCCTCAGGGAGAGGTGGCGCGAAGCGACGGAGAGGGGTTTGCCTCGCCCTCAGGGGGAGGTGGCGCGAAGCGACGGAGAGGGATTTGTGTACAAAAAGCATGTCCATTCGTGGTTCATAAGCTTGCGGCAGAAGGTCGTCGTGCTATTTTATGGTAGAGTTATGAATCATAAAACCCTCAAGGAACTATCATCATGAATAAAGCATTGAAAATCGCCGCATGCTGCCTCATCGCATGCGGAATGTTTTTAGGAAAAGCGCAAGAAGCTGAAAATAAAAAGGATAAGCCAATGGAACTGAAGAAAAGCGCATTGAATATCGATGAAGAGACCGCCAAAAAACTTGGACTGACTTTCGAGACAATCGAAATCAAAGTCGATGGTCTGAAAAAAGATTATGCCTTCCTCTGGATTGCGGATCTCCATGTCATTGCAAACGATCTCTCCGAAGTGGAAGAGAAGAGCATGAATATCGTCAAGTCACGTATTGACAAGACGTTCAGAAATCCAAACAACGGCTTGACCTCTCTCGAAAACTGGCAGATGATGCCCGAAGTCTTCAACAAATCCGGAGCGGACGCCGTCCTTTTCGGCGGCGACATTTGCGATTTCAGCACACTCGCCAGCATCCACGCCCTGAAGGAAGGCATGCACAAATTCACCATCCCCTATATGTACGCCCGCGCCGACCATGATATCTCCTCCTGGTGGCTTGCGACTCGCTACACAAAGGAAATCAACGAATTGGAAAAATCCATCGACGGTAATGAACCCGTCCAAGTTTTGGAATTCGACGATTTGATGGTCGTCAGTTTCAACAACGCCACGAGCAACATGTCCGAAGCGGGCCTCAAGCGTTTCAAGGAAGTCTATGCGAAACGCAAACCTATCATCATCAATACCCACGTCCCCTTTAACTCATTGGTTGACAAGGACTACGCGGAAATGTGCATGAGCAAGGACTCCCAGCGACGCAATCTTTCATGGGGAAAGGACTGCTACTACAAGCCCAACGCCTACACGCAGGAGTTTCTCGATCTTGTCTGCGCGGAAGACAGCCCTGTCGTGACCGTTCTCGCGGGCCATCTCCACTTCCCGTATCATGGCATGCTGACGAACAAGATCAGCCAGCATCTCTTCGTTCCCGCCTTCAAAGGCAACATCGGCGTTATTCTTGTAAAAAAGAAATAGTAATAAAAAGTGACATTTGAAAACGACAAGGCGAGATGTAAGTCATTTACATCTCGCCTTGTTAATGAAGCAGAATCATGGGCGATTATGAATATGTCACATTGCGGGAGCGACCTGAATTTCTGGACATGGCCGCTAGCTGGTTCCATTCAAAATGGAGCGTTCCAAAAGAGGCGTATCTCGCTTGCATGACGGCATATCTAAAAAACGAAACGGAATACGGCTGGTATCTTTGCCTGAACAGGAAGCAAATCATTGGCGGTCTCGGCATCATCGAAAACGACTTCCATAATAGAAAGGATCTGTCTCCAAATGTATGCGCTGTATATACTGAGGAAGCCTTTCGTGGACAAGGCATTGCAGGCCATTTGTTGACGATGGCCGTCGATGACATGAAATCAAAAGGCATATCGCCACTCTATCTAGTGACCAATCACACAGGATTTTATGAACGCTATGGTTGGATTTTTCTCTGCATGGTCCAAGGCGATGGCGAACCGAATTTGTCACGAATGTATATTCACAGGTAGGATGTGGCGCGGGCGTCCCGCCTGCGCCCGACGGCGAGACGCCGTCGTTACTCCGCCAATTCCGGCAGAACTTCCACACTGTCGAGTTTGAGCAGTTGTGGATTCCATTCGGGCGAAAGCCATTGCAGGCTTGATTCACGATCCAGCAGCAACGGCATGCGATCATGGATGCCGTTGACAGAAGCCGCCGCAGGGCGCGTAATCACCGTATATTCAACGCCTAATTCTGGATGACGCCTCCCCAGCCCCGCCATGAACAGCATCCCGCCGTTCGCCGAACGGATCTTGTATTTGCGACCGCGTTTTCCGCCCGCCCCATGCTCCCATTCGAAATACGCTGTCGCGGGCACGAGACAGCGGCCACGCAGGATGTGCGGCGAAAAGAACGAACTCGTCGTCAACGATTCGCAACGCGCGTTGAAGACCAGCCCCTTGCCGTCCCATTTCACGAAGCCCCATTTCCCGGAAATCATGATGCCCGTCGGTCTGTCGGCGGCGTCCTTGCCGTCGAATCCGCGGCCAATGACGATGATCGGCGCCGTCACGCCAGGCCCGACCTCCGGATTCTTCCGCGCCACCAATTCGTTCTCCGGAATACGAATCGACACAGTTCCCAGCGTATCAATGATTTGCTGCACTTCCTCCATTTTGTCTGGTGTCAAATATCGTACGCACATGATTTTCTTTTTGCCATTCTTTTTGACTTCACGAAAAAAACAGTACATTAAAGATAATCTCTCATTCGTTTTCTGCCTGAAAACGCCACGAAAAAAGGGCATCGTTTCAGGATTCCATAAAAATCACAACATGCCATCGTTTCCCAACCATCAAGAACTCCAAAACTACAGCGTGGACGAACTCCGCGATCTCTGCGCGAAGCTCCGCCAGCGGATTCTGGAGACGACCGCCCGCCAAGGCGGCCATCTCGCCTCCAGTCTCGGTGCCGTCGAATTGACCGTCGCCCTTCATAAGTTTTTCGATTTCGCAGGAAACGACCGTTTATTTTTGGATGTCGGCCATCAGTCATACGCCCATAAGTTGTTGACAGGACGTGAGGAATCCTTTGAGAAACTGCGTTCCATCGACGGCTGTTCAGGCTTCACACGGCCGGAGGAATCGCATTGTGATGTCGTTTATGCAGGCCATGCGGGCGTCGCCGTTTCGCAAGCTTTAGGCGCCGCTGAAGCGAAAGCATTGAAGAACGAAAGCGGCCGTTCCATCGCCGTCATCGGTGACGGATCGCTCGGCTGCGGCATCATCTGGGAAGCTCTCAACAACACCCCATCATCCTGCAAACAACTCCTTATCATCTTGAACGACAATCAGATGTCGATTTCGCCGAACATCGGTGCCTTCCGCAAATGCCTGAACCGCATCCTGTCAGGCCGTTTCTACAACCGTGTCCGCCGCGCCATCCGTTCACGTGGTGAACACTTTGCGGGATTCAAACGCCTCCTGCGGCGGGCCGAGCACGCCCTGAAAGGCCTCTTCATGTCGGATGGTGTTCTATTCCAAGAACTTGGACTACGTTATTTTGGTCCGATCGATGGCAACGACATCAACGAACTATGCCGCATCCTACCGAAACTGCCTTCCGACCGGCCAGTCCTTCTCCATCTGCTGACCGTCAAAGGAAAAGGCTACCCCCCTGCCGAAACGAAACCAGACGATTTCCACGGCATCGCCCCGTTCGACATCGCCACGGGTGAACCGCTCAAAAAGAACACAGGTTGCCGTTCGTTTTCCGATTCCTTCGCGCAAGCCGTCACATCGCTGGCGGAAGAGCATCCAGAACTGGCCGTCATTTCCCCAGCCATGTTGCAAGGAACTGGGTTCAAAGAATTTATGGATAAATATCCTGAACGTTGCTTCGACACGGGAATCGCGGAATCGCATTCCATCGCCTTCGCGTCCGGCCTTGCCAGTCAAGGCCTCCGCCCCGTCGTCGCCATCTATTCCACCTTCCTGCAACGCGCGTTGGACAATGTCTTCCATGACGTCTGCCTGAATAATCTGCCCGTCATCATCGGCATCGACCGTGCGGGAGCCGTGCCCGACGGACCGACGCACCACGGCCTCTATTCGTTCTCCTTCCTGCGCCAAATGCCGAATCTGACGATTCTTACGCCATCTTGTTGTTCTGAGATGCGTAGCATGCTGCAATATGCGTGGTCGCTTGCGTCGCCCGTCGCCATCTGTTATCCTCGCGCCACATGTCCTTCGGAATCTGTGGCATCCACTCCGCCCACATTGGAATCGCGCAAGGCTTGGATCATGCAAGATCCGCCGAATCCGAATCTGACGATTTGGGCGAGCGGCGGCGAAGTCACCCGCGCGTTCGAATTGGTCAAGCTGTTGCAAGAAGCCAAACCGTCCATCCAGCCGCGCATCGTCAACTCGCGTTTCCTGCTGCCATTCGATGACGCAACCGCTGTCGCCCTTGCGGACACACCGCAAGTCATTCTGGACGACTATTCATCGGATGGTTTGACGCACAGCGTCCGCAATGCACTATCCACTGCTGGTAAACAGGCTGAAATCATTTCCTTCGCCTGGCCGGACAACGTCATCGTCCCCCATGGCTCGCTTTGCGAACTGCGCAACGCCTACGGCCTCACGCTGCCGCAAATCGCACAGGCCATTCTGGCAAAGCTGTAATAGGCTTTTTAGGAAGGACTAAAGCGACTAAAGAGACTAAAAGGACAACCTTCCTTCCCACACCTGTCCCTTTCGTCCCTTTTGTCCTGTTTGTCCTTTCTTCTAGCCGTATTTCTCAATGGTCTCCCGCGCCAATTGCACCCATTCCTTCGCGCGGTTTTCATCGCCTTCCAGCGTCTCCACATCCTTCAGCGTGATGTCGAAACTCGTTCCTTTCAGTGTCTCGATGCCTTGCTGCAAATCATTCCGCGCGACGTCTTTCCAATTGTCGCCGACCAAATGCGCAGGACGCGGACGGAAACTCAATACATATTTTCCGCCAGACGCCTCCGCGCATTTTTCGACATTTGCAAATGGGCTGACGGAAATCCGCCGCAGATTCGGTATCTGCTTCAGCATGTCGATCTTGCGCGTCAAATCTTCGCAACAGCCATAGGCCACAAGACCGAACTCCTTCAGAATCGGCAATTGATACTGCAACAGAAATTCATCATGGTGCTCTGGCGAAATCAACGCGAATTCCTGCGCCGCCATGAAGCCCCATAACTGTTTGCGTTTGACTGGCTTGTCCATCGTCGGCCATGGCAGTTCCTCCGCATACGGCATCGCCTGATTGCGATGGGACAATAACGACCAGTCGCCTGCTCTTTCCGCCTGTTCATGGACCGACAACACGCCACGCTCCATGCGGTCGCAGAGCCGTTTCAGTTCGTCTGGCGAATCCATGATGTCCAGCATAAAGTTTTCCATTCCACGAAGATAGCCAAGATCCGTCGCGATGTCGCCATGCCACATCGTGTAGAACGGCGTGCGGTCAATCGCCACAGGAAGGATGTCGCCGACGGCGTCGTTCGCCGCCTCATACATCTGCAATGTCTTCTCTTCGTTGATCTTGTGGACTGGATCGACGAAGCCCGAAAGGTCGTTCAAATCTTTTATCGGATAATCCGCCTTGAACGAACCGCCTTCCACATCGACGCGCGTCAATTTGACATCGTACCCCCATCCCGCATGTGCAAATACCGCTGGCAGCGTGATATACGGTTCGAAAATCGAATCGTCTCCCATGCCGTACCACGCCAGTTGATAGCGGAAAAAATTCTCCATCCGCCGCGCCAGCGGGTCTGTTGTCGTCAGCTTGCAGTCCGCCCGTTCTTTGGCGGCAAAGGCGCGGACATAAATCAACGGCTTGTGGTCAAGCAGGCTGTTCAGACGGCTCCATGCACGACGACGCGGCATCTGGATGGAATCGTCCGAAATCTGTCGATATTGCTCGGCCAAGCCACGCAAAATGATTTTGTCAGTGGAATTGATCATTAAGGCATGTTTTATGACAACGATAAAAACGGATTACCATAATTTGATTGGGAAAACGTCATTTTCAAGCATGTCACGCATGAAACACATATGGAATCGTGGGAAGGAGTTTTTGCCTTTCCACCTGCCACCGCTATATTGATTAGTTGTAAGATACAGAATTCACCCTAAAAAGCAGGATGGATATGGACAGCATCAACAATCTGGAAAAGTTTCTCGCCAAAATCCATAGCGGCCAGACATGCCTCGGCATGGTCGTATCCCTCTCGGATTCAACTGTCAGCGAACTTGCAGGCGACATCGGTTTCGATTTCACATGGATTGACGCGGAGCATGGCCCGTTCACGATCGACCAAATCAAACAGCACATCATGGCCTGCCGCGGCACGGATTGCGCGCCGTTCGTACGCGTCCCGTGGAACGAACACGGCATCATCAAGCCTGTTCTTGATCTGGCTCCCGCCGGCGTCATCATCCCGATGATCTGCACGGCTGAACAGGCCCGCTACGCCGTCGCCGCCTGCAAATACCCGCCCATCGGCAATCGCGGTTGCGGCGTCCGTCGCGGCTCGCGCTATGGTAGCATCCCATGGGATGAATACGAGGAAGCCGCCAAACACACGCCGTTCATCATTCTGCAGATCGAACATATTGAAGCGGTTAGGAATCTCGACGAGATTCTGGAGGTGCCCGGCATCGACAGTATCTGCATCGGCCCATGCGACCTTTCCGGAACGATGGGCAAGCTCACGAAAACGACCGATCCGGAAGTCGCCGCCGTCATCGACGAAATCGCCGCGCAGGTCCATCGGAAAGGCATCATTCTCGGGACGGCGGACGCTGTTGATGCAAAGGCCCGCGAACGCGGCATGCAGTGGATCGCCTGCGCAGGCGACTGGGGCGGTATCGCCAGTGCGGGCCGCGCAGCCATCAAGCATGCACGGCAGGTCTTCGGCTGACAGCTCTTCTACCACCCCCTGTCCTTTTCGTCCCTTTAGTCCCTTTCGTCCTTTATTTTACCATGCAGAACCTTCCTCCCAAATTCATCGTCGCCATGATTGCGGATGATCGCAACCAGCTACCCGCGTGGGTGACGCAAAGGCTGGACGCCATCCCCAATCTCGAAGTCCGTTATGCACGTTGCAAGACGGAAGAGCAACTGCTTGCCATCGCGGCGGATGCGGATATGATCTGGACGCGCCATCTCAATTTCGTCCTCACGCCGGAAGTCCTGCCGAAACTAACCCGTTGCAAGGCCATTTTCCGTAGCGGCAGCGGCATGGACGGCTATCCCGTCGAAGAGGCCGCCAAACTCGGCATCCATTGCTGCAATTCGCCTGAATCCATCTCAGAATCCGTCGCCGAACACGCCGTCTCGCTGCTCTTCTCTTTCATCCGCCAAATTCCGCAGGCGAACGATGCCATCCATGCACATAAGACATTCCAATTAAGTGATATGCGATGGCATATAAGCAGACGGACACTCGGTCTCGTCGGTTTCGGCCGCATCGCGCGTCGCGTCGTCGAAATGGTGGCTGGTTTCCGCATGCGCATTCTCTGTTTTGATCCGTTCGCGAATCCCCAAGCCATGCGCGACATGAATGTCCAACCTGTTTCTTTGGAAGAACTTCTGAAAGAATCCGACTATGTCTCTCTCCACTGTCCGCTGACGGAGCAGACATTCCATCTCATCGGCGGAAAGCAATTCGCCATGATGAAGCCAAACGCCGTTCTCGTTAATACATCGCGTGGTGATGTCGTTGACGAAGAGGCACTTATCGTTGCATTGCGCGAAAAGCGCATCGGTGGCGCGGCCATTGATGTGACGCACATCGAACCGTTACCGTCGGGCAGTCCGTTGCTAGAGCTGCCCAATCTCATCGTCACGCCCCATAACGCCGCGTTTTCCAGCGATTTCGAAAAGAATTTCTATGAACTTTCCATACAAGTCATCACGGAATGCCAGCGCGGCGACTACAGCCATTCCATGAACAAACATCTCATGAAGTAAATTTTTGTAATATATTGTCAATAAAGAATTTCAAAGGAAACAATGAGCACCACCATCCCCTCCGAAAACTATCTGCCTCTTGAAGAAGAAGCCGCCATCGCCATCCCCTACAGCGACGTCGCCCCCTACACCGAACCTGCCGACGGCAAGCAATGGTTCCGCGGCAACACGCACATCCATACGCAAGTCTCTGACGGACAGGCCACAACGATGGAGGCCGCCCTCCTTTTCAAGAATATCGGCTGGAATTTCATCTATCTGACCGACCACAACGCCGCCCAAGTCAATCTCGACTGCTGGGTCAACACGGTCAAACGCCCTTCCGCCAAAACGTACATCCCGCGTTTCATCGAAAATTATCCCGACTACGCTCCCGAACAGCGCACGGAAGAGGACGGTTCCATCTCCTACCGCATGGACACGCTCGGCGAAGTCGCCAATCGCCTCAACGAACCAGACAAATTCATGGTTCTGCCGGGCAATGAAATTGGCGCCAATTCGCAGAACGGCGAAGACATTCATTGCAATCTCCTCAACGCCAACATCGGCTGCAGAACCAAAGGATTAGCGGACGTGCCCGCCAATCTCAACTACGCGCTCGGCTTGCGCGACACGATGGTCGGCCGCGTCAATGCCGAAGTGATCTTCTCCGTCAACCACCCCCTCTGGAAGTACTACGACGTTCTGCCGGAATACGTTATCGCACATCCCTCCATCCGTTTCTTCGAAATCTCGAACACGGGCGCCAGCCCGATTTTCAAAGTCGTGGAGGACGAGCCTGTCATCACGACCGATCAGTGGTGGGATGTCGTCAACGCCGTCCGCGCAACCAAAGGCCAGCCGCTCATCTACGGCGTCGCAGGCGATGACATCCACAGCTACGAACGCTTCTACAACGGCACGGATCTCCATGGCAGGCTCAGCTACATCATGGTGAATGCCAACCATTTGCAACCCGCCAAACTTGTCGAGGAAATGTACAAAGGCAATTTCTACTCGTCCAAAGGCGCGGAATTCAAGTCGATTTCATACAATGCGTCGTCCAAGACGCTTTCCGTGGAAGTCATCCCGCAGGACGGCTATGATGTGACCGTCCAATTCATTGGAACGAAACGCGGAACGGATTGCAGTTGCCAGCGTTTTGTCGAGAAAAACGTCACAGACGAACTGCCCGAATGGCTGAAGAAACGTCCTTTCAACCGTGAACGCAAGATTCCCGTCTATTCACCGAAAGTCGGCGAAATCATGCAGGAAAATCATTCATTGCAAGCATCTTACGCCATGAAGGGCGACGACCTCTATATCCGCGCCAAAGTCATCATGACGGCCCAAGACGGCAAAAAGCCAACGCTTCTGGCCTGGACGCAGCCTGTGAAGTAACGACGGCGTCTC
>JAFZIJ010000030.1 GCA_017554445.1 Victivallales bacterium
CCGACATCCTCCTTCGACGCGCCGACATCTTCCGCCGTCAACGTCACAATGTCCATTCCGCGTGCGCGGCGTTTGCCCTGCAACGTCGGAAGTCGTGGAATCGACGCCTCTTTTAACACGCACAGCAACGCCGCGCCGTCGATTTCCACCGTCTCATAGCCTTCTTCCAACATACGGCGGACACGCCAGCCGCCGTCGCAACGCTCCACGGCGCTGACGAATGTGACGGCCGGCAGTTCCAAAAACGTCGCCATGGCGGGACCGGTCTGGCCGGTCTCGCCGTCCGTTGCGCGTTCGCCGCAGATAATCAGATCAAACGGTCCTATCTTCTTGGCGGCCAATGCCAAAGCATAACCCGTACACCATGTGTCCGAGCCAGCGAATTCACGGCCGGACAGCAACACGCCATGGTCCGCCCCCATGCTCAACGCTTCGCGCAGCACGGCGGTAGCCGCAGCGGGGCCCATGCTCAAACATGTTACGTCTACGTCATCCTGCAACGTCTCTTTCAGCGTCAACGCGCATTCAAGAGCGTGCAAATCCAATGGATTGATGACGGAACTGGCGGCTTCGCGTATCAGCGTGCCCGTCTTTTCGTCCATCCGAGTTGCCTGACTCTCCGGAACTTGTTTGGTCAGCACCAATATTTTCATCGTTTCCTCATGTTTCATTTTATATTTAGTAAAAAAACACCAAAATAAAAACCTAATCCGCCTAATTGAAATCGCAAATTTACCTAGATGATTTATCTTAAAAAAGGTGTGTTTCATCGCGGAGATGCCATCGGCATCCATGCCGTCGGTAAATAAGCCGCGAAACAATCAGGAGAAAAAACATGTTCTTATACGGAATTAATCCCGCCTTCGAGGCGATTCGCGCCGGAAGACGCGGAATTCATCGCGCATACGTCAATCAAGAGGCCGACAACAATCCGCGGCTGAAGAAGCTTGTCCAATTTCTTCGTTCCAAGCAGATTTCCACGGAATTCACCAACAAAGGGAAGCTGTTCGATTTATGCCAAACCCGTGAACACCAAGGGATTGTATTAGATACCGAGGCATTTCCGCACACGCCGTTCGCGGACATGATCGGTTCACCGCGCATGGTTCTTCTAGACTCCATCGAAGACCCGCACAACGAAGGCGCCATCATGCGATCGGCGGAGATCTTCGGATGGAACAACGTCCTCCTGCCGCGTCGCGGCGTGCCGTTGCTCCTACCGTCTGTCATCAAAGCCTCGGCAGGAGCCTGCGAACATCTTCAGATTGCTGTAAATTGCTCCGCCAACCAATATTGCAAAATCGCCAAGGAGGAAGGCTACACAATTGTCGCGTTGGACGGCGGCGGCAAGGCTTCACTGGAAGACCTTCGTGCGCAACATATTGAAAAACTACTGCTTGTCGTCGGCGGCGAAAATGCAGGCGTCTCGCAGTTCATTCTCAACATAGCAGACCACGTCGCCGCCATTCCCCAAAAAGGCAAAATCAATTCACTGAACGCCTCCGTCGCCGCCGGACTGGCGCTCTATCTTCTTGCATGACTACAGGAGACATTATGCGAAACATTCTGCTGACCATTCTCTTGCTCACTGCCGCCTTGCATGCCGAACCGATAAACATCGTCATCAACGGTGTCCCGTTGAAGGATTTCGTCATCGTCGCCCCCGCTGAAGGAGCCGTCGCCAAAACAGCCAAGTCGTTCGCGGACAGGCTGAAACAAAAAACGGAAATCGCCCTGCCCGTCGTCGCGGCGGACGCTCCGCCCGCCACGCATGAAATCGTCTTAGGCGTTCCGTCGCGGGATGCCGCCGCCCCGCAATTCGCTTACGACGACATCGCCGTCTATTGGGAAAACGGCAGTCTCCACTTCGCGGGCGGTAGCCGTTTTTCCATCGGCACCGCCGTCAATTGGTTCCTCAACGAAAAGCTGCCGGAACTGCTCGAAAAGCCGTTGCAAATCGCCGAAAACGAACGCATTTTCTCGTCATCGGCAGTTGAACGCGATGTCTATATGGCTGATCCGACGAAACTTCCCGTCCATTGGCGATTCTCGTGGAAACCAGAGGACGCCATGCTCCAATGGCAGACGAAAATCGATGCGCTGTATAGACGGAATCCCAAACGCCCTCTTCTCATCGCCCACCGTAGCGACGCACGCAACTATCCTGAAAACAGCATCGAAGGCATCATCAGCGCATATCAGATGGGCATGTCCGGTGTGGAACTCGACCTCCGCTTCACAAAAGACGGTATCGGAATCCTCCAGCATGACGAAACGCTTACCCGAATGACCGATTTCAACGATCTGAAAGGAAAGGACGGCCTGCCTGAATCCGCCAAAGTGGAAGACTGGACGTTTGCCCAGATCCGCAAACTCCATCTGCGTGAAGGTCGCGGCGGCCCCATGGCCGCCCTCACGCCATATGTCATCCCCACGTTGGAGGAGATTCTCACCATCGCGAAGGAACGGCTGTTCATCATTTTGGACAAGCATCCCAACTGGCGCTATGTCGAAATCGACGGCATCCAGTCCAAGGCGAAACCGAACTATATTTTCCCAATCATGCAGAAGACAGGCAATTACACATCCTGCCTCATCGCTTTCGGCCGTCTCGGCAGCAGCCCCGAAAAGGAATTCACCGCCGAACAAGCCCTTCAAGTCCAGAAATACATTTTTGAAAAATCCGGCCAGAAGCCATATTTCCTGCTACGCGGATGGATCAACAAAGCCCAGACCGCCAGAAAATACGCGGAACACCTTAAGAAAGAATCACTAACCAACGCAGGCGTCATCATCAACGGTGCCTTCTACGGCGAACGGCCGGGCATGGAGGAGGCCACGAAAAAGCTCTGTTCTGACATGCCAGATGTCTTGTTCCTTTCATGGACCGTCAACAAACATCCCAACGACAATCCCGCTGGTTGGCAGCGTATCTACGATGCTGGCATCCGCGGTTTTATGACGGACAATCCCATCGGCCTCCTCCGTTTCATCGTCAACGATCTCAAAACCGCTGAAGTCCAATAAACCCACCTTCCCTTTTATCCCTTCCCCCCTTCTATCCTTTGAATCCTTATTATCTCTTCATTCCATGTCATTAATAATCACCATTGCCCTTCTTTCATCATTTATACTAGCCGCCCAGCCAACGCAACAACAGGAGATTCGCAAACCTATGGCCAACATCTGTATCGGAAAGCAATATGAAATCGGAACCCGCGTCCCTTACCGTGTTTACGTCACAGACAAGACGGATGCCGCAAACGCCGCCGTCTATGTCATGCTCGAATACAACGCCGACCAGATCGCGCCATTGCTCAACACGTTTGTCAAAGATGGCATCATGCCGGGCGGGCTCGTTTTGTTCGTCAATCCAGGCACGCTTAATGCCACGTTGCCAGGTGGTTCCAACCGAAACATGCGCGCGGAGGAATTCGATGAATATGGCCCGGAATTCATCAATCTTATCGTGGAAGAGATGATTCCTGAAGCCGCCGATCTTGCAAAAGTCAGAATCTCCACCAATCCGGACATGCATTTCTTCACAGGCGGTTCCTCCGGCGGCATGAGCACATGGAACGCCCTTTGGTTCCGTAACGACTTCTTCCGCAGAGGTTTCCTCAGCAGTCCGACGTTCAGTGCGATGCGCGGTGGCGAGGAGCCGATGGTGCTCGTCCGCAAATGCGAGACACGCCCCATGCGGTTCTATCTCTCCGTCGGCACACGCGAACCAGACTATTTCTTTGGCGACTCCTACAATGTCGCCGTCAATGCGAAAGGCGCTTTCGATTTCGCAGGCTATGACTACGCGTTTGACATGTTCGTTGGCGAAGGTCATTGCGCACGCCGCGCGGATCCCGCATTCCTCCGAAAAGTCATGACGTTCGTGTGGGACAAATGGCAGACGGAGCCTGTGAAAGCGGGAAAGAACCAGATCCGCATCCAAAAGTTGCTCACTCCCGGAAGTCATTGGGAATCAGCAGAAAACATTCCAGAACCAAGGCAAGCGAAAGCACCGAATGGCGGCATCTACACGTTCAAAGGCGGACAGATCATCCTGAAGGCAGACGGCAAGGAGACCGTCGTCGCGGAAACGTTGGACAAAATCACGGCTTTAGCTGTATCTTCCGACCATTGGCGACTTTACGTCGCGGACGCCGCACGCCGTTTCATCTATGCCTACACGATTCAGTCGGACGGCACACTCTCCGCACAATACAAGCTCGCGCCGTTCCATCTGGCCCATGACTGCCGTATCATCGGCGCGTTGGATCTCTGCGTCGCGGCAGACGACCGCGTCTTCATCGCCACGGAGCTCGGCGTGCAAAGCATCGTCTCCTTCGGCCTCAACGACGTCATCCTCCCGCTACCAGGCGATCTTCCCGCGGAAAAAGTCCGTCTGGAAGGCAACATCCTCTATGCCGCATCGGGAGACAAGATTTTCCGCCGCCCGCTGGCCATTTCGGCCCCCGCAGCAGACGCCAAGCCTGCCGCTCCGAAAACGGCCGGTTATTCGGACGGTTTCGACTATTCCCGTCCGCATGACATGCCGGAACATCCCTAACCACCGATAAATCGGTGGTTAGGGGCTTATGGCCAATGGCTTATGGTCTAAGGAACTGGTAATCTGGAAGTTCTGGATTTTCGGGAGACTCTGGAATGGGATGATTCCAGAATATCCAGAACATCCAGTAAATCCAGCCACTTGCATCTTAAACGTGTTTACATCAATATGCCCAAAAAGTCCAAAAAGAAAAAGCACTTCCGGTCATGGAATCCGAAAAAATGGCTAATGACGGGCTCCTGTCTGCTCGTCATCACCGCCATCGTCTGCCTGTATACCTTCCAGCCGAACAAGAAGCGGTTGGAAATCAATCGCCTCGCAAACGTTTACGTCCACGGTGGAAGCAACATCGGTATTGTCCAGATCCTTCGTGACATATGGTATGTCTATAGCACGAAAAGCCTTATTCCGTGTGATATACGACCAGATGACCTGCCTGTGTATGGAGGTATTCCACGTTGCAAAACACCGTTAACCATCCTTCGAAACGATGCCTATTGGGTCGGCTACAGTGAAGAGAAACGTTCCCCACTATGGGCTGCCTACCGTCTGACAGATGAGATATCCGACGAGAAACCCGCCGCCCGAGCGGAATCTTTCCTGCCAGACAGACGGACGACCGCGCAAGTCACGTCGGACCAATACACTAACTCTGGCTACGACCGTGGCCATCTCGCCTCCAGCTATTCCATCGCGAAATGTTTCGGAACCACCGCGCAGATGCAGACCTTTTTAATGTCCAACGTCGTCCCGCAACGCCACGCCTTCAATGCAGGAATCTGGAAGTCGCTGGAGATGAAGGAGATCAATACCCTTGCACCACGTTGTCAATCCATCTGGATCATCACAGGGCCGATCTATCCCCCCGTCATCACCCGCGTGTTGCCGTCGGGCATTCCTGTTCCCGAAGCATTCTACAAGATCATTTTGGATGAAATTGACGGACGCCTCCGCGCCATGGCCTTCATAATCGACCATGATCAGGAAGAGGAGATGGAGCTGTCGGACTGCCTCGTCTCCATCGACGAGATTGAAAAACGAACAGGGTTGGATTTCTTCACAGGCTTTCCAGAGACGGTGCAGACAGCCCTGGAAGGCAACACAAACACGAAAATCTGGTAGATTTCATTCATCTGACAGGTGGAAATTCCACAACTAAGCAGTATAGTAATAGTGTTTAAAGGCGACCCTGTGGTGTAATGGTAGCACAACTGGTTTTGGTCCAGTTAGTCTAGGTTCGAGTCCTGGCAGGGTTGCCAAGTTTTCAAAAAAACTTTGCCCGCATCTTGAAATGCGGGGAAACAGTGTTAATGTATTAACGCTTTTCGTCCGGGTGGCGGAATTGGCAGACGCGTTAGGTTGAGGGCCTAATGGGGCAACACCCGTGCGGGTTCAAATCCCGCCCCGGATACCATTATATAAAAGCGCGGCACAATCAACGTGCCGCGCTTTTTTTTGTGTGTTGATACTCCATGGATATTTCAGGAGCGGAACTCCATAATGTCGATCAATTATAATCGCATTTCATGTGAATACTTTTATAGAGAAGTCATAATAAATCACAAAAAGTAATAAGATAAATAGGAATTCTTATGAATTTTGTCGAAAAATATAGTTTTATTTGATTTTTAATACTCGAATAATTATTTAGATAACCATTTTTATCCTATTTGACATTTCTTAAAACAGGTCTATAGTATTCAAAACGCCAATATATGAATATTAATACTAATTATAAATATAACAGGATCATGCCATGGAGGAAAGACCGAACAGACTTTCGCAGATCATCGACAACGGAGGCAAAAAACTCAGGGTCAACAACTGGGCGAACGGGCTCTTTTCCCTGAAGCGTGTCATCGCGCATATCGTGAAGGCGTGTGTTCCTGAATACACACCGTTCCCCGTCGAGCTCATAGAAGAGGAATGCATCGATAGCTTCACCGACGCGTCGGGCAACAGCAACCCCGAAATCGCAAGGGCCCTGATGACGAAGAAGCCGCTCCCGAACGGCTACATGATGGACTGCGACCTTCTGTTCATGATCAACCCGCCGAAGCATTTGCGCGACAGCTGGACGCCGCAGCTTCTCAACATCGAAATGCAAAACGACAGCCGCCAGCTTGACAGATGTATTGGGAGGGGTATGTTATATGTGGCAGGAATATATTATACAGAATATGAGATGTTCTACAGATATCCGGAGTTCGAGAAGGCGCTGAAGGTGAACTCCGTCTGGATATGCCCCGCCGCGCCTCCTGGGCGCCAGGGCACGGTACAGACGTTCAGGATGACGGGGGCGAAGAAGCCAGATGGCGGCAACCTCCCGCCACGCGACTTCTACGACAAGCTCCGCCTGACCTTTGTGAACGCCGGCGAGACCATGAGGCCCTACCGGCGGGACATATGCGGTTTCATCTGGGCGCTGACGACGTTGAAGTTGTCGGCGGAGGCAAGGAAAACATGGTTGAAGGAGGCTTTTGGAATGGAAATGACACAGGTTGTTGAAAAGGAAATTGACGATTACGACTGGTATCTCCAATTGTGTGGCCGCGATCTTTACGAGAAGAAAATGAAACAGTACTACAAAGAAGATCTTGAAAAAGAACGCGAAAAAGGCGAGAAAATCGGATTCGCGAAAGGACAGCAAAGCGGGTTTGAAAAAGGACAGCAAAGCGGGTTCGAAAAAGGACAGCAAAGCGGGTTCGAAAAAGGAAACGAACAAGCAAAGGAAAGCTTTGCCCTCAAGATGCTGGAATCCAATTATCGCCTTGAAGAAATCAGCAGGATGACCGGCCTGGGCATGGACAGAATCCTCCAGCTTGCCGAGAACAACAATCTCGGTAATTCATGATTCACATTTCATCATGTCTATGCAAGACTAATGGCCGGTCCGCCGCTGACAACGAAACGTTATCTGTTGGAACAAATCATATAAAAAAAAGAAAAAGGGCCATTGCTAGACCTCTTATAAGGTAAGCAATGGCCCTTTTGATGCATGCCCTACGGGCTATTTTCAAATCAAACTTACAAAGTGAACGCAAAGGCGTTCTTCGCATTGACCATCTTCACAACCTTCGCGACCGTCTCCTTGCCGACCAGTTTGTCCGTCATCAGGATGGCGATCATCCGTTTACCGTCGTCACTGCGGGAAGCGTGGATGTCTTCAATGTTGATGCCGACTTCCGCGCAAGCGCCCGTAATCTTGTTCAGCATGCCGGGGGCGTCGTCATGTTCGACGATGAACGCATTGCCGCGCGGAACGAAATACACGCGGTTGTAGTCGTTGATGCGGGAGATGATCATCGTGTTCTCCGCGACCGTGCCGCGGATGCTGACGGTCTTGCCGGCCGCCTCGAAATCGATCGTCATGGCGTTGCCGTACTGTTTGCGGTCATCGGCGGGACGCGTCTCGAACTCCACGCCGCTGGCGTCGAGGAACTGCTTCGCGTCTTCGGGAGCCTGATTGATTTCGAAATCCTTGCTCAGAGCGGCGCAGAGCGGCGCGATGAACCATTTCGGGAACTTGCCCAATTCACCGTAGAAGCTGCCGGAAATTTTCTTCACGGTCGCCTTCTCGCCAAGGAACTGGCTGGCTACGATACCGATGCGGTTCGCAAGCTGCTGATAGTTTTCGTTCAATTCCTTCGGAACGCCTTTGTTCACGACGTACATATCGACGCCGTTCTCGAAGTAGGCGATCATCTGCTCGGCGGCACGCTTTGCGGCGTTGTAGTTCGCCTCGTTTGTGTTCGCGCCAAGATGCGGCAACATGATGTCGGCGATGTCTTTCACGGACTTCTCGCCGGGAGCGTCTTCCGGATACACGTCCGTGCAGAACTTGAACTTCTTCACAGGCTTCAGAGCGCGGAAATCGTCTTCGTTGATGATGCCCGCACGTGCGCAGTTGATGATCAACGCGTTAGGTTTCACAAGATTCAGCAGGCTGGCGTTGATGAGGCCGCGCGTCGTGTCATTTTCCGGAATATGCAACGTAATGATGTCGGCTTCTTTGAAGACATCTTCCAGCGTGCACATCGTCGCGCCGACGGCTTTCGCGCGTTCAGGCGAAACCAGCGGATCGTAGGCCAGAATCTTCACATCGAAGCCGCTTGTGCGCTTCGCGACCAACTGGCCGATATTGCCAAGACCGACGATGCCGATCGTCTTGCCCGTCAGTTCGCTGCCCATGAATTTCTTCTTCTCCCAACCGCCTGCGCGCGTCGTGATGTCGCCCGGAATCACATGGCGGTAAACCGCCAGAGCCAGAGCGATCACTTCCTCAGCCACCGCGTTCGAATTGGCACCTGGCGTGTTCATGACATCGACGTTCTTTTTGCGGGCGTACTTAATATCAATGGTATTAAAACCAGCACCCGCGCGGATGACCGTCTGAAGCTTCGGAAGCAAATCAATGATTTCCGGCGTGACTTTCTCACTGCGGACGATCAACGCCTCACAGTCAGGATGCGATTTGACAAGATCCAGTATCGGAGTGTCCGAATCTTGGACAACCTGATAACCGTTCGCCTCAAGCAGTTCTCTTGCAATCGAATCCAGTTTCGTCGGAATCAGTACTTTTTTCATGGAAACCAATCCTTTCTATTGTCGTTAACACTCTTTCGGTGGCTGAGTCAACTGCGGCAAGCCGTGCCATCAAGACCAAATCAGTCACCACTTATTAATATAACATCTAAACAGCCTTTTTGCTAGTTGACAGGGTTACCGACCGACACGAAATGCAACTGTTCAGCCACATCATTGCAAACAACAACCGCAATGAATCATGATTGACTTTTATTAAAATGCCAATATAATATCATTGAGTTCAATTGGGTACTATTAGAATTATTTTCAGAAAAATAGAGGGGGAACGTATTTCATTGAAGGAGAAGAACATGATAACTATCTAAAAACCTTTCCTAGAAACGTTAGTGTGAGCTAACCTCGGCAGACTGAAATCATGAAAAATCCATTTTCAACCTGTTATCAACAAAATCTCTATAATATGTGTAGTTTTAGCTGATATATTTAAGCATATACTATGTAATTTTAGCTAGTATACTTATGTATTTTAACTGCATAGTTTTAGCTGATAAATTTAAGTTTATTTTTTTCTACAAAAAAATATATTTTTTTTATTGTTTATTTCTTGTAATCCCTAAATACATCAGTACAGTATTAAAAAAATTGCGGATTCTTACGGATTTTTCCGGTTTTTCCTGGACTGGAATGAAATCTTGCAATCATAAGAATTTATTTAAAGCATAATATAAACATATAATGAAATCCTTTCAAGGTTCAACCGTAGTCAAACTAGACACAAGCGGCCGCCTCAAGCTACCGCCGGATGTCGTCACTGACTTCAAGAGCGTTGACCCTACTGGCAAGGTATTCCTGAAATACATGCCGGAAAGGATGGTCTGCATCCGACCGGCAAACAAAGCTCCATCCGAGCCTCCTTCTGATTCCGCCGAGAAAGACTATGACGACGATGCCGAAACGCGTATCAGGCTACGCCAGATATCGCTTCTAAGCAATTATGACACCATCTCGCCTCAAGGGCGTGTCACCCTTCCACAAAGCCTGCTCGAACTCATTGACGTAAAAGCCGGACAGAATGTGGTGCTCGTAGGATTCGGCCACGGATATGAAATCTGGAAGCCGGAGACACTGGCAGAAGAGATGAGAAAAGAACTCGAACAGAGACACCGCAAGTACGAGCAAACACGCGACAAAGTAACGGAATAAACAATTTACAGCAATAATACAAAGATAACGGAACAAATCTAACGGGAGGAAACAATGAACGATCAACAGAAAAAAGCACGGGCTTCCAAAATCTTCAAAGCCACGTTCTTTTTCATGCTTGCATGGGCATGCGCAGCGGCGTTTGCCACCAGCTACATTCGTCCGGTCCATGCTACGACCGACCTCTGCAGCCTGACACGCAAGATCTTCCATCTCCGCCACACGCCGGGCTGGAAACTCGATTTCGCACAGGCCAACGCCATTCTGAACAGCACAGCACTCCAGCCGGACGGCCAGACACATGTTCTCGCTTTTTCCCCCGCGGAAAACCATGAAATGGAGAAG
Source organism: Victivallales bacterium (assembly GCA_017554445.1). Lineage (GTDB taxonomy): Bacteria > Verrucomicrobiota > Lentisphaeria > Oligosphaerales > Oligosphaeraceae > UBA1407. The sequence goes on from JAFZIJ010000030.1 coordinate 10,661, forward strand.
TAAATGGACGATTTAGACAGGCCGCACGTGCCTCCTGACTTCTTCAAACGCCTCCAGATCACCTCCGCCTTCTTCTGCGCTCTCGCCGTCATTTTCTTCCTTCGTCTCTCTGTGACCGCCACAATAAAAGGACATGAACGGGAGAAAATTCTTGAACGGCTTCGTGTCGCTACCACGCTGAAAATCCCTGGTTGCCGCGGCAAAATACTTGACCGGAAGGGGAACATTCTGGCATGGACAGAACGGCAGATGGAGCTTATCTGGCATGTTCCACTGAACTACAGCCAGGCGGAATTCGAATGGGCGGAACTGATCCGCTTCAATTCATTTGTGCCATCGATGCCGCACATCACACGGCTGACTGACTATCTCGGACAAGACATCAAGCTCTGTTCCAACCAGCCATTTTCCACACCGGAAATTTGGAACGCGATCCAGTTGGTCTCAGAGCATCTTGAATGCCATGCAACCTTCAAGCGATGTCTTTCCAATCCTGAATTCAAGAAGATGATCGGCGAGACTGCCGTCAATCCAGAAACGAATATCGAAGAAGGCATCTCCGGTCTGGAGTTGGAATACGACCGACAGCTACGGGCGGGCCTCTTCGAAATCCAACTTCTGAACAACAGCTATCGCGCCATCCTTCTTGGAGACAAGGCAGATGGCGACGACATCCGCCTCAATGCGATTTATGTCTTCTAACGAAGACATGCTTATGGCTTATGGCTTATAGGCTTAAGGATTTGGTTTTCTGGAAGTTCTGGAAATACTGGAAAATAGGAGGAGAGAGGGAGAAATCGTGCGGGAGGAGAGAGGGAGAAATCGTGCGGGAGGAGAGAGGGAGAAATCGTGCGGGAGGAGAGAGGGAAACTTTTCCAGAACATCCAGAACTTCTAGAGAATCCAATCACTAGCCACTAGCCACTAGCCACTAGCCACTAGCCACTAGCCACTAGCCACTAGCCACTAGCCACTAGCCACTAGCCACTAG
>JAFZIJ010000031.1 GCA_017554445.1 Victivallales bacterium
AGCGCCGAAACGTCAGGACGTGGCGTCTGCGATGGACGCGGCCTGCCTGCATTACCAGAAATGCCTGATGGAGAATAGTCAGGCATTGGAATATCTATCGAAACGCGGTCTCGGCCGCTCCGTGGTCGAACGGTGGCGGATCGGATATGCGAAGGGCGACGGCGTGAGGGACGTCGCGGCCCCTGAACTTCTGCTCGCCTGCGGCGTCCTGAAGCTTTCCCAGACGGCGAAGGAGGAGCGGCTGTACGACCCGCTGGCCGGACGCATCACGATTCCGATCACGGATCATCTGGGCCGCGTCATCGCCTTCACGGGCCGCCTCATGGAGGCGGTGGAAGGCCGCCCGAAGTACCTGAACACGTCCGACACGGAGCTGTTCAAGAAAGGCAAGACGCTTTTCGGGTTCGCGCAGTCGCGGCCGCTGGTGAAGGCGAACCCGCGCATGGCCATTCATATCGTCGAAGGGCAGCTGAAGGCGCTGGCCTGCATCGAGAACGGCCTGCCCGCCGTCGCGGCCGGCGGCACGGCGTTCACGCCTGAACATGCGGCGCTCATCCATTCGCTGACGACATTGGCCGTCTGGTGCCCGGATCCCGACGAGGCGGGTGAGAAGGCCGTCCTGAAAGGCGCTCCCGTGGCCCGCGACGCAGGTCTCGACCTCTGGATCGGGACGCTGGAGGTTCCTGATTCCATCACGGAGCCGGTGAAGGATCCCGACGACCTGATGGCGATGGGGCTTCCCGTCCGCTATGAATACAGGACGCTGGTGGACTGGCTGTACGGCCGCGTCGCCGACGGGCATGTGCGGACGGCGCAGGAGGCTCGGCGGGTGGCGGAGGAGATCGTGCCGGTCATCGAGCGGCATCCGCTGATGGCGGTGCGGATGGTGGAGCTCCAGAGGCTTTCGGAGCTTTCCTGCATTCCGGAGAGCCAGTTGAAGACGGCGAAGGAGACGTCGGTGGTTCCCGTGGCGGCGGCCGTCCGTCATGAGGAGGAGCCGAGGCCGGTCATCGACACGGCGATGCCGCCGGAGCGGCTGCTGTTCTCCGCCGTGCTGTGGCAGGGGTGGGGCTGCGACTGGCAGAGGCTCATCCCGTGGTGCGATCTGACGACCGGACAATGGGGCGTCTTGGCGAACATCGCCCATTGTCTGGGCTATGCGGGGAAAAACGGCCTGAGTCTGGCCGACGGCATCATGGCCGCCGGGAAGGACAGGCTTCGGGATTATCTGATGTACTGGGCGCAGGTTCCGGAAGGGCGGACGGCGGACATCGCCGTTCTGGCCGCGCAGGTCGGCAGGGCCAACCGCGAGCAGGCCGCCGCGCAGCAGGCCGCGTCCGGCAATTTCGGTTATGCGCAATATCTCAAGGAGGCGTGACATGGAAGACATTGTTGTCGGTGACGGGGACGCTTGCAACGTCGCGTACAGGCTGCTGATGGCGGACTGCCTCGGCATCGGGGCGACTTATCAGCGCCGGAAGGAACTGCGCGGGCTGCGCATGGCGATTGTCGTGCATTATCCGGACGGCATGTCGGAGTCCGTGGCCGTGACGAAGGCTCTTCAGGGGCTGAACGAACGCGATTTCGCCGCGTATGCGAAGGATTACAATGATTTTCAACAGTACAGGGAATTCTATTTGCCTGTGCCATAGTCTTAATCGCCTTTCGGCTGCCAAAAATATAAACAAGGAGAAAGCAATGTACAAGAAACTGATCGAAGGTCTCTACACGGATCTGATGCTGAAGGTGGCGACGCTCAAGAAGGCGGGCGTCGCGGAGTCGGACGTGCGGATCATGATGGCCGCTCGTCCGTGCTGGTGGGAACTGCAGGTGCTGTCGGACAAGATGGAGCGGGCGGAGGCGGCCCTTGGCCTGCTGCATCTGCCGGACGACGGCGACGTCCCGAAGGAGGGCGAAGCGAAATGACACGTCCTTTCCTTACCATTGTCAGGGGCCTGCCGGGCATGGGCAAATCGACGCGGGCCCGCAAATACGCGGAGGAGTCCGGGGCCCTGCTGATCGAGCCGGACATGTTCCTGACCAGCCACGGCGAATACATCTACAACGACGTGAGATACCGTCAGGCTTGCGGGCAGGCGTTCACGTGCATCCGCGTCGCGGCCATCATGTGCGCCGATGTCGTCTATGCGGACGTGCTGCCGAAGCGGGACGACGTCGTCGCCGTCGTCAGAGAGTACAACAACAACACGCGGGGCGACGACGCGATCGTGAACGTCATCGAGATGGGGGCCATCGACGCGGCGCTGTCCTTCCAGCGGAACCGCCACAATGTGAAGCGGGAGGACATCGAGGCGATGGCTCTGGAATGGGAACCTTGGGACACTTACGAAGAGGAGGAGGATTCGTGAAGAATTTTGCTGAATTGAGGGCGGCTGCCGGCCTTCAGGACAGGGCGAAGTTCCTTGAGGCGACTGGCCTGTCCGACAGGACGCTCACCGCATACGACAATGACAAGGCGGAGCCGTCCATCATCCTGCTGACGCTTCTGCGGATGATGGCGAACGGATGCAGGTTCTGCCAGAAGGCGCACAAACGCGCGAAACCCCACGACTGTGAATTAAGAGGAGCATGAACATGGCTGTTACAAACGCGACAATCAGAGCAATTTCCGCCGTATTGGACTTGGACGCTGGCGCATCCCCCGCCACGAAGCAGGCCGTCACCCGCCTTCTGCACGCGGAGACGCCGAAGCAGATCGAGGAGGGCGAGGCCGCCCATCTGCTGGACGTCTCCCGCTCGACGCTGTACAAATGGCGGAACGGCGAATGGGACAGGGCCCCGCACGGGTTCATCTTCCGGACATGGATGACGCCGACGAACGAAGTCCGCTATTCCGTGAAGGAGATCGAGGCGTACAACCTCATCCGCGAGCTTGAAAGCACCAGGGAGAATCCCCAGCCGGACATCACCCGCGTGAAGCTTGAGAACATGATGAAACTGATTGAGAGAGGACTTTTCTAGTCAACGAAACTCCATCCCCTAGGAGGAAAAAACATGGCTTGTCTGGTGAAAAAAGGAACCCACTGGTACATCCAGTGGAACGAGAAGAAGGACGGAAAATGGCGGGCCCGCACCCGGAGCGCCGGGACGACGGACTATGCCGAGGCGCAGCGCCGTCTGAAGATTTTCAACGACGCGGAGGCGGGCCGCGTGTCGGAGGACAGGACGCGGAGCCTGTTCAAGGCCGTCGGCGTCGATGCCGTCCGCGAGAATCCCGAACTGACGCTGTTGTGGCAATGGTATTTAGACCATTGCGACGTGTCCGGGGCGGAGGCGCAGCGGCGTGACCGCGAGAACGCGCTGAACCGCTTCATCAAATGGCTTGACGCGGCGCATCCTGAAATCAAGCGCGTCCGTGAAGTGTCGCTCCGGATCTGCTCCGAATACTGGAAGCATCTGGAGAAGGAAGGGAAGTCCGCATCGACGCGGAACAACAACTTGTCCGCTCTGAATGTGATATGGTCGTGCGTCCATGCGCCGATGGAGCTTGACAGCAACCCGTGGGCGGCCATTCGGCGGGATCAGGGCGGAAGCATCCGCTACCAGCCTTTCACGCAGGAGGAGCTGGACTCCCTGCGCCGCGTGGCGGCCGTGTTCCGGACGTTGGCGGAGCCCGAATTCTGGCCTGCCGCCATCGAGGCGGGGCTTTACACCGGCCTGCGTCTGGGCGACATCGCGACGCTCGACTGGTCGGAGCTGCCGTTGGACGACAGCTTCCTGATCCTCGTGCCGAACAAGACGAAGCATTGGGACGAGGATCGCGTGGCCGTCCACAGCCTTTCGCTTCCGTGGGTGAAACTGCTTCCTGAACGTCGGCCCGAAGGGCTGATCTGGCCGATGGCCGCAGAATGCTATGCGGCGGGGAGGCTGTCCAAGGAGTTCACGGAGATGGCGAAGGCGGCGGGGATCGTCCTTGACCGCGAGCCGGAGGAGGGCGAGCGCCGCACGATGAACGTCCGCCTGAAATGCTTCCACAGCCTTCGCCATACGTTCGCGACGATTGCGCTGAAACACGGCGTCACGCAGGAGGAGCTGCGCGATCAGGGGAACTGGAGCGGGACGGAGGTCATCGACGCCCATTACAACCATGCGAAGCTGGAGCTGGCCAAGAAGGCGGCCGCCCGCGTCGCGGAGGTCATGCGGGAGGTGGTATGAGAGACGTGCTGCTTTCCATACGGCCCGAATACGCGGCCATGATCTACGCCCGGACGAAGTCGGTGGAGTTCCGTCGCGGCCTGCCGGATTCGGCGAAGGACTGGAAGAGATTCTACATCTACGAATCGAGCCCTGTCCGGATGGTCACGGGATGGGCGGATGTCTCTTGGACCATGCACAGCCGCGTCGATGTGGTGTGGCGCATGTTCCCGAAGGACGGCGGCATCGGCAGCCGGGAATATTCGGAGTACATGATAGGGGCGGAATCGGCATGGGCTCTGGTGATCGCGAAAATCAATCCGTTCGCGGAGCCCCTGCCGCTGTCGAGCTTCGGCATCGACCGGCCGCCGCAGAGCTGGAGATACATATATCATTAATAAACAAGGAGAAAACATGAACTACATGGACTTTGACGAATGGATTTGGTTCTGCCAATTCAGATCCAAAAATGAACTTGTCCGGATGTGCGATGAACTGCGCAAGGAAATGGGTCACACGCCGCAAAGCCTTGAAGGCAAATCGAAGGATGAAGTCATGACGGAACTGGACAGTCTGGCGGAGCAGCGTTTCACGCGGGCCATTCATGCTCCGGGCATGATTATCGATATGTCCGTCGTCGGGCAGTTGCGTGATTGGTGGAAAGAGAAAAAGAAGGATGAAAAACATGGAAGACAAACTGATTGAACAACTTAAAAACGGAACATGCCCGTTCACGGGGCAGCGCTACGACTGCGCGAGATGCGAAGTGGAGCCGGAACATCACAGAATACCTTGCGGCGATGACTCTTCTAAGTCGGTTTGGCATATGTGCTTCTGCATCACGCGTTTTGTGCAGGGGCATACCGACAAAAGGGAAATGAAACGAATTGCCAAGGGATTTACTTTGGAAGATGGAAGCAATCCTTCTCCGGAATACCTTCTGGAATACTTTGCGGAGCTTTATCGGCTTGGAGCCGAAAAAATCCCGATGTGTGATTGCAAGCGCTTCTGCTTCAAGCATGGATGCATGGGTGATTGATGTCTATAAATGGAGGATTGTTGAAACATGAGCAAATCGCAGAAATATCTTGAATTAGTGGAAGATTTGAAAAAACTGGCCAATGAGCCGGTCGTGTTGATCGACGAGGCGGCCGTGGACGGTGAAGTCCTCCAGATGATGCGGGAACTGCGGCAGTTCATGGAGCGTTTCCGCCGTCTGCTGGAAGGCGACGACGCTCCTGCGAAGTTCCTGAAACGTGAGGACATTGTGCGTCTTGGCCGTGACGAACTGGCTTTTATCGTCGATAGCTTCTGGGATTGGTATAATGAGAATGGATGCCCTGCAGAAAGATGCGACGACTATTTCTGTCACTACTGTCAAGATGTCAAGGAACGGGCGGATGAAGAACTGGCCGATGGCGATATGAACGCGGAGGATTACAATCATTTAGCTAAAAACGGTTTCTATGACGGGTTGTGTTGTGGTTCGCATGATGGTTGCTGGCCTGTCTTTTTCCTTTGGTGCTATAGGAACGGTTATGACACAGAGACAGGAAAGAAGAAGGAGGCGAACAATGGGTGAGCCAAAATTCACGGAGAGTCCGTGGAAAGTAGATACAACAGTGGATGAGCTGTGGGGAGATGATGTTTGGTATCTGGTCGAGTATCATTCGGTTATAGCAAATGACGAGACAATCGCGAGCGACATTTCAAGCGAGGCCAATGCTTGTCTGATTGCGGCCGCTCCGGAAATGTACGCCATGTTGGAAGACATGCTTGCCCGATTTGCCGAGGAGAGCGTTGAATACGGCATGATTCAAAAGCTATTAGCAAAGGCGAGAGGGGAATAATGAGCGAACTTTATTACTTGGCAAAAGAATCCAATGAAACAAATCGAGCGGCTAATATTATTAGTAAAGATATAAGCAAGCCTCAAAGATGTGGATTCTGCATAATGTCTAAGTTTTCTAATAAGCCAGAAAAAGATTGCGTTGCCAAAGATGATAAAGAATGTGCATTATATATCCAAAAATATTTAAATGAAATTTTAAGGAAGCAACAATGAGCGAACCGATGTTTACCAAGGGGCTATGGAATCTCGATGATTTAAGCGTCATTGATTCGGAGAAGCACGCTATCGCATGTTGCCAATACAACTGGCTTTTGTCTGATGATGATGATGAGGTCATGGCAAATGCGATAGCCAACGCCTCGCTGATAGCCGCCGCTCCGGAAATGTACGCCATGTTGGAAGACATGCTTGCCCGATTTGCCGAGGAGAGCGTTGAATACGGCATGATTCAAAAGCTATTAGCAAAGGCGAGAGGTGAAAAATGAGCAAACCAAACATCACCAATGGGCCATGGGTATCGCAACTAACCCGAATCTATGGCGGAGGCAAACTGCTGTTTACACAGGATTGGTGGGATTCGCCGGAGGAGCTAAAACAGGCGGAGGCCAACGCTTCGCTTGCGGCCGCCGCTCCAGAAATGTTTGAATTACTAGAGGCCATCGTTTTAAGCGGCAAGCTTCCATTGAGTTTGTACGCTAGTGTTAAAAAGGTATTGCAAAAAGCGAGGGGTGAAGCATGAATGAGCCAAAATTTACTAACGGGCCATGGTTTACTGACCCTGACGCGGATTTGATGGCCTGTGAACCTTGCGTGTATGCACAAGGCCCGGAGCCACTATTTGAATTGGATATTACCATTGCGACGGTTACGGCTTATCATGCCAGATTGAGCCGTGAAGAAACGAAAGCCAATGCCGCGTTGATTTCCGCCGCTCCGGAAATGTACGTCATTCTACAGAAAATACTTAACATTAATATTATTCCAGACTATCAGGCGCACATAGCACAAGATATCATCCGCATTTTGCAAAAAGCGAGGGGCGAAGCATGACGAAACGAAAAAAGATTTACAGTTTTAGAGATAAAAACGGTGTTTTATTTGTTAACTGCGCTGAATGCGAACGGGGCGGAAATGGAAAGCTGCATAACTGCAGTTGTGGTTGGAATATTAAAGGTGGCCATTATGGCCAAGGTTGCTGTGCGGGAACTTTATTGGAAAACATTACCGAAGAGCGTTTAGGAAGGCAGGATTTAACATGGAGACTTAAATAATGCCGATTGATTACAAGAAATATCCGCCCGATTGGAGGTCGAGGATTCGTCCTGACATTCTGAAAAGGGCCAACAATCGTTGTGAAATATGCGGAGTAGAGAACGGCGAGACGGTGATGCGGAGCCGCATTGCCATGCGCTTCAACTACGGGCCGCTTGGAGCTGGAGGCGTCATGCTGACGGAACCTGTAAAGATAGTTCTGACAATCGCCCATCTAGACCATGACCGGACAAACAACGACTACAGCAACCTGAAAGCCCTATGCCAGAAATGCCATCTTGATTTGGACAGGGAACAGCACCGCCGGAATGCGGCCGCGACGCGTTCGCGGAGGAAGATTGAACATGAGCGGAACAATGGACAAGGATTTCTGGAGCTATGAAAAGGCGTAAACATTCCATACCAAGTGAATATCCAGACTGGCTCGATGACGTCGGTTCTCTGAATCGTGATGCTTCAATTCCCGACTGTCCTGACCATGAACTTGAATGGCACGCTACCGTGTATGATTTTCAGGCATGGCGAAACTATCCGGCTTCCGCATTCGGCCCCCTCGGCGCACATCCTGAAATCAAATACGGCGTGAACATCTACAGCAAACATTGGGGCCTAGGTTGCGCTAAAAAGACGTTCGAGGAAGCCATGGCCGTGATTGACGATTTTCGGATCGACCATAACATCCCGTCGTCAAACTACAAAGTTCATATCCATTTTCGTCCGGAAAAGATTAAACGAGACGCGATGCAAATGAAATTATTTACGACGTTTGAACTGAATGGAGGTGTTTTATGAAAATAAAACACGACATTGAAAATCCCCCCCCCATGGGGGTGTGCCGTAGTTGCGGGCATATTATCTGCCATGGTAACAGATGGTATTGCTTTGTGATTGCGCGTGGTTTCCCTGAAAATATCAACATAAAGCAATGTACAGGTTACAAGGAGGTAGAACATGCTGAATGCGCTTTTCATCTACACGGCGGGCATCGTCACAGGAGCCGTCGTCTCCATAGTATCAATGTTGGCGATTCTGCGCTACGTCAACAAAGCGTTTGAGGAAGACAAGAAAGACCCTTGGAGGTTGGAATGAGCAAAGAGAAATTCACACCGGGCCCATGGCGCACTCGCAATGGCGATGAAAATTGCCCTGTCATCGTCAAGGCGGGCGACACAAAGCGTGTCATCGCAAATGTCGCGCCGAAGAAGGGCGATCATAACGAGCATTCAGGCTATGAAGTCGGACATTGTCGTTTGATCAGCGCCGAACGGACAGCCAACATCGCGTTGATTGCGGCCGCTCCGGAGTTGTACAAGGCCCTAAAAGAAGCCTGCTATGAGCTTTGTCATCAGAATGGTTGCGCGGATGACCTGAAATGCGACTATTGGGATGCCGACAAGGAAGTTTGCACGAACGCGGCCGGCGAATGCTTTGTTCAAGACTGGCTTGCATTATTGGCTCTTGCAAGGGGCGAGGAATGGGCGGCCGTATGGCTTTATGATGTCTCTAAAAAACGCAAAAACGCCCTAAAAACGGGCTTGAATGCAAAACATACTAATAAAACCGACTGATACTGGAATTTTAGTGGAATTTTCGGCCATTCCGGCGACATGGAAAAGCCCTTCCAAAACGTACTTGGAAGGGCTTTTCTTTACTATAATGTATAATGGCGGAGAGAGAGGGATTCGAACCCTCGGTAGGGCGAACCTACGGCGGTTTTCAAGTCTTGTCATCATCCGCTTTGTTATGTTTTCTCCTGCTTTTACGTTGTTGATTTTCAAGGAGATAAAATAGAAATTCACGTATGATTTCATGGTCTTTTCTAGGTGAATTTATATAAATTTTATCAGCCTTGTGTGTGGAAATGTGGTGGGAATTTATCTTCCTATTTTATTTTATCACAGCGATGTTGTCTAACGTACTTTTCTCGCGTCAGCTTTCTAGAGGCGCTCATGATCGTCTTGATCGCGGCGATGTCGGATTCGCGGGGCTTGTCGGCCTTGATCTGCCCGCTGTTGATCTGCTCCAGAATGCGACGGTGGGCCAGTCGCCCTGATTCCATGGCGAAGTCGGAATAGTCCTTTCCGTACATTTCGTATTTCACCCCTTCGGATGAGAAACGATAACTCGCCACGGACGGCCAATACTGTACATCGGGATTTTGAATATTCCAGTTCCAGATCGTTTTTTCCACTGGATCCATCGCGTCGGCCGCCTTGGTGTTGACGGGAACCAGCAGCCGCCAGAGGATGTCGCCGGGGCCCGCCTTCTCCGCTTCGTCCTTTGTGATCGGGCGTCCAAAACAATCGACTTTCGGCGCCATCCGCATGACGCCGGCCTTGGAAAGCGTGACATGGAACTGGTCACGCCACCAGCGGACGCCGGATGTGTGGACGGATGGATCACGGCGGTAGTCGTCGAATGAGTTGGAGGCCTGGCGGACGGCGTTCGGCATCCAGCTGGCGGTGAAGTCGGTCGCCCATGATCCGAGGCTGCGTTCCGGATCGTCGAAGAGTTGTACGAGCTGGGAGAATGAGTTGAGGTAGGATTTCTCGCCGATGAGATGCAAGGTTCCTCCGAACATGCCGCGAAGGGCTTTAGCGGCCCCCGCGTCGGTCTTGGACTGGCGGTATGCCTCCAGCCCGTCGGCGATGAGGGCCAACATGGTGGACAATGGCTCTATCCGCTTGTAGCTGTAGTATTTGTCGCCGATGCGGATGGAGTAGGCCGGAACATGTTTTCCGCGGAACATCCGTTCGCCTGTAGTTCCTCCGGATGATGATCCTGTGAGTCGCGGCGGATCGTCGTCGTTGTCGCCTCCGCCCATGGCGAGGGCCATGCCGACGATGCCCCATGCGAGAACTTGTTCAGCTGAATGGCTTATGAATTCGGAATCGACTTTTTGTTTCCCGCGCAAAACGTCGTAGGTTTCGCCCAGGAGGTTGAAAGCTCCCAGCGGCGATTTCCGAATCCCCTGTCGGAGTAGGTTGTATGGCGTTTTCATGAACGGGAACATGTATTTGACGATGGTGGATCCCCAGCCGTTGCCTTGTTTGAGCGAGACTAGCGTCGTAACGATTTTTCCGGGATCTTCCTGGAAAGTGAGTTCCAGTGAACGACGACGCCCGAACGAGGCTGCTTCGGAATCCTTGTCGCGAAGCTGTCTCCGGACGAAGGCGTCCAGTTCGGCACCATCAAGGCCTTGCTGCCGTCCAAGCCGGTCGGCCATGGCGGCTGTCTCTACGGGAACGATGATGGCTTTTGCAAATTCATCGGCTGCGCGGAGAAAACGTCCTGGCATCCGAATGATCCGCCCCTTCTTTCCTTTGATAGCGGGGGCAGCGCCTTCAATGTATTTTCCACCGGCATCCAGCGTTTCAATGTTGAATGCCTGAACGGCGCTCCGCCAGACGGTTTTCCAGTCAACGGCGGACCACATGGCCTTGAAGTCGCTGAAACGGGCGGCGTCCGGGCGTTTCGCGAAGTGGTTGACGGTTGCCTCCGCCAGGCGTTTGACGCCCAGCTCGTAGGCGAAGTTTGCCAGGTTGCCGACGGTGTTGGCAACGTGCGTCATGGGCGCCGACAGGATGGCATTTACCCAGTATTCGTAGAGCTTGTCTTTGGTTGTTGCGCGAGAGGCGAGGGCGGCCGTGATGAGCTGATCGAGTTTCTCGCGGTCGTTGTGGATGTTGTCTGGAATCTTGTCGAGATCGATGCCGGTGTCTCGCAGGACATCCTCCCGCATTTTATCCTTTTGCTCCGGGGTGAGCTTGCTGCGGAAAGCGTCGATGATGCCACGGACTTTCGCTAGGGAATCGAGCGTCATGGACGCGACGCGGCGGGCGACGCCTTCGCGGCCCCATTCCGTTCCAGCCAAGACATATCGTTCAAATACTTTTTGTTTTGTCTCGTTCGGCATATTCTTGAAAGTGTCGCTCTCCATGATGAGGCGACGGGCCATGGTTCCGATTTTGCCTGACGGTTCCATGTTGTTGACGACCAGTGAAACGGCGTTGTCAATTCCACCGACTTTGCGGATCCATTCGACCGCTCCGGCCTCCCATTCGGCGACATGCTCCGGCGTGTAGCGCCCGTTGTCCAGGAGTTCCTGATAGTCCGCCCGGACCTGTCCATTGGAAACGATGGGATTGCTCTGTTGGTGAATTGCATATCGTGATCCGTTATTGTCCAGCGAATATCTTGCTCGCGGATCGCGTTTGTTGAATCGCTTCGACAGCGGAATGACATTGCCATCGTCGTCATAGGTGACGGTGTCTAGCAGTTTTCTATTGTTGGCTGTGTCTGCATACGTATAGTTCTGCCCATCGTCGTATCCCATTTCAGCGATGCTGTTCCCATCCCAGTACACGTCTTCAAGGCGAGCGGCTGCCTGGATGATCCTGTAGCCTTCAGGATTC
>JAFZIJ010000032.1 GCA_017554445.1 Victivallales bacterium
AACCTTTTGATGTCAAGATCGTGGTTAAATGCTTAGATTGTTGTCTTGGGCAAGCTGGATGATGTCCTCCAAACTCAGACCAGTTATTCTGGCAATGACTTCAATATGAAATTTATCTTTCAGCATGTTCAGCGCAATAATCTCTCTTTCTTCAGCTATTCCTTCCATGCGGTTTCGTTGCATTTCATCCGCATAGCGTTTCCGTCCATAGAGATCAAGAAACAATTCATACTTGTCAATGGTTTCTTCAATGGGTTGTGTCATTTGCATGTTGAATTCCTCCTGCAGTATTCTTTTCCTGTCCTCTGGTGATAATGACGCTGTCATCAAGGCCCAGATGAAGCCGAATATGTCCTTTTTCCCGAGACCACTGTCGCTACTGACATTCAAGAAGGTTAATCTGATCTTGTCATAGCTTTGAGGACTCAAACAGTATGCGCTGTTTGGTTTGCAGTTCACTGTCGTTCTGAAATCCAGAAGCGTCCCTTGTCGATGCAGTGGTGCCGTCGGACATACCCAGATGGAGTTCACCGGCCATGAGTCCTCAAATCTAGGGTATGTGTAAATGGCTCCATATTCCATGTAATATAAGCCTGATGCATATAACATACCTCTGCCGATACATCTGTCAAGTTGTCTGCTGTCATTTTGGACTTCTATATTGAGTAGTTGTGAACTTAATTTCCCAATCATGCAATTAGGTGGATGCAATTCGAACAGCAGATCACAGTCCATTTGTGCTCCATTTGGAAGTGGACGTTGCGGTGGAAGCCCTTTGGCAAATTCTGAATGGAATTGACCAGTTTTGTCTTGGAAATCATCCAGGCATTCATTGGCTATGGTTTCCTCTGGGAAGGGAGCGAAATCAGGCAAGCACGCCTTTACAAGGCGTGCGATGACATTTTTTATGGTAAACAAACCTTTCGCCCAATTGTCTTGGGTCAACAAGCCATTTCCGTTGGCGATGAGCTGTGAGAATCCATTTGGTGTATCCGTCATTATCTATATCCAATCAGTTAAATTCTTTTATTAGCATTTTCTATACTATAGATGCTGATTGAATAAAATCAAATAAATAGTTTGATATAAATTAGATCTATAATATACTATGTAAAATATAAGCTATTCTATTATGACTTATTATGATTCTTTATGATTTAATATGAATCTCTATGATTCCTTATGATTCTGGATAATTTATAAGATTTTTATTATAAACAAGATATATTGTCTTTATATGCCGTTACGTGGAATTTTTGTTACGGCTTGAATACCTTATATACAATATCGTTGGCGCGGACCTTGACGGGGCAGGGGAAGGTGGCGGTGGCATGCGGTATCAAGGCCGGATCGTCTTCGCGGCGGAATGCATCGACATGGCACTCGACGACGCCCGTCGTCGGCCCCATGATGACTAGATCTTCCGTGTCGGAAATCGTTCCGTTCTGCAACCATAGCCGCGCGATGCCCGCCCGCTGATAGTAGTTGATGATTTTTCCGACGAGCGTCCGTTTCTGTGTGGCGGCATTGTTTTCGTTTTCCGTGAAATCCGTAATGGGGCGGCCAAGAAAGAAGCCGTTGGAGAAATCGCGGTTGAAGACGGTTCTGCATCTGGTGATGAGTTCCTTTTTCAGGTCGTCTGTCAATTGATGAGCGGTCCATGCGTCGATGGCATGCCGATAGGCGGAGATGACGGTGTGGACGTAGTCTGGCGGGCGGTTGCGGCCTTCGATTTTAAGCGAATCGACGCCTGCATTGAGTAATTTGTCGATGAAGGGCAGGGTGCATAAGTCCTTCGCGGAGAATACATGATTGTCGTTCGGGAAGACTTCGTAGTCGCCTGGACCGTCTTGGCAGATGACGCGATATGGACGGCGGCAGTTCTGTCTGCAGAGGCCGCGGTTGCCGGAAAGTCCAAGCGTGTCTTGCGACAGAAAACAACGGCCTGATTCGGAAACGCACATGGCGCCGTGGGCGAACACTTCAATTTCGATATCCGCCTGCTTGCGGATGGCGGCGACTTCCTTCAATGTGCATTCTCTGGCCAACACAAGTCGTTCCGCTCCAAGCTGTTTATAGTAGAGGGCGGCCTGCGTGTTGGCAATGGAGGCCTGTGTGGAAATATGAATTGGAATCTTCCGTTCGCGGCAGCCCATGATGACGGCCGGATCCCAGCAGATGACGGCATCCGCATATGGCGCGATGTCATCCAGAAGTCGTTGCAATTTCGTCAGTTCGCGTGTATAAATAATCGTATTGACGGTGACATACAGCCTGATGCCGTGGTCGCGGCAGAGTGCCGAAGCCACTTTCAACTGGGCGATGGTGAAATTGGTCGGAGCACCGCGCATGTTGAAGGATTTCATGCCCAGATAGACGGCGTCGCAACCTGCCTGAATGGCGGCGGCGAGAGCCGTGCGGTTGCCGGCCGGAGCGAGTAGTTCTGCTTTTTTCATAGAAACGCTTTATTGACAGGTGGAAAACATTATACTAATGTATAAGCGAAAGATGAAATCACAACAAGTCATGTCAAATATCCATGGAGAAAACAATGAAACTGATGAATGTTTTGCTGGCTATGTGCGGTTTGAGCGTGATGGCGGCGGATGTGCGGGTGCGAGTGGCCGACGGCGTGCCGCAATTGCAAGTCGATGGTATTCCCGTGCGGGCTCGGTGGTTTTTCGGTGGCCCTGAAATGCAACAGCTTGCCGTGAAGCCCGGGGGACAATGGATTGAGTTTGATACGGTTGTGGAAGAGCCTGGTAACACGCCGCTGACGATGCATTTCCGCTTCGAACACAAACCGTTGAATATCTGGCTCGATCGTTTTGAAGTGATCGACAAGACGGACGGTACGGTCTTCTTCAAAGCGGATGACTTTAATCAAACGCCTGAAAAACTCTTCGAAGATTGGATGTATTTCCCTCGTGATGAACGCAATACGGTCGGCACGTTCGGTATTGATCCGACGGGCGGTCTCGACGGTGGTCCCGCATTGCATGTCACCCAGAAGGATCCGTCGAACGGCAAATGGCCGGATTTCCATTTCTACACGGTCGCGAAGCCGATGAATCTGCAGGCCGGCCATATCTATACGGTGAAGGTCTGGATCAAGACTGATGTTGAGACCAAATTCGTCTTCGCGGGCTATCGTCCTGCGTCGCCGTCGTTTATCCGTCGGATGCAGAGTATGGTGACGGGTGAGAAATTCCGTTCGCAGGTGTCGTTTGCGCATGAAGCGGGCGTGGATTTAATCACGCCGTCTGTTCAGATGCCGTGGCCGAAAGAAGGCGAAGAGCTAAACTGGGGGCCAGTCAATTCCGTTGTTGAGCAGGTTCTCAGAGCGAATCCGCAGGCGAAAATCATTCCGCGCGTGGGACTTGAACCGCCGCAATGGTGGAAGGACGAGAATCCGGGCGAGACGATGAAATGGTTGGAAAACAAAATCAACCATGGCTCGCTCGTCAGCGTTTCGTCTCTGAAATGGCGGAAGGAGGCCGGAGAGCATCTTCGTGCGTTGATTGAATACATGGATGCAAAATATCCAGACACGATGGCGGGTTATCACCCCTGCGCACAGAACACGAGCGAATGGTTCTATCGTGACAGCTGGCAACAGGAATTCCATGGCTATTCGGACTGCGAACAAGCAGGCTTCCGTCGTTGGCTTACAAAGAAATACGGAACGGATGCGGCGTTGCAGGCCGCTTGGCGGAATCCGAATGTTACGTTGGCGACAGCGGAGACGCCGCTGCCGAAGGCGCGGCGCGAAGCGGCCGTCTATGGCATGCTGTTGCTGCCGGGCGAAGCGCAACCTGTCTTGGATCATAACCTCTTCTTGCAAGATGAGATGACGGATGCGCTGATGTCCATTGCGCATGTCGTTCGCGACGCGACGAAAGGCCACAAGCTGTCCGTCTATTTCTACGGCTACGGTTTTGAATTTTCGACGATGGGCCGCATGAGCGCATGTGGCCATTTGGCCTTGCGCCGTCTGCTCGAATGTCCGGACATCGACATCCTCTGCTCGCCGTTGTCGTACTATGATCGTCTGTCGGGCGGCGGCGGCCATATCATGACCGTCTGCGAATCCGTCACGAATTCCGGCAAGATGTGGCTCGTGGAAGATGATACGCGGACGTATCTTGCGGCGGGCGGCTCGCTCGGCGGCCTCAACGAGTATGTGAAGACGCCGTGGGAGTCCCATCAGGTGCTGTTGCGCAACACAGGCGAAGAGATTGTGCGCAATCTGGCCTGCTGGTGGATGGATTTGTGCACGTTGGGATGGTACAACGACATGGAACTTTGGAAGGAGATGCGTCGTCTCGGTCCTATGGAAGTGCAGAAACTCGCCAAGCCGATGCCGTATCGTCCGCCAGTCGCAGTCGTATTCGACGAATATTCAGCCGCTTACACAAAGGATGGCAGCCGCGTTTCCGGCCCGATGATCGGTCATCAGCGGTTGGAGACGTCGCGTCTTGGCGCGGCGTTCGGCCAGTATCTGCTGGATGACCTGCTGGCTGGAAAAGTCTCGTCCAAACTGCTGTTGATGTTGAATCCGTGGGTGTTGGATGATGCGAAACGCGCCCAATTGAAAGCCGCTGTGGATGGCAAATTCGTCTTCTGGCTGCACGCTCCGGGCATCATGGATCCTTTGAAAGGCGTGGATTTAGCCGCTTCAAAGGCGTTGACAGGCTATGAATTGGTCCGCGTGGAAAATTCAGAAGCGATTACAAGCGTGGCGGCGACAGCGCGTGGCCGCGAACTCGGCCTGCCCGCAAGTTGGCCGGTCATGTCCAAAACGCCGTTGCTGATGGCCGTGAAGCCCGCGGATGGCGATGAAATATTGGCGACATGGCCTGATGGTTCGGCGGCGGTCGTCCTGCGGTCGAATTCCATCTATTGCAGCACGCCGCGCTATCCGTGGGCGTTGGCTCGTTTGGCGGCGCAACGTGCTGGAATCCATCTCTATACGGATACGGATTGCGTTTTCTACACGGATGGCATGAACATGGTTCTGCATGGCACGAAGGATGGTACCGTGACGTTGTCGTTGCCGAAGAAGGCCATCGTCTATGATGTCGTGGATGGCAAACCGGTGACGGCGGAAGCCGTTGACAAACTGGAAGTGCCGTTGAAGTTTGCGGAGACGAGAATCTTGAGATATTGACATAAGCAAAGGCTCCTATAATATGGTAAAGTACGTTAATACGACAATAAAAATCGGTCTGCCTAAGCCATTGCGTTTCCTGCATACGACCGACAATCATCTCACACTCGCGGATGAACGCGACAATGAACGGAAGCGCAATCTGGCCGCCGCGCGTCACAAGGCGTTTGAAGGCGATACCAATCGTGTTCAAACGTCGCTGGACGAAATGATCGACTACTGCAACAAGAACTGCGATTTGATGTTGCACACAGGCGATTTGATCGATTTTGTCTCATACAAAAACGTGGAAGTCGCCAAATCGTATTTGGACAAGACGGATTATTTCATGTGCGCGGGCAACCACGAATTCAGCCAATACGTCGGTGAAGCATGGGAAGACGAGGCCTACAAATACCAATCGTTCAGTCTCGTCCAGACGATGACCAAATACGATCTGGAATTCTCCTCCCGCTTGGTTGGCGGTGTGAATCTCGTCGGCGTCGATAACGGCTACTACTACTTCCTGTGGAGCCAGTTGGCGGCGTTGAAGGCGGAAGTGGCGAAAGGCTATCCGATTCTGTTGCTGATGCATAATCCGATCTACACAGACGATTTGTATGAAGAGATGATGGTGCGCCGCAAGAGCGCATGCGCCTACGTTTGCGGTTGCCCCGCCGAGAAGATGGCCTGTTATGACGCGCATCGCCGCAAGCAACAGCAACCGTACTTCGCGACGAATGAATTCATTGACTATGTGAAAAACGAGCCATTGATCAAAGCGTTGATAACAGGTCACTTGCATTTCAATTACGAAGGCGAGCTGGTCCCCGGCAAGATGCAATACGTGACGACTGGCGGCTTCCATGAAGGCGCACGGTTGATAGAGGTCGTTTGATCGGGAGGGGCACGCTCCTGCGTGAGCGAATGGAATGGAATCGAACGAATTGCAACTGAAGCCAATAGGCGTTTTCAACACAGCCGCCCGATATCCGTATGACGTGCCGCGGCAGGGGGCCGTCGCGGGCGACAACGTGGGCGTGATTCGTCTGTATCCTGAATATACGGAAGGACTTGCGGATTTGGACGGCTTCAGCCACCTGTGGGTGATCTATTGGTTTCATCAGAATGCGGGATGGCATTTGAAAGTGCGGCCGCCGCGCCATGTCGAACGAAAGGTCGGCGTGTTCGCAAGCCGCTCGCCATATCGTCCGAATCCAATCGGCATGAGCGCCGTCCGTCTGCAACGAATTGAAAAAAACGAAATCTGGATTACGGGCCATGATTTGCTTGATGGCACGCCGATCCTGGACATCAAGCCCTATCTTCCTTATGCCGACTCGTTTCCGGATGCCTCTCTTGGCTGGACAGGGGAGGAGGAAGGGCAGGAATACGCTGTGGAATTTTCCGAAACGGCTCAACGGCAGTTGGCATGGTTGGAGGAAAATGGCGTGTCCTGTCTACGACAGTTCGCGTTGACACAGCTTGGTTATGAGCCGTTGGATGCCACCCGCCATCGTTTGCTGACCTTACCGACAGGTGAACTTGCCTTGGCCTATCGCACATGGCGCATTTCCTTTGAAATAAAGGATATGCGTGTTCTTGTGACGCTTTTGTCCAGTGGCTACACGGAGGCGGATCTGGCTTCAGAAGAGGACAAATATCACGACAAGGCCATTCATCGCGCCTACAACAGCCAGCAATTGTGATTTTTTTTCTGCTTTTGATTTGCATTCCTGCAAAATGGCAGTATTGTAATGACGTTGACAATGAAACGGGGCATTAGCTCAGTTGGCTAGAGCGTCTGCATGGCATGCAGAAGGTCATCGGTTCGAGCCCGATATGCTCCACCAGTTTAAATCCTGTAATTCCAATGAGTTACAGGATTTTTTTATTGCTTTCTTTTGCCGGTTTCTTTGTCTTGTTGTTAAATCAATTAACGGATTATAGAATTATTCCAATTCGTTTTTCTCACTAATCATCAACAATCTCCCAATGGCCGCTATAACCGCTGCCAACGTATTTGACATTGGGGATTAACGCAATTCGCCTTTTTATTGTTCTTACGCTAACTCCTGTTCTATTTGAGATTTCCTGTATGGTGATTTTATGGTTGTTTCGTATAATTTGAATAATCCTTTCAGTAAGCTTGTCTTGAGTGCCACCTTGAGTGCCACCTTGAGTGCCACCTTGAGTGCCACCTTGACCGCCACCTTGAGTGCCAATATAATTCAAATTTGGCAAAATGACCGTAAACTGCGTCCTGTCTGAACGAAAATAAGGCTTCTTCTCTTCTTGGTAGTTGGCCTGGAACTCGTAGGAACGGATGATTTTGCCGTAGCTTCTCCTCCGCTGTTCCATGTAAAGCCGCCAGACATCGCTGCCATACGGCTAGGTGAGCCAGTCTTAGACTTTCTTGAACACTCTAAAGATGCTTCAAAAATAACAAAATTGAGATTCTAGTACGTGTTTTACGACTGCAAAGACGACGTTTTCATTAAAATCCATAATTCGCCGAATAAATAATCCACAATACGTTGAATAACAGATATGCCATTGTCAATTATGTGCCATGTGGTTGAAATGTGCTGTTGTACGGAGTAGATTAGGTGGGTGAAATAAACGACAAAAACACGCATTTTCAAACACGTTCTGATTTTGGACCGCAATATGAAAAGCATGGGAATGTGACAACAATGATAGTTAAAGACACAGATTCTGCAAGACGAAAATGGAAGTACTGGTTTCTTACTGTCTTTTTGTCATTTTTGACTTTTGTCGCTTGTCTTTTCCCTGCTTGGCTTCTTCTTTGCTATCTTCCTATGGGAACAGGAAGGATTTTGGGAGCTGTATTGATTTTGGCAATGATTTATGTCGCTGGCAAGATTGTTTGCGCGATTGAAAATCATATCGGCATCTCAGTAATACTACAAAACCCCAACCGAGATAAACTCGTAAAATGGCCTCCTGACTGGTATCCTCCTTGGATGAAAAAGGCTAAAAGACTAGATGAATCCTCTCGATGTGATACTCGTGTTGAATCCAAGACAAGGAAGAATAACAGGAAAAAGAGAGAGCATAATAACTAACTTGTAATATCATGAAACACTTTCTCTGCAAAATCTTCTTCTAGGATGAGTCTGTGCCCCACGTCGTCAATTCCGTGCCACGCGGTTGAAATGCATGATGGAAGGTGTAGATTAGTTCGGTAAAGGATTGAACCACAACAAACTGATTAATGGAACGACGAATGAAAAAGTCAAAATTGGCAAATGCCGTCAAAAAGGTATTGATAGGTTTGGCTGTGTCCATTGCCGTTCTGTTTGCCCTGCTTTTTGTTGTGGGCATTCCCACCATGTTTTATACATCATACAAATCTCTGCGAGTCCCGATTTATCAAACTGTCATGACGGATTTTGAACTCGTCGTACAGCCAGAAGGAATAAGTGACAATCTCCGTTCCGAACTACAACAAGAATTGCAGAGTTTTATCGACAAATTTGAAATCAAAACACTTCAATGCTTTGTTTTTAAGGATCATCCCAATAGGCCGACTTACTGCATACTGATGGTCGGTCGTATTCCGGCAGACGCGGATTTCTCTGAATATGCGCCAGAAAAGCATCCGCTGAAACGCAACATCATGTTATTTTCCACATTGAAACTTTGCGGAGCCGAACCGCAGGAAAGTGAAGATTATCTAGAATTAAGCGGTTGTTTCTTCGACTATCGTGTTTTCATTTACCACAGTCACATCATTTTGGAAAAGGCGACGTGGAATCCGACTGTCCTGCGGCGTGATGAACAGAAACGGGCTTTGTTGGAAAAATACATTTCCCCTCGAAAGAAATGACAGCATGGCATGGCATATCACAACGCTTCCGGATATTGTTGCAGGCATTCTATTCCGAGAAAACTTCCACCAGTTGTGCCAATTCTGTGTCAAGTGGTTGAAATGCGAGACTGACGGGATAGATTAAGCGAGTGACGAGCAATTGGTTATCAGGTGTGAAAATACTCAATCCAGAAAGTTAGGGAAAATATAACAATGAAACTCAAGTTTGCTTTATTGCTGCTTTGCGGATTTGCCTCCCTTAATGCCTCTGCTCACGGTATCGGGGCCATCTCCCTGCTGGAGGAAAAACGTTGGACGGCTGTCCAAGTGGGAATATGGCCTCTGCAACTGTTCGATGCAGGCACAAACGTATATGGACTAAACTGCAATTTATTTCTTGCCTACCAGAACAGGGATATTTATGGACTTTCAATTGCCCCGTTCAATTTCTGCGGTGGTGACGTAAAGGGAATCACCATCGGCCTTTCCTCTAGCATAGAGGGGCACCATTCTGGTGTCATCGTTTCACTGTTGTCACGTACTTCCAGCAACAAAGGCATTCAGATTGGAGTTATTAACAGGTGCAAAGAAGATTTTGATGATGAAGACAATTGTGGCGGCTTGCAGATTGGTTTGTTCAACGACTCGGATGCACCAGGCTTGCAGATAGGATTGCTTAACCATAATTCAAAGGCGTGGATTAAATGGCTTCCTCTTGTCAATTTTCATTTTTGAGAAGAGGAAACACATTTGCCGACAACCTAAATATAGTGAATTACAATGAAGGCCAATATCATCCTTGCAATTGTTTTAGTGTTAGGGACAATATGCATTTTGTTCCAGCGGCAAGTCGTGAATTTCCTTTTTCGATATTGTGCTCTTGGCAAACTATTGGACAGACTTGGCACATGCTTTCTTTCACGTCATGAAAAAAAATTGTCCAAGCAGGAAGAACGTATTCGGAATGCCACGGAAGAAGAATTACTCGCCCAATGGCTTTCCATTATCAAAGAACATGCAGGGAATTATAATGAGATTTGCACAGTGCCTGAAAAACTGTCGGAAAATCTTCCTGAAGAACTATTGAAGTTTTTTGCAGAATATGACTTTCTGGACATCAGTGGAACTGTTATTCTTGATAAAAAGGCCTTGAAACAAATCAAAGTCGGCGGGATTGACTATATAGTGATTGGGCAAGATGCTCCTGACAGCTTGTTCGTTATTCGGGCGGACATCGTAAATGGGAGGCCATGCCATGTATTCATGATTGATTTCGAACTTGAATGTCAGGAGAATCTGGAAGTCAACACCCGTCCCGAATCTGCCTATCGTTCCATTCGGCAATTCGTTTGTCTTATGTCACTGTATTATGGAGAACAAACATACAACTGATAATAGTACGGCCAAATCCGATTCCGGCATTTTTGTCGATTTCATGCTTGAACGAATTCTGGAAGCACTGAAAGAACACCAGAACACGACAATTGGCGGAGTAAATGGCGGAGTAAATGGCGGAGTAAACGAGCTTGAAGCGGTGTATTCCTATATTCGGCAGCATCCTGGTCTTCGCGCCAATGCAATCGCTTTGGCTATGTCTTTGCCCAAGCGTACATTGGAACGCCATTTGCGACAGTTGAAAAATGCCAGTCGGATTGAGTTCCGTGGAGCCCCAAAGACTGGCGGGTATTATTGCAAGGATGTACGGCTTCCGTAAGAAAACAGATGTTGACTTGCATTTAGTCAATGGAGGATTCACTCTTCCTTCGGCTTTTGCGGGAGAAAGCCCAAGATGAACATGGCGATGATAAGGGCGAAGGCGATGAATACAAATGCGTAACCGATGGCCGCCGTCGCCACGCCGATACGGCATGCGTGGTCGAGACAATGCATGCGGGTGAACAGATATTCAAAATCATGGATAAGATTGTCGCCGTTTGAAAAAGGCACGACCAGCGGTAGATTGCGGAATGGCGCGTCGTACATATAGGTCGCCATTTCGATGGTGGCGAATCCAAGCCAGCCCAGACAAAGTGAAATCGCAGGACAGTCGCCATGCCAGACGAAATAGACGCCGATGGCGATTGGAGTCAATAGTTGAAAGAGGCTTCCAGCCAGGACGACGGCCATTTGCGGCAGGTGGATCATGGCCGCTACGGTATGCCCGACTTCATGAATGGGGGCGTGGATGACATAGAATACAGAAGAGACGCCATCTTTCCAGTTGCCCCAGAATCTTGACAGCTGCCAGCACAACAGGATGAAAATGAATGCGTAGAGCACCCGTTTCCATCCTTTGATGGCAAAATGGCGAATGATGAAATCCATACGGCGTGGAAAGAAGAATACTATGGCGAATAATAATTGAAGGACTTGTCAAGCAGTAATATAATCATCCAGCGTTCTTCTTCCACACAGTCTTCGGCAATATTCGATACCAAACTTGGAGTAGTCAATCTATAACCAAAACCATTGAATAAGAACCACGAAAGGCACGAAAGAACACGAAAATTCAGTCCACTGAAGACACAGAACAAACAGAAAAGCCTCGCCGCCGGGCCGACGACATCCTAAGGAATCAAAGGAGAAACAAGACGTTGGTTGCGAATAATGCAATCGGCTCCGGCGGCTGCGGCGGTTGTGAAAGCGCTTCGCGCGACAGAAAAGCGCATGGCAAAATCTTTGTCAAAAAACAATAAAAAGAACGATAGTAGTACAAAGAACAGAATGTGTCAGGAGCTTGTTTTTTGGTTGTCATATTTGACAAATTGGCGGCATTCGCTACTTTTTATAAATCAACTGTGAAAATAACGCTTGCCCTCTAAATACCACCAATGCCACGTTCACTAATCGTTCTCCTGCTCATGCTTGCGCTACCTTCCCTTCACGCCATGAAACACATCGCCGTCATCAATACCGTTCCTCATGCGACTCCTTCCAAACTGACACCGGACGGCGCCGTCGCAGGCAATGGCGATGTCGCTCTCATATGGGGCGGCACTCCCGCCAAGCATGTCATCTATATTGGTAAAAGTGACTTCTGGGAAGCTTTGCCGGCCCGTGCGGGCAAAGGAAAAGGCGGTATCCGTCCATTCGGCACCATCGAAATAACCGTTCCAGAGGTTAATGGCAAAGATTGGCATATTGAACAGGACATGGACATTGCACAATTGCGTGGTACATTCGGTTCGTTGAATATTGCGCTGACACCGCTTACCACGGAGAACACCATATTGCTCCAGTTGTCTGGTCCAAAAACATCTGTCGCTTCCGTAACTCTTCGTCCTTCCGTCGCCAAACGGTTGACCGCTACGACATCCAATGATGATGGCATGCAATCCTTTACGGAAGTGTTTGATTCGCCAGCTCTTGAATGGCCGACTTGCGGGGCCGCCTGCCTCAGAAAGCTTTCGGATTCTCTTTACGTCATCGCTTTGGCAACCAATCATGAATCGGCAGATTGGAAGACCATTCCAACGAATCGTTGCCGTTCTTTGACTGCTGATGACTGCCAGAGCCTTCTGCAAAGACATGCGGATTGGTGGCGGGATTTCTGGTCGAAATCAGCCGTGCTCTGTCCATCCAAACCGGAAATCGAATTGAATTGGTTTGCAGGGCAATATCTTCTCGCCTGTGCGGCACGCAATCCGAACTTCCCGCCTGGGCTTTTCGGCAATTTCATCACTGCAGCGGAGCCTGGCTGGGGCGGTGACTACCACATGAACTATAATTATCAGGCGACGTTCTACGCGGCGACATCCTCCAATCATCCGGAACTGCTGGATGGCTACCATGTTCCGTTGGAGGAATTTATGCCAACAGGACGCGAATTCGCCCGCGATATCGCCCATTGTCATGGCATCTATTATCCGGTCAGCATTGCCCCGAAAGCTTTGCGGCTCGAATACAATCAATGGACGGAAGAGGAACATGGCGAGTCATTTCTTGGACAGAAAAGCGATGCCGCCTTCGGTGCGGTTGTCATGGTCATGCGATGGAAGGGTACGATGGACCAGAATTATGCCACGCAACACCTTTATCCCTATCTCCGTGAATTAGCTGACTTCTGGAAAGACTATCTGGTCTTTGAAGACGGTCGTTTCAACGACCATCGGGATGCCGCGCATGAAGTTCCTTTCTATATACCGGATTTCAGAAAGAAATATCCGCAGGCCGTTGAACGGGAAAAGGATATGAATCCAATTCTCTCTCTTGGACTTTTGCGGATGATCTTTCAGACATTGATTGAACTTGCAGACGAATACGGTCTTGGTAAAGATCAAACAGGCGAATGGTCCCATATTCTCAATCATTTGCCGCCATTCCCGACCTTTGTTCGCGAAGGAAAACGCATTTTCAGATTGACGGAAAAAGGCCACGAATGGGTAGGTGGAAATGCTGTCAGCCTTCAGCATATCTATCCCGCAGGTCAGATTCGGATGGATTCGCCGGCGGAATTGCTAGAAATCGCCCGTCAGTCCATTCTTGAAACAGACCGCTGGATGGACGGCAACGGGACATCTACCGTATATCCCGCCGCCGCACGCGTCGGCATTGATCCGCAATTGATTTTGGACAAACTATCCGAACATGCGAAGCGATTCCAATTTCCGAACATGATGTTCAATCATGGCGGAGGCGGCATGGAAAATGTCGCCGTCTATGCCAATACAATCAATGAAATGCTGCTTCAGTCCAACCATGGCGTTATGTCAATCTTTCCGAATTGGCCGAAGACGCAAGATATCGCTTTCTACAACTTGCGTGCAGATGGAGCTTATTTGGTTTCCGCGGAACAAAAGGACGGCATCATCCGCAACGTCCGAATTGTTTGCGAACGGACAGGTTGCCTAAAAGTCCGTTTGCCTGACGGTAGCTTGTTTACACAAAATGTCCAGTCTGGCGAACAAATCACCATTCCCGATAGTCGGTTTGCACGTTGAGAAAAAACTCTCTGTCCCCTTTGAAGTCTGTTAAAATCGATTATTAGATGCCTTCAACTCAATTTTTATCAGTTGTTGGCGTTTATAGTATGTGAAACGGTATTTTCAGATTCCTGAATATATCGTATATCGATTTCGGAAGCAGAAGATTCTGTAAATTTATCAAGCTTGTCCAGTCGAAAAAGACAAACACTGGCTTGATTTGTTGATGATTCTGCTGTTCAAGATGACTGTGGAATTGTTTTTAGTCGATGACTTGAAAACAATAACTTTTAGGTTATAATATGGTAAGTGGCGGAAAAAAGAAGTTTTTCATCGAGTTTCCCAATGTGAAGCAGTTTATGTCCACGCAGAGTGAAAAGATAAATGCAGAATATAGGGAAATTGTGCAATTGCTTGAACGGGACGGACGTTTGTCCATGCCGAACGGCGAGAAGCTACGTGGGGAAGATCTCTTTGCCATCAGAGTAATCAATGCGGGGAACGTGCGTGTCTTCTATGTCTATGGCAAGGAGGATAATGTCTATGGGATCCACGGTTACGTGAAAAAGTCACAGAAAATCCCTCTTTCTGAACTAGAACAGGCACGTAAATTGGCCAGGGAACTAAAACAAGCGAGGTTGATATGAGACGTCACATGACAGAACAGGAAATCAAAGACGAAGTCAAATATGTCGCCGAGCATTTGGAGGAGCTGAAGGCAAAGCAACAAGCGGAACGGCAAGCTTACTTTGATGATCCAGCCAATGCCGAACGTATTGCGGAGGCACGCCAACGTTTGGCGATTGCAGCACAACTCTATAAAGCACGCAAGAAAGCAGGACTCTCGCAAGCGGAATTGGCTCGCAGGATGAAAGTCTCCCAGCCGATGGTCGCCAAACTGGAACGTGGACGTGGCAATATTTCCTGCGGGACTTTGCTGAAATTTGCGGCGGCTTGCGGATGCGTTCTTTCCATCACTATCTCTTGAGTTTTTACTACGGTTTTATTGTGGAATGCATGGTTTTCACACTTACAAAAGAATTTAGTCCTTTTTGACTACAAAACTCCAAACGTAGTGTATAGTAAAGCACAAAAAAATTTTTTTCTGACCAATTTTTATTTAGTGAATAAGGAGTCGAGAATATGAAGGCTGGATTTTCGGTTGCGGACGTCACCCCAGAACTGGGGATTTATCTTACTGGATATGGTAATCCGGAACGGTTGGCGGAAGCGGTCCATTCTCCGTTGCGTACAACGGCGATGGTGCTGGCGGATGGAGATACCGAAGCCGCAGTGGTCAGTATGGACTGGTGCGGCATATCGGAGGAACTGGCATCCGATATACATCGTGCCATCCATGAGGCCACGGGCATTCCGGCGGACCATATTCTGGTGTGCGCCACCCATACCCATTCGGCTCCCCAAGTGTTTGTGCGGCGCACACTTAGCCGGACGGACGTCGATCCGGAATATCGCGGCGTGGCTTATGCCAAGCGAATGATTCCGATAATCGCCGAAAACGTTCGGAAGGCGAAAAATGGCATGCGCGAAGCGGTCGTCGGATTCGGTCTGACCAAAAGCAAGACCGGCGTGTCGCGTCGAGGAATGGATGAAAACGGAAAGGTCTCCCGCTTCATCGCCGATCCATACCAGCCTTGCGACGACAATATGACCGTCGCGCGTTTTCTCGACAAGGAAACAGGCGAAGACATCGGCATTTTCATCCATTACGGCTGCCACAATACGTGCCAGGGATCGAATCGACTGATTTCCAGCGATTGGTGCGGCATGATGCGTGAACGGGTGAAAGACAGCTACAACACAACGGTCATGTTCGTGAACGGTTCGGAAGGCGACGTCGGCCCCAATACCAATCGACCAGTAAAAGCGGCTGGAATTCACGGTTACTCCGCCGGCGGCGGGGATGGTGAACGTTCGGTCTTGGAAGTCGGATTGCGTGCCGCAACCGACGCATTGCGTGCACTTTCCGAAATCCGTGATTTCCAAGCTGATCTGCCGTTGAAAGTACGGTCGCAGGAGATCCGTCTGCCACAGGCGTTGCCGTTTGACGAAGCGACGGCGCAGGAACGGGTGAATAAATATGAGTCTTCAAATGGCACTGCCATGCCGGAAGCCGATTATCAGGTCGCCAAACGGGTGTTGGAACATTGGCA
Source organism: Victivallales bacterium (assembly GCA_017554445.1). GTDB lineage: Bacteria > Verrucomicrobiota > Lentisphaeria > Oligosphaerales > Oligosphaeraceae > UBA1407. Next base: position 16,081 of record JAFZIJ010000032.1, read on the forward strand.
TTTGCCGCCGCAACCGGAGTTAGTTTTCAATCAGACGGTGTTGGCGTTTGGGCCGTTGGCTTTGGCACCGTTCCCGTTTGAAATGTTCTCGGTCTTCTCGTTGCGGTTGCGCAAATATGGTCCGTTCGCATATAATCTGTTGTGCAGTTGCTCCAACGGCGGCAATGGCTATCTGCCCGACCGTGCAGCGATCGCGGCCGGTGGCTATGAAATCACGTGGCGCGAAAAAGTTCGGGCGTATGTTACCACGCCGGAAGCGGGAGATGTGGCGATCACGCAGACCTTGGCGTCATTACGCAAACTTGCTTCTATGTGAAAGAACCACGAATTCACACGAATGGACACGAAATTTAGTCCACTGAATACACGGAAGAAACAGAAAGCCTCGCAGACGTCGGCCATGATTCTGAAGATGTTATTGGCAACAGTGAATCTTGAGAGAGGAAATATCTAAATGGCCTCCGTCTGCTCGGCGGTTTCCATGCGCTTCGCGAAAGGAAAATGATGTCATGAGGAAATTCTTTGTAAAGAAACAAAGAAATGAACAATAGTAGTACGGAAGAAATTGAAAGCCACGCTGGTTTTTAGCTGTTAGTGGTTAGTGATGTATTTGCTTTAAGCTTTTAGCTTTAAGCTTTTAGCTCCGTTTATCGGTTCATGTATTTTGTGATGAATGATGCAATGGCGGCTTCGATTTCTGGATATAAACGGTGCGGTGACGAATCGGGAATCCAGATGCGGTGAGAATATCCTGTTTCTTCTTTTTCGTATATATACAATTCGCCGATTGTACCGTTCTTATGTACGGCATCCATAAATATTTCGGCAGACTGGATGGGGACGACATTGTCTTTTGGGGTATGTGTACAGAGAATGGGCGGACTGTCTGGTTTCAGATAAGTTGCGGGGGATGCGTCACGAATTTCCGCGTCAGAAGGTTCATGCGAGAAGAGGTCTTTATATCGTCCAGGAGATAATGCTTGATCGGTTTTCATGTCCGCGATTCCGGAGATTGAAACCACCGCCGCTACCTTCTCCGCAGGAAGGCGAAGCCCTGTCATCAACGCCAGATGACCTCCAGACGATGCCCCTACGACGATGATTTTCCGATTGGCTGGTTCTCCTGAGAGCAACTTGTCGTCATTCAGCAGAAATCGCGCGGCAGTCAGGCAGTCGTCACCGCAAGCAGGCCATGGTTCCTTTGCGGTAAGACGATGATTGATATTGCAGGTGGTCAGTCCCATGTCATGGCATAACCATTGGCTGATGCCTTCAACATTCTCTTTGGCCATGCTGTACCAGCCGCCGCCATGAATGGTCATGGCGACAAAGCCGTGATGTTGCTCTTGTTCTGGAATGAAAAAATCGCAAAGTCCTGAGTCGTCGGAACTTGGCCGATAGGGTATGTTCTTTAAAACTTTCATGATGTGTTATTGTCGCTTTGAGTCTATGGTGAATACGAACAAATGCTATTTCAGAAAATAGACGAATGCCATCAGGTCTTTATTTGTTTTGGCTTCAATTTCAAAAAACAAGAAGAGGGAATATAGTAGTACAATCTTTATTGGTTTTCAGATAACGAGCATTAACCAACCATGCAGGAACGACTTCTAAAAGGAAATATCATCACCGAAGAGCAAGTGTTCTTCGGGATGTTGAGCGTTGCAAATAAACGGGTTGCGCATATTGAAAAGCAAGACGAGGCGCGTCCGGACGCCAATTGGATCACGCCTGGTTTTATCGATGTCCATACGCATGGCATCGGGCCATATGGCGCGGATGTCCCGCAGGGGCCGTTGGGCATGGCGACGTTTGCGCCGCCGACTGGCTTGACGGGAGTCTGTCCGACTCTGGCGGCAGATACGCCAGAAAACCTTTTGGCCTTTGCGAAAGAAGTTTGCGAACTGACAAAATCGCCCAATCCGCAGATCACGAAGATTCTCGGTAGCCATTTGGAAGGCCCGTTCATCGATTTTGCGCATAAAGGCGGCATGGATGAACGATTCGTCCGCGGCGCGGATTTGGAGGAGGCGCGTCGGCTGCTGGATGCCGCCGACGGTACGCTCAAGCTCATGACCATCTCGCCTGAACTTGACGGAGCGGAGGCTGTCATTTCGCTGATGACGCAGGCGGGCGTCACTGTTTCCATGGGGCATACCGGTTGTTCGAAGGAACAGAAAGACATGGCCGTCGCCGCCGGAGCCACGCAGGTCTGCCATTTGTTCGACACGTTTGACGGACGGCATGTGGAGCATGGCGTTTCCAAGCCCTGCCTGGCGGATTGCGTGCTCATCGACGACCGCCTCCAAAAGGAGCTCATCTGCGACGGCATCCATGTCCCGCAGGATCTCATCACGCTTGCCCATCGCGTTGCCGGCGCGTCGCATCTAATTGCCATTACGGATTCTCTGGCGGGAGCGGGACTTCCTTCTGGCAGCACCTTCCCTATGGCGGATGGACGTATGATGGTCATGACCGATGTGGCACGGCTTGCGGACAATCCGGATAGCATCGTCGGCTCCTGCCTGACCATGGACAAAGTTTTCCGCAATCTGATCACACGCTTCGGTTTCACGCCTGTGGAAGCGGCGATGATGACTGCGACGAATCCCGCGAAATCCTGCCATGAAGATCATGTCCGCGGATCGTTGAAAGTCGGATTGTTTGCGGATATCGCCGTCGTCTCCCCCGAATTCGACGTGGAGGAGACGATTTTGGAAGGAAACACCATCTATGCCAAATAGAATTGCCTAAGCAAGGCTATTTTTGAGACGAGAGTCTCAAATTTTTAGCGACTAGGCATTCTGGATGGAATGCCTGTCTCTATTTGGCGGCGTCTTGATAGCGTTGCTTGACTTCACGGGTGAGTTCGAAATATGTTTCGGTGATGGATCTTGTCATTGAGATTCCACGATAAAGTAGTCCTTTTCGATTGATGACATCGCGGGCGTTGTCGTTGCCGAGGACTTTGTTCGTCTCCTCTATAAGCTTGAACCCCAATTTGCCGTTCAATTGCTCCTGAATCTTTCGGACGTGTGCATCATGAAGTTTGGAAGCATCCTCCAATTCGTGGATTAAAGTTGGGGTGAGATATTGTTTGGCAAAGTTGCTGTTCGCGGCTTTGGCGACAGGAGCCCCATAGGTGCCGAGAAGTTTCCACTTCTCATTCCAGCGTGTTAAGACTCTTTTCATGGCATCTTGGTATACAGGGACATTTTGTAAATATTGCGCATAATCATCGAATTCCTTGATTTTCGTACGTTTTGTTGGGTGAACATCGCAGGATTCCGTCATCATCCAGTTTAAGTTGTATATCTTGTTTAGGTTCCAATGTGACAGTTCACTGTCACGCACTGGCCAATGATTTTCCTTCTTGGCGGCTTGCCCTAGAATATTATCAGAGGACAATTTTTGAGGACTTGGATCGTTGATATGGCGTTTAATATCCTCCATGTCCTTCTTGAACTTTTGGATGGCTTGGTCCTCTTTCTTGCGTTCTTCCAACATCTTACGATACTTTTCCTGATAGTTCTTAATGCCGCCTTGCCAATCGTAAACGGCCATGGCCTGATACTTCTTGGCGGCGATGAACTTGTCGTTTTTGGCATCTTCGGCCACCTGCTGATAGAAATCGACATAACCAGCCAGCATGTGATCGTATGGATCGACGATTTCCTTCACCGCATCGCGCGATTTCTGGGGGAGATTCTTGTATGCATCCGTGTCGTTAAGCGTTTTCAGCCTTTTCGTTTCCTTGAACTTTTCTATGTAATTCGAGTCGATGATGCGAGTGCCGTCCATATTAAATCTAAATTTGCATTCATTAAGGATTTCATTGTTCGCCTGAATGGCTTTCACGCTGTCCTTGCAGAACTCTTCAATTGTGCTGGGGACGTTGACTGCGCTATAGTACAAATCGACCATTTGCTTGGCCACTAACTCGAACGTACGCATTATTTTATTGGTACTACCATTTGTTCCTTTGTACAAGGGACCGCTTTTCCCTGCCAATTCCTTGCCAGCATCGCTTTCAAGAAAATTCATGGCCTGGTCTAATTCTCGATAGCCAGTACTATTGATTTCGGTTATCAACAATTTGTGGTATTCGAGGAGCGTATCGGCGGCATCCTCCATAGTCTCACGGAAGTCGGCTGTCAGATTATCTTGAGCAAAGCGGCTATCGGAGAGTTTGGCCACTGTCGGAGCATACTTGACCGCCTTGTTGGCGATATCCTGCCATTCAGAATAGGCAGCACCGACCACTTTTATCCGTTTTGCCAAATCCACGACCATTTCGGTGAAATCATCAAGTGCCACGATATTGCGTTTGTATGTGTCAACAATCAGGAGTTGCGGCGTAAGCCAGGTCACATTGTAAACTTTAGGGATATTCCAGTATGGAAGGTCTTCTTCCTTTAACGGCCATTTCTTGACATTCTCCTTCAGGCGTTTTCCCAGCGTATTGCTGGATGGCAAGACGTTAGGAGAATACTCTTTGGATTTGGCTTGGATTTCCCTGACATCCTTCTCTAGCTTCTCAAGCACGTTGTTTGCGTCCAGACGATCCTTCCGCAATTGGGCATATATCTTGGAATAGCCTGGCTGATTTTCCCAGAAGCTCATTATATGCCACATCAAGAGCTTTGCATCTTGAAAATCCTTCTCTGATGCACGACGGCCCACGGCCCAGTAAATATGCGCCCATTCATCAACCATTGAATCGTATTTTTCCAGACCGCCGCGAATTGCGTCCTTGGCCTTGGGCGGCAAATTCTGGAACGAGGAGAGTTCTTGTAGCATCTTCACTTTTTCCATTTTCTTACAGATGCTGAGCATGTCAGAACGGAAGATTTGGTTAGTGGTAAGGCTAAAGCCCGCCTGAGCAGACTTGAATAATTCATTATTTTTCTCCATGGCGTCAGTGGCGTCTTCACAGAAATAGTCATAGACATCGTCCCCAGGACAGACATTCGCCAGCAATGCCACCAGCATCACAAGCCACACCAGTCCTCTTGTAAATCGTGATGACGTCTTATGGGGATTGCGTGTGCTTTCGGCGTTGGTTTGCCGTCTGTCATCGTTTGGACAAGACTGTAATTCAAGTCCTTGTAAATCAAAGTGTTGCATGGATATCTCCTGTTTTATCATTTTTGACCGCGATGGTCATGTTTTTTCCTTTCAAGACCGTCTTCCAAACATACTATGACTCTAGATGGGAAAATTGCAAGTCGGCAACCTGCCCATGTGGACAAACTTTTTGCCAGGATGATTTTTATGGAACACGACTTATTTGTTTGCATGGTATGATATTGATAAATTGTTCAAGGTAAATGGTCATAAAAAATGGGCAGATGCTAGCCATCATCATGAAGAAGTTGCATGATTGGTGGATGGCGGTATAGTAATGTCTTATGTAGATTAACGTGTTCCGTTTCACGTCTTGTCCATTGAATGCAAACAAGAGGAAGCCATTGATGCAAGTTCATGATAAAGAAGAACGTTTCAGGAAAGTCAGAACGGCCTTCCATTTTCTGTCCATGCTTGTCCTGCTCATGGTGTGCAATGGCTGCTTTACCTATTACGCAGAAAGCATCTGCGACCGATGCCATGACGACATCCAGATTATCGAGAGACATGGCGAATTGTCAAATGACCAGAAAAGTTTGTCAATCCATTTGAAGAAGCGGAGGGACTACTGCCGTGATCCATTCGGAATCTGGAAGGGGAGCATTGAAGAAGAGGAGACCTACGTGTATCCTCTGACACGCCATGAATCGTTTGCCGACCTAGAACAGTTCTCTGTCGTCCTTGATACTGATGCAGAACGTATTTCTTTCCAGCATCTTGAAGTGAAGGATGAAAAAGAAGCGGAAGGCAGGGATGTCTTTGAAGCAGATTACAATCGACTGATTTTTCCTGTGTTAAATCAAGCCAAGCCTGTGTTTGAGAGAGTAGTCACAAAGGATGAATGCACCATCTGTATTCATCCTGATGATCTGCCATTTATTTCCCATCCATTTGTGTACAAACATTGGTATTCTTCTCCGCCTAAATACAGGTTGGTGATTCCGTATAAACAGGTAGGCAATGTCTGCTATGTGTATTTGCCAAGAAAAGGCATCATTACCCCGTCAAAAGTGCGTAACAAGCCTAATACGAGTGCATATATATTGGAAATCTTTTTAAAAACGCCCGCCGTTTTATTGGATGTTTTAACGTTTCCAATACAATTTATTTATGAGGTTTATGAGGGAGCAGATTGTTGATTTCCAATAAATTATTTTTTGATAAATAAAAGGATGTCAAATGAAACCTTGTCAAACAAGTCGTTTTTTCAGCTGGATTTCCATATCCTGCCTGCTCTTATGGGCTGCGATTCTCTATGCCGATCCATGGCCGGTTGCGGAACCGGAGAGCGTTGGATTCCAGAAAGATAAACTGGAAAAAGTCGCCGAATACGCGAGGGAAAAGACGGGAACGACAGGGCTGGTTGTCGTTGTGAATGGAAAAATCATCTACACATACGGCGATATTAAACAGGTCTCCTATACCGCATCATGCCGGAAGAGCGTCCTTTCCATGCTTTATGGAAAATATGTTGTGGATGGCACCATCAAGTTGGACGAGACGATCGGTCAGCTTGGCATCGACGACGTGCAAGAGCTTCTTCCGCAGGAGAAGGAAGCGACGGTCTATGATTTAATCACCGCCCGATCAGGCGTTTACCATCCCGCGTCGAATCCGGGGGGCATTCCTGAAGGCAAGAAATACGAACGTGGAGTGACGCCTCATGGCACACGTTTCGTCTATAACAATTGGGATTTCAATGTCGCGGGAACGGTCTTTACGCTCAAGACTGGTCTGGACATCTACGATGCGTTGGAACGCAATTTGGCGATTCCGCTGGGCATGGAGGACTTCGACCGTGCAAAACACAAATTGAGCGGTAATGCAGAGAAGTCGAAGCATCTCGCCTACTATATGCATTTTTCCACACGGGATATGGCGCGAATTGGTCAGCTGATGCTCCAGAAAGGACGTTGGAACGACAAACAACTTGTTCCAGAAGAATGGGTTGCGCGCAGCACGTCGGCCGTTACGCCACTGAACAGAGAACTCCATTGCGGTTACGGCATTCTGTGGTGGTTGCTTCGTGACAAGCAGTATCCCGAACAGTTTAAAGGCGCGTATTCTGCGGAAGGCATGTACGGGCAGTTCATTACGGTCTTTCCGGCCATGAACATGGTCGTCGCGCATAAATCCGCTGGCAACGCGAAGCATCGGACAGGAGCCAAGCAGTATCGCCAGATTTTACGCCTGATTGTAGCGGCCGCCGCTCCGAAAGCGGAAGAGCCTGCCGCCCAGAAAGTTGAAGAAAAGTAACAAAGAAGCATATGGAAATGACACAGACAAGACCGGATATTTGGATTTGGACGGAGCCATTGGCGTTTGACAATGAGGCGGCAGACTATGGCGTCGCCGCGTATTTTGACGCGATGGGCTTCCTGCCCGAAGGCATCAGCCTCCTGCTGACAAGCATGGATTTCGTGTTGCAGCATGAGAATTGGACGACGGAACATGTGTTTCCGGAAGACGTCTGTTCACGGCTTGGGCATCATGGCAACGGCGTCCGCAACCGCCAGAAATGGACGAACTTCCAACTGAAACGGCTCGTCGGTCTCATCCGCGAACGCGGCGTGAAAGTCGTGTTCTCCCAATTCCCATATTTCCTTCGTGACAAATTCCATCATGAGTTTGCTTCTGACCATCCGGAATGCGTGACTTACGGCTCCGTCAGCATGCTTTCGCGCTTTGACGATGGAACGCTCATGGAAGACTTTTTTGTGCAAAAACTGTGCGATGTCGTGGAATATTATGGTTTCGACGGATGGCATGGCCCGGACGGACTGGGGCCGTTCTTCCACGGCATCATGTGCCGTGATTTTGGCGATGCGTTCGCGCGGCAGTTCCGAGACGACGTTGGAAAAGACAAATTTCCTCCCGAATTCGACCATGATCTGGCGGCTCCGAACGACTATGCTCCACAGCGGATGGAGTGGATTTGGAACAACTTCCGGGATGAATGGATCGATTTTGTCACGAAACGCTCCCTTGAGGCATGGCGGAAAATCAACGGCGCCATGCATGAAAGAGGAAAGATCACCGTCATCAATTCACCGGATACGAAAGGCGTTTTCGCGGGATGGTATTTCTCCGGAATCGATTATCGCGAAATCGCGCGCATGGGCGTCGATATCATGATTGCGGAGACGACCATCACAGGGTTCACGCTGCTGAAAGGGCAGCGCGACTATCTGACGGAATTGAGCGCGATGATGCAGGAAATGGCGGCGTCCATGCCCGGTGTGAAAATCTGCATGATGCCGTCCATCAAAGACGCTGTTGAAAGCTACGATTCGATGATCCACATGCACGGCATGTTCGAACGGGACGTCCATTATTTGGCGTCGCGTTGCATCTATCGCCATGGCAGTCTTGAACGGACGGCGAAGGGCTTCTGTGTCTGTTTGGGAGACTACCTCCGTCGGCAGGATTGGCAGGAATTGAACGACCTTTTGACGAATGCATGGGCGTTCAAACCTGCTCATACGGGAGAGCTTGTGTGGATTCATGATCCATCCATGTATGAGGCGATGCGCACGCAATTCCGTCAGACCGGCGTGGAGGAATCGTATTTCCAAATTGCCAAACTGGAGGAACTTGCAGGATTGGATATTTCGTCAATCGCGACGCCGGACAATCTGCCTTCCATTGACCGACCATTGATTGTTCCGAATTTCCATCTGCTGTCTGATGATGTCAAACGGAAGATTCTCGAAAAGAAGCAGTTGACTGTCATCATGGGCGATTTGGACGACTGCGTCATTCCGGTTGGAGCACGCGTGTTCCGCTTGTCGTTGCTTCCAAACTATGCGTTGTCATGCGCTATTCTCAATGGAAATGAGCCCGCAACGATTTCGAATGATGAAAGCGCGTATTCGACGGAGCCGTTCGTCTCCTTCAAGACCAGCTGGAATTCGTATGGTGACCGTCCGCCTCATACAGAAGTTCCAGACACTTTCTGGAAACAGTGCGGTGAGGCGATTCGGGAGGCGTTAGGACCGCTTCCGCTGGGCCATTCGGAAAATGCGCCGAAGGTGTCGTTCTCGGGCGGTGGCGACCAGTCTAAATACTTGGGACTGTTTAGACAATGGTCTTCGGACGGGTGCGAACGAATCGGTATTTATTCGCGCATTCCACGCTATGTGACGCCGACCTATCAGATTGGCCACGACGATGTGTCCATCACGATCCGCACGGAATTCCCACGCGGCGAACTCTGTTCGCGTGATGGATGGCTGTTGTGCGATGAACCATACGGCAAGCCTGTCCATATTCCGCCATGCGGCATACTGGTGGCGGATATTACCGCTTCGCGGAGCTAAAAGCCTGCCGCTTCGCGGAGCTCAAAGCCAAAAGCCAAAAGCTGAAAGCGAATACAGACGCTTCGCTTTGATTTTAGTGGCGAGGTGTTTTTGTTTGCGTGGCTTGAAAAATGAACGATTGTTAATTATATTAACGAATGTTCATTTTTTTATGTGAAAAAACATGGAGGCAAGCAATGGCTAAATCTGTCAAGATTCGTTTGGAAGAAGCTCAGGATTATCGTCTTACGGAAAATCTTGTTCGTGAGGCATTCTGGAATGTTTATCGGCCTGGAGCATTGGAGCATTTTGTGTTGCATCAGTTCCGTAATCGGCCGGAGTTCTGTCGGAATTTGGATTTTGTCATGGAATATGATGGCGAGATTATCGGTCAGGCGATGTTTGTGAAAAATACATTGAAAACGCAGGGGGGAGAAGAATTACCGATCCTGTCGCTTGGGCCGATTTGCATCCATCCTCAGCATCAACGAAAAGGGCTTGGCAAGCAATTGCTGGATTATGCGGTGGCTCAGGCAGAACAGACGGATGCGGAAGGGATCTTCATGGAAGGCAATATAAACTTCTATGGAAAGTGTGGCTTCGTGGTCGCTTCGACGCTTGGCGTACATTACATGGATGAACCTTCGGATGATCCTGTACCATATTTTCTTGGCAAGATTCTCAAACCGAAGCACTTTGAAAATCTAGATACTCGCTATTATATTCCACAAGGGTATCTTGTCGATGAAAAGCAGGTGGATGAGTTCGATAAACAATTCCCCTATAAGGAAAAGCTCCGTCTGCCTGGCCAACTAGTATAATTTAGGAAAGAAGATTATATGCGCAAGACACGGGAATTGATTCTCCAGACGGCTTTGAAGCTGTTTTCGCAAAAGGGCTTTGAAGCCGTCAGCGTTCGCGATATCGCCGCCGAATTGGAGTTGACGGCACCCGCGTTGTATGTCCATTTCAAAAGCAAGCAGGATATTCTGGAGGCGATTTTGCGCAGAATGGAGGAGCGGGACGCGGAACTGTCGGGAATGGATGGTGTTCCGCAGGAGACGTTTGCGGACAATCCGGAATCGTATGACAATGTGTCATTGGACAATTTGGTGGTGTTCACGTTGGACATGTTCCAATATTGGACGGAAGATGATTTCGCCGTGCAATTCCGTCATCTGCTGACGATTGAACAGTTTCGGGATAAACGGTTTGCGGATTTGTTTCAACAGTATCTCGGCAGTGGTGTCGTCCAATATCTGGAGGATATATTCCGGAAGAATGCGCATGGCAATCCGCATGATTTGGCGGTCTCCTTTTGGTCGTTGTTCCGTTTTTTGCTGGAACAATATGATATCATGACGAGCAAGAAAGCAAAGCGGTTGATTGTCAGCCATTTGGAAAAACATCTGAAGGATTTTATGGAATGTGTGAAGAACCACGAAAGAATTTGGAGCGGCCTTTGGCCGCAATCAAGTGGTTAGTGGCTAGTGGTTAGTGGTTAGTGGCCTTTGCTTTTAGTTTTTGGCTTTCGGCTTTCAGCTCTGCGAAACGGTAGGCTCGGCAGTTTCCATACGCTTCGCGTGGTGAAAATGATGTCACGCGGAAGCTTGATGGTTATCATCTGTAGTTTTATGTGTTTTTTGTATTTTTTTTTGAAAAATCACATAAGATTATGAGATTTCATTCGTCTAATTATTCAGACAGCACGCCATTGGACGCGATGGCGCGTCATGAGAAGCGCTTCTGGTAAGCATTAGACAAGGATAACAAGATGAAAGATAAAGACCAGCAATTCCAACAGCTGATCAGCGGTGAATTGCCTGTGCTGCGCGGTGGAATATACCGCATCGTGGGCAATACGGCCGACACGGATGACGTCATTCAAGACGCCATGTTGCGGGCGTATCGACAGTTCGATTCGTTCAAAAATCAGTCTGCTTTGCGTACATGGATCTATCGCATCGCTGTAAATTGTGCTTTCGACTGTGTACGACAGAAAAAACGGCAGGCGAAGATGTTGAGCGACTATGGCGAAAATGCATTGAATGAAACGACGCAAGCCCATGATGAAGAACAACTTCAGGCATTGGAAGATGCAGTTGCAGAATTGCCGGAAAACTATCGCGAAGCCATAGTGTGGGGCTGCCTGAGCGATTTGTCCGGTCATGATGCGGCGGAGAAACTTGGATGTTCGGAAAATGCGCTCTATCAACGCGTTTTCCAAGCCAAGCAGATGCTGAAGAAAGCTTTGATGAAGGAGGATGAAGAATGAACGATAATCTTGATAAGCAGTTGGAAGCATGGAAGGAACAACGCTCTCCGAAAGATGCGCAGTTTGCGTCGGAAGAGAAGTTTGCAGCGGATTTCTTTGAAAAAGCCGCACAACTTCCAGCAGAAAAAGATGCAAAGAAGACATTCTGGCCGATTGTCTGCAAATTGGCAGCATGCGTGGCCGTCGTGCTTTGCTTGGCTGTGATGTTGTTGAAACTGAATCAGACGAATGAGACGGCAATAATGGATATGCCTCTTGCGCAAGTTCCTAAGATCGAGTTGATTGAAATGGTGAGGGAACAAAACGACAAAGCAGCTGAAATAATGCTCCCAAGAGCAGTCGAGGCGCTCCCGCCCCCTCCGTTAACTGCCGCAGAGAAGACAGTCGTTCCTGAAAAGCCGGAGTCTATGCCTGCAGTAAAACAAACAAGAAGAGAAGAATTACAGGAAAGATTTATGGCTGCAGAGAAGAAGGAGCAAAACAATGAAGCGATTGATGCCGTTGCAAAGTCTGTACCACTCCACCCCGTCATGGCAAAAGCAAAAAGTGCTGTGAAGGATGTTGCCTACGCACCACAAAAGCCTGTTGCCAGATATCGGAAGGCATTGACGCCGCAAGAGATGCCACGAATGATGAAGGTTCAGAGTGACGGATATAACATGGTTGACGAGAACATGCAGTTTTCTGCTTCGCCATCATGGAATACGGAGGAATACAAGAATGTCAGCGAAAAGCCATTTTTGGCGGTGACTGAGAATCCGCTTTCGACATTTGGCGCGGATGTGGATACGGCCGGTTATGGGATGATGCGGCGTATGATCGTGCAGGACAGGAGATTGCCTCCACCGAATGCTATTCGTATTGAAGAGCTTCTCAACTATTTCCATTATGATTATCCCATGCCAGAAAAGGACGACGTGATGCGGCCGCATTTTGAAATGCAAGTCGCACCATGGAATCCGTCCCATCAGTTGTTGTTGGTCGGTATACAGGCGAAAACGATTCCTTTAGAGGAACTTCCGCCATCGCATTATGTGTTTCTCATTGACAATTCAGGCTCTATGAGCCATGTGTTTCCAATGGTGAAGGACGCCATGACGGCGTTGGCAAAACAGCTCCGCAAGGGCGATTCGGTCAGCATGGTTACATACGGTGGTGGTGTCAATGTCCTTCTGGAAGCGGCATGGGATCCGCAGGTTGTCTGCGCGGAAATCGAGAAGCTAGATGTTGGCGGCTACACGCCAGGCGGCGAAGGCATTCAGAAGGCGTATCAGATTGCGGAAAAGCATTTTATCAAAGGTGGAAACAATCGCATCGTGCTGATTACCGATGGCGATTTCAATGTCGGAACCTCCAGTGAGGCAGAGCTTGTGGAGATGGTCGAAGCGAAACAGAAATCATGCATCTATCTGACGGTTGTCGGCTGTGGCATGGGAAATTACAAAGACAACAAGATGAAGATGTTAGCCAATAAAGGCAATGGTAACTACTTCTATCTTGACGAGCCGCGTGAGGCACGGAAGATTTTTGTCAAAGGCATGACAGGCAACATGGTCACGATTTGCCGCGATGTGAAATTCCAACTGGAGTTCAATCCGTCCAAAGTGTTCGCGTATCGACAGTTGGGCTATGAGCTTCGGGCGATGGCGTCTTCTGATTTCCGCAATGACGCAAAGGATTCGGGCGAAGTCGGCATGGGGCAGCAAGTCACAGTGTTGTATGAACTTGTGCCAGCGGAAGCATCGGAGGATGTGAAAAAACAGGCCGTGCCTGGATGGCAACCACTGAAATATGCGAAAACGGAAGCAATCGCCAATGATGAATTATTGACGTTCCGCATGCGCTACAAACTGCCGCAGGGCGACGTTCCCGCCGTGGAGAAAACAACGGCGCTGACAACTGTTCCTATGCCGACAAGTAATTGGAATTGGGCATCTTCTGTTGCGGAATTCGCCTTGCGGCTTCGTCATTCGTCATTTGCTGGCGATGCTGATTACAGTCGCGCCATGAAGCGTGCAAGAACAGCTCTCGGTGACGATACCGCTGGACACCGCATCGAATTCCTGCTGCTGATCCTTCGTACACAGGAATTGGATGCCAAGTGATGATTGCATGATGTTATTGTGGCGGATGAAAATCCGCCGCAATGACAGAATTATTATGAAATTTATCACGGTGGAAAGTCTTAGAGAAAGACTTCCTCCAAGGCGGCCGTGCCTCGTGTGCGGTAAGCTTCGGAAAGATCCATGTAATCCGCACGGTTGTCGTTGGCGATTGCTTGGCGTAACAAAGACTTAAGTTCCTTGGCTCCATGCACATCCTCCAAAGGAGCGAGCACGGCGACTTTTGCATTGGGAACGGCGATATGGATTGCGCGGACGTTGTGCAATATGCCTTCGACCGTCCGGTCAGGGGATTCTCCTGCGCGCAGATTTTCAGAACCGATATGGAGGATGACTAGTTTGGGAGACGTCCCCTCCAGTTCGCCGTGGCGGATCCGCCAGAGAAGATTTTCGTTTTTGTCGCCGATGAAACCCATGTTCAAGACGCGGTGGTTGTTGAAGAAGGGAGTGTCCAGTTCGGGCGGACGGGGGTACATCTTATCGCCATACCAATTCAAGCCGCCCCAACGGTGGATGATTCCATCGCCGGCGATGACGATGTCTGGTTTGATGACGAAATCGCCGTTGCGCAGGATCATCGCGTGGCGGAAATGCCAGTCGTAAGTTCCGTCGCCACAGCCTTCAGCGTCAAGTCCGTCATCCATCGTGAGATGGTCTGGATAGTCCAGAGGTGTTTCAATCCAGCCAAGAGTCGTCGCGCAGCGTTGCACATCGTCGCCATGGATTCCCGATAGTTGGAGATTGGCAATGACGGGGCCGTTGTCAGTGACCGTCACCCACGTGACGGAATCCATGATGCCGTATCGCAGATCGTCGCGGATGACGCCTTTGTCAAGCACTCCACCGCTGGTCCCCACCATGTAGTAGTTCTTGCCATGACGAACGGCCTTCACGTGGTTGTGCCAGTCTCCGCAGAAGAGTGTGTAGTTGACGGAATTGATGTCGCGTTCGAAGTCGAGCCATTTGTCGCTGGTCCAGTCGATTGGCATGTGCATGAAAATGAATGTCCAACGTGCGTCGGCGTGGTCGCGGATGGTTTGGCTTGCCCATGCGTATTGTTCGTCTGTAATGCCTTGGACGGGAATTCGTCCGTCGCGTCCGTCCATCGAGTCCAGACAGATGAAATGGCAGTTTTTGACCATGAAATCGTAGTATGTCTTGTTGCCATGCCGTTCCATCCAAACGCGTTTGGAGACATCATGCGCAAGATGGTTGGTGGGCCAGCCAAGATTGATGTCGTGGTTGCCAACGACATAATAGAAGCGCATGTCGAGCTTGTCGATAAAGCTCTCCAATTCATTCCATTCGTCATTCATGCGCTTTTCGGCCTGTTGTTCCGTAGGCGAACCGTAGCATCCTTCCACGAGATCGCCGACGCAGATGGTGAATTCCGGTCGCAGAAGATTCAACGCCTTCATGGTCTCGCCGAAAGGCCCTTTACGTTCACCGCCGGTCCTGTCGGCGATGATAGCGAAATGGAAATCCTGCGGGTTGTCCAGCAGAGGCTTGTCGGTATAGGGCAGGGCGGTCTTGGAATCGGAAGATGCTTGCATGTCTATTGTATACAATAAGTTGCGAAGGATTTCTCTCGCCACTGAATGATTGTCGGAAGCCTATGGCGTCTTGACCGTCGGCGGCATGAAGGCGCGGAAAATCTGGCCGAAATCGACGGGGCCGACGCATTTGTCACGGTAGATTTTGATGAGGCGGTCAACGCCTTCGTCAAGATGTCGTGACGTGACGCCGTGTCGGATAGAGAGGGAGGCCTCGATGAAGGCGGCAAGATTGTCGCATGCGCGGATGATTTCGCCGTCGATGGGATGGTGTTCGGCGATATTGTGTTCGCGGTCCAGCTGTTCGTAGGTGAGGCCAGTCTGGATTTTATTGTCGATGATGACGCGGTTGGAGAATTCGTCTTCCGTGTAGTACTGCAGGTCTTGATGCCATTTAGTGGGCAGGAGCGGGAAGAGCTTTTCCTCCATCTGCTCTTTTTCATACTTCTTGATAAGTTCGTCGAGCTTTTCGACGGATTTCTTGACAGGCGTTGTAATGTCGCGTGTCAGAACTTCCGGCAGGTCATGGAAGAGACCGCCCCAGAAGCCGTTGACAATACGTTGTTCGCAGGCATCGGTGTCCTGTAGGGCGAAATACGTCAATGCAGCGACAACAAGCATGTGGCCGAGAACGGATGTGACGGGAATGCGCGGCGATTGCGACCACCGTTTCTGGAAGCGGAGCTGTCCGCACAGTTCCACGAAACCGGCGGTCTTCCGTTTCAGGGAGATTTTCTGGACGCCGAGCAGATCGTAGTGGTCTTCGATCTGGTCTTCAATCTGCTCGCGAATCTGTTCCGTTCCGCTGATGAATGGGCACATTTTATAAAGGATGTTGAACTCCCATTGCGTCGCGAGGAAGTGCGCGGCTTTGAGGACGCGTTTTTCGCGGGCGGAATAGGCGTGGTCGAAAAAGTATTGGCGGAAACGCTCTTCGAAACCGCCGTGGATTTGCGACAACTTGTCGTGGAGGTTGCGGCAGACCCAGTCGTTGAGTTCGTTGCCGAGCTCCGCCATCATTTTGTGGAAGATGGGCGGTTTGATGTCCGTCAAGACGATGCGGTGGAGCATTTCAAAGAGACCGCCTTCGATGAGATGCAGCCAATTGATGGAGCCGGGCGTCTGGTCTTCTTCGAACCGCGCGAGAACGTAGGCGATGATCATTTTGTGCGACTGCTTGTCAAGCTCCGTGAAATCCATGGGGTTGATCTGGTCGTTCCAACGGCGGATGCTGGCGGCGTCGTAAATGAGTTCAATCAAGCTTGTGTGGAGGGAGGATGATGCTGTCATGGCTAGCGTCCTACTGAAAGTCTTTCTGCGAGAAAATCGGGGAGATGCGCTACGTAGATGCGTTTTTGCGCGGCGGCTATGTCATAGGGGACTCTTAGAAGATAAACGGAATGGCCATCCGTGTCGTAAATGACGCCACATGCGCGATTGTCGCCGTCGCGTGGCTGGCCGACTGAGCCGACGCCGACGAGGATGTTATGATCCGGCGGAAGATTGACCTTGCCGCCGAAGCGTTGGAGGTTGACGTGTTCGCCGGGCGCATGGGTGGCGATAATCGGGACGTGGGAATGGCCATTGAAACAGATACGGCTGTTTTGGAAAAGAAAATGGAGCGCGGCGCTGTGTTCGCTGATGACGTAGCCCCAATTGGGGAATGGCTGGCAGGAGGCGTGGCGCACTTGATAGTGGAGCCGCGGGTTTTCGAGAATCATCGGCAAGTTTTCAAGCCATTCCATCTGGCTGTTTGACAAGACCTTGCGATTCCATTCAAACACTTTGACCGCTTCTTCGCGGATGCCGTCGTTATCCATTCCCTCATGGACGGTAAAGAAATCATGGTTGCCGCAAACGGACGGGATTTTGTTTTCTTGGAGAAAATCAATGCATTCACCAGGGGCGGCGCCATAGCCGACGACGTCGCCTGCGCATAGCACGTCGTCCACGGCCAAGCGTTTGAATTCGGCAACTACTGCGCGTAAAGCCTCAATGTTGCCATGTATGTCGCCTATCACGCCTATCAGCACGTTGATTTTCTCTCTGAATTGACTAACATTTTGCTCGATATATGGTATAGTATAATAATGAAATGTCGGCGGCCTGGCGCCTCCGCATTTGCATTTCATAATATACTGTATTTTTCACATCTCACAACGAGTTGACTCAAAAAGACATGACAGATTCGCAATTCGACAATTCAGACAAAGGTGACCAGAGCGATCGCCCAAAACAGGAACGGCCTGAAAGCGGGGCGGAGAACCATCCGCCCCGCCGTGACGGAGACAGCGGCGGCGACCATTGGTACAATCAATACAAGCCTGCGGAAAACGGCGGAGAAGATCGTCCGCGTCGTCCGTACAGGAAGGATGACAACGCGTCCAACGGCGGTTCGTTCCGTCCATACAAAAAGGATGACAGTGCATCCGGCGGCGGTTCGTTCCGCCCGTATCGGCCGTATAAGCGTGACGAAAATGCCAACGGCGAGCGCCCGTATCGTCCGCGCAACCGCTTCAACCGCGATGAAAATGGTGGTGAAGGTGGTGATCGTCCGTATCGCCCATACCGTCCATATAATCGCGATAACAATAATGGTGATGGCGGTGAAAGACCGTATCGCCGTCCATATAATCGCGACAACAACAATGGTGAAGGCGGTGACGGAAACGACCGTCCGTATCGTCCGTACAAACGCTTCAACCGTGACGAAAACGGTGGCGAAGGCGGCGAAAGACCGTATCGCCGTCCATTCCATCGTGATAATAACGGTGGTGAAGGCGGCGAAGGCGGCGACCGTCCATATCGTCCGTATAAACGCTTCAACCGTGATGAAAACGGTAGCGGCGAAGGTGGTGAAAGACCGTATCGTCCATACAAGAGATTCAATCGCGATGAAAATGGTGGCGAAAATGGCGACCGCCCGTATCGTCCGTACAACCGCTTCAACCGTGATGAAAACGGTGGCGAAGGCGATGGTGATCGCCCGTATCGCCGTCCGTATAATCGCTTCAACCGCGATGAAAACGGCGGCGAAGGCGGTGAAAGACCGTCGTATCGCCGTCCATTCAATCGAGACAATAACAATGGCGAAGGCGGCGACAGACCATTCCGTCGTCCGTTCAGACGTGATGAGAATGGCGGCGAAGGGGGTGACCGCCCTTATCGCCGTCCGTTCAAACGTAACGAAAATGGTGATCGTCCATCGCGTCCGCCACGGCGTTTCGGTGATCCGAGGGAAAGTGGCCCCGTGGACGAAATGTCCGAACGGTCTGTTATCGACTCGAACCGCAAGGATGATATCGCCATCAGCGGCGACCGTCCATATCGTCCTTATAGCCCGTATCTTATGGAAGATGATAATGGCGTCATGCACGCCAGCTACCGTCCATTCAAGAAAAGTTATGAAGTTGACGCCAACGGCATTGCGCATCCACCACGCAAAACGGAAGGCCAGGAAGGCGAAGAGACGCGTCCACCGCGTGATTTCGGCGATCAAGACAGAAAAAGTACGGATAATGCAACGTGGTCGTTCAGCAATCAAGATGAAAAGCCGGATGGCGACGACAAGCCGTTGACCGAACAACATGACGGCGACGACATGCATCTGGAAGAAGCTATTTCCGCTGCAGAGACGCAATCGGAAACGCCTAGCGGCTCTTCTACGGAAGCGGCGGAGCAGACTCCCGAAACGGCGGAACAGAAGGTTCCCGATGAAAATGGAACTGAACCGCAAGACTCTGAAAATAAAGATAATGTATCGAAAGATACGTGGCCGCGCCATGATCGTTTCAGCAGACGGGATGGCGATGGTTTTGATCGTCCACGCCGCCGTTTTGATCGTGGCGAAGGCGACGGATTCGACCGTCCGCGCCGTCGTTTCGACCGCGACGAAAACGGTAACGGATTCGACCGTCCGCCGCGTCGTCGCTTCGGTCGTGATGAAAACAACAACAATGCAGAAGGCGAGCAGCCGCAGAATGGTGTCAATGAGGCTGGTGCGGCGGCGAATACGGAAAATGATGAGAAACCGTTGCCGTATGCGCGGAAACAGCGCATCGCGGTATTCGGAGGCTCGTTCGATCCGATCCACAATGGCCATCTGCTTATCGCGCAGAAGGTTCTGGAACTGGACAAGGCGGATGAAGTCCTGTTTGTTCCGGCGTTGTTGCCGCCTCATAAGATGAACCGGCTGGTCGCGACGCCTGAACAGCGTCTGGAGATGATCAAGCTGGCGTTGGCTGGTCAAGCAAAATGCAGCTTCACGGATGTGGAGTTGCAACGTGCTGGTGCGCCGTCCTATACGTTTGACACTATGGCGATTCTCAAGCAGATTTATTCGGACTGCGAGCTGTTTTTGTTGATCGGCATGGACAGTCTGGTGGGGCTCCATTCATGGTATCGCGCCACGGAACTTGTCACGCGCGGCAAATTCATCATTTACCCGCGTCCAGGCGTGGAACGGCCGCCAATCTTCGAACTCGAAAAGGAATTCGGTTCCAAAAACGCATACAAACTGACTTATTCCATAATGGACAACGAAGAGCTGGCTCAGAGCGACATTTCTTCAACGACCATCCGCGACGCGATTGCCCAGCATCTGTCGCCGGAGAAATATGTACCGCAAGCTGTTGCGCAGTACATACATGACAACAACCTATATTCTTGAGAGGAGGGTAATTATGGATTTGCAACAAGATACTGAAAAAATCGCACGCCGTTGCGTGGAAATCTGCGAAGAGCACAAAGCGGCTGACATCCAGCTGTTCGATGTGCGTGAAAGTTCGATACTTGCGGACTTTTTCATCGTCTGCTCCGCCACGTCGCTGCCGCATCTTCGCGCGCTGGCGGACCGCCTCCGCCGCACATTGGTTGATGAAGGCGTCAAGCCACGCGGATTGGACGGCAATCCATCCAGCCAATGGCTGGTCTTGGACTACGGCGTCATCATCGTGCATATCATGATGCCGGACATGCGCCGTTTCTACGCGCTGGAAGACATTTGGGACAGGAGCAAGGTGATTTATTCGGGCGGAGCATCGCTTCCGGCGGAACGTCCGACGATGGCTCTCGCAATGCCCGCGCCGCCACCGGCGGATATTGACGAAGGCTATCCGATCGATGAGCGCTTTCTGGATCCGGGCGCGGCTGACGATGATGACAACTGATTGCCGTTCAAGAACATAAAACGTAACGAAAAGGAAAATCAATGCTGTACGACTATTTTGACGTCTATCCGAGAATCCTTCCTGTCGGGCAATGCAAACGCGTGACGATCAAGCCGCGTTACGAACAGCGCAGCTTCGCCGTGATGCAGAAGGATGGTCGCATCTGGGTGGAATATGCAGGCGACAATGGGACGATGTTCGACGGACGTCCGACCAAGTGGGGCGAATTCGAACCGCTGCCTGTTCAGGCATATGACGAAGCGACGGATTGCTGGACGATGGATGTGACGCTGCCGCACGAAGGCGAATACACGCTCCGCCTCGTGATCGAGCCTGCGGATGGTCGTCCAAAGCGTGAGATTTTCCATTTCGCGTTGTACGCACTGAAAGAAGATTTGTTCTGCCTGCGTCCGTTCCGTGGCGACATGCACTGCCATACAAGCTATTCGGAATGCGGCAACCGTGACGAAAATCCACGCTATGTGGCGGCGTACGCCTGTTATGCGGGTCTGGACTATCTGGCCATCACGGATCACATGCAACGTGATCCCGCGGTGCTTGCGCAGAAGTATCTGGAGCCGTTTGATCTTGATTTCCAGATTATTCCGGGCGAGGAAATCCATCTGCTTCCGAAGCAGGTCGATACGCTTGTATGCCGCAACCGCTTCGAACCGGCCATCCATCTCGTCCATTTCGGCGGCAAACAGAGCGTCGCGAAATACATGAACGACAATTTTGACGAATTCAACGCGGCGTTGAACGCGGCGGCGGAGAAGATGGATCCGAATGAAAACTTCAAGATGCGTTGGCTGAAGGCCGGCGCGGACTGGGTCTTCGACAAGATCCACGAATACGGCGGTATGGCGATTTTCGCGCATCCGTTCTGGCATGCCGTCATGCGCGAGAATCTGCCGCAACCTGTTCGTGAATACATCATGAAGGAACGCAAATTCGACGCCATCGAACTGATCGGCCTGAGCGCGAACATGCAGAGCCGTGAAGACAACATGGTCAACGTGAACTGGTGGATGCAGGAGAACATGAAGAGCGGGAAGATGATTCCCGTGGTCGGCAATACGGACAGCCATGGCGCGCGTGGCACGTTGAACCGCCGTGCGACCATCGTGTTCGCGAAGGATAAGTCATTCGAATCTATCGCGGAAGGCATCCGTTCCGGTCATAGTGTGGCTGGACAGTTCTACGACGGCGAAGGCCCCGTCCTGTTTGGTGACTACCGCCTGGTTGATTTCGCCTATTTCCTTTGCCGCGAGTTCTATCCGGAACACGACGAAGAGAGCAAACTGCTCGGTAGTGTGCTGATGGATAATCTGCGTGGTGGTTGCGACGACGCGACCGTCAAAGCCGTTGGCAAGAACCGTCTGACGAAGCTGTTTGCGAAATATTGGGCGTAAAAGCGGCCAAAGGGACATAAACGACGAAAGGGACTAAAGGGGCGATCGACCGTCCTTTTAGTCCCTTATGTCGCTTTGTCGCTTTGTTTTATTTCACAAGTGCTTCGCGTTCTTTCTTGTATTTGGAGTCTTTGATGAGGCCGTCGCCTTTCTCCTTGACGGCTTGCTTGCCTTGGTCAACGGTCTGTTCAACCTTCTGGCTGGCCTTCTTGACTTCCTTGGTGACATTCTTCAAGAGCTTCTTGCCTTCCGGATCATCTTTCATTTTATTGTAGGCAAACCAGCCGCCAGCGATCAAAGCCAACAGGATGATCAGTTTGATGAGATTCATGATCATGCGGTTGGAGTTCGATCTCTTTTTGCTTTCCTGAACGCCTTCTACCATGGCGCCCGTACGGATGGCGTTGTCACGGCATTGCGTGGAGCAATAGACGACGCCGTCTTTCTTGACGATGCAATCCGCGCAAATTGGTTTGCGGCAGACCGCGCAACGCGCGACTGCGGGGACGTTTGGATGGTTCAGGCAGACACTGCCATTATCGATTTTCGCCATAGGTTATTCCTCCTTGAAACGATTTTGCAAAAGTGCCGTCCATGGACGGCGCATATACCTTATAATAATATAGTTCTTATTTCACGATATCAATGACGTTGCCCCATTCGGTGTCCGGATCTTCCGTGATGATTTTGATTTTCTCTTCCAATTGCCCCCACAAGCCGTCGTATTCGAAATTCTCATAGCTGTGGCCCCAGAAGTAGAAGACGCCCGTGGCTTTGGCGGCGTCGTATTTCGCCCAGAATTGCGGATCTTGGAAATGGCAGTTCGAATGGAGAGCCATGGAGTCGTCGTATTTCGTCACGTCGGCGACATTTTTCGTCGTGCGGCCATAGGCGAAGCCCGCTTCATGGAGCAACGCCATGGTTGAGGGCGTATAGAGGCCGCAAGGCCACGCGTAACCACGGCATTCGCGTTGGAACTTGTCTTCCAGGAACTTGCGCGTATCCGTCGCGGACTTGATGAAGACATCGTCCGGAACTTGTCCCGCGTTTTCATGGCGCCAGTTATGGGTGGCGACTTCGAAACCGGCGTAGATTTCCGTCAATTCATCAATGCCTATCTTGCCGCCATAGAAGCCCTTATGGCTCCATCCATAGAATTTGCCATGAACCCAGCCGCAGGGTTGGCGTTCCGCCTTCATGAGGCCAGGATTCAGATTGAACGTCGCTTTGGCGTTGTATTTGCGGAGAATTTCCGTCAGACGAATATCCGTCACGACACCGTCATCCCAGCATTGCACGACTTTCATTTTCATAAGAGACCTTTCTTCTTTGGGGGTGAATAGATGCATTTGAATTGTCACGTTATCAACTTACATTGTATTATGGAGATTCCCAAATGAAAACGGAAGAAAAAATCGGAAAAAATGATTGTCATGAATTCCATACGGCGTGGCACCGTCATGGAATTTTAACTCATAAGGTTTGTCAATGAATGAGTTCTGAACTTTTTATCATCGCCATGGCGTTGGCGCTGATGCTGTCGCTGGCCATCAGCCGGAAACGGCGGCGTTTTCTCAAACTGCCGTTTTCCGTTGATCTGGCGTGCATTGTGGCGGGCGTTTGCCTGTTGACGTATCTTGCCACCGCCAACGGAACGGATGCCGCGACGCGGCAGACGTCGCGGCGTGTCCATGTATTTGTCGTGGACTGTTCGCGCAGCATGCTGGCGGACGATCATGGCGCAACGCGTCTTCAACGTGCGAAAGACCTTGCAAACAAGATGGTTGAGGAAATATCGGAAGGCTCTGTCGCATTGGTTTCGTTCGCCGGATCGCCGTTTCTGGACTTGCCGCCGACGGAAGACCGCGAGGCTTTTCGTGACGCGTTAGCGCAATTGGCACCATCGTTGGAAGATTTGCCTGGTTCCGATCCAGCCGCAGCGATGAAAATGGCGGAGGCGGTCGCGACGGCGGAACCGCAGAGTTCAGCCGTCGCTATCTTATTGTCAGATGGTGAGATACAAGGCGGAAGCATGGATTATTGGGAAGAACGGACGATTCCGCTCGTCTGGCGATGCGTCGGTCTTGGCGCGCCGCAGCCAATTCCGTTGGGGGAAATCTGGATGCATGATCCGGACACAGGTGAAACGGCGTTGACACAGGCGTCAAAAGAAACAATAGATTCCTGCGCGGCAATGAGTTCCGCTCCTTTTTCGCATTCGCTTGATTCACCGTTTGAATTGAATCAGGAGCCAAAAGGGCAGGGCAGATTTTTAGCCATCGTCGTGGCTGTGTTGTTTTTGATCGCTTTGTGGATACCGACGCCGCGATTGCTGATGTTATCGCTTCTGGCAGTGATTACCGTCAACGCGTCGCCGTTGGAGGAAACGGCAACGGAGAAACACGATCGCGCAGAGAAAATCCGTTCCGAATTGGCGGAATTGCCGTTGAAATCGCCGCGTCGCGCCGCGTTGTTGGCGAATTGGGCGACGTTGATTGCCGACGAATCGCCACATGACGCCATCCTGCTGACGCAGGAGGCGTTGCGGCTGGATCCATCTTCCGCAACCATCCGCCATAATCTGGATGTGTTGGAAAAACGGTTGAAGCCGAAAGAAAAACAAGAGGAAGTGACGGAACGACAGTCGGTTGCGGATTTGGATGAACTGCTGTCGCTGCCGGCTGAAAAGCATCGGGAAGAGACAGACACGCCGCCGTCTGCTCCAGTTGTGTCAGTTCCTTCGACGCCTGGAACATGGCGTGAAATCAAGCGGCAGAATCGCTTCATCAAGCCGCGGACGGTGAAAGCGAAGCCGTGGTAACGACGGCCGGTGTGGCGGCGGCGTCTCGCCGTCGTGCGGTGTGGCGGCGGCGTCTCGCCTGCGGGGAAGGAAGTCCCATCGGCGTCTCGCCGTTGGGCGGTATTTTCCCAGAGACTCTGGAAAACACTTAAATCCAGAATATCTAGTAAATCCAGTAAATCCAGTTGGCAAATAACGACAACACCGTGACTTATGCCAATGCCTCCGCAAACGCCATTTTGCCACATTTTCCATAAGACGTTGGGAATAATGGATATGAGCAAAAACGCCCTTTATGACTTTCCATGATTTCCTATGATTCTTTATGATAATATATGATTCTTCATGATAATGAAAAGAATTTCTTGAATATTCATTTCGACGTGCTATAGTCTGTTTTTGTCAATTGATTCGTTTGTTATTTTATAAAAATAAGCTATACTATAAACAGTCGGTGGATTCATGGGCAGAAAAGACATGGCGGCGAAGGTGCTGATGAGGCGCGACGCGGAGTTCGCGGACGCGTTCAACACGCTGTTCAGGCGGGCGGGGGTCTCCGTGGATGTGCGGAGCCTGGTGGAGAGGAACCCGGAGACGGTCGTGCCTGCGGGCTGGCGGCGGCGCGGCGGGTGGATGAGCCGCATGAACGACATCGTCAACGAGGGGATCGTGCGCCGCCTGGGGAGCACCGACTGCGTGCTGATGTGCCTCGAGAACCAGTCGGAGGCGGCGCTGGACATGCCGCTGAGGAACCTGCTGTCGGCGGGCTGCCGGTGGGAGGTCTGCCGGGAGAGGCTCGAGGAGAGGAATCTGGCTGAGAAAAGGCTGAAGGACAACGCGGAGTTCCTTTCGGGGCTCCGCCACGGCGAGCCGCTGCCGCCGGTCGTCGTCATGGCGCTGTATCTAGGAAAGGAGCCGTGGAGCGGGCCGATGCGTCTCCAGGACATGGTTGACGTGAAAAATCCCGATCTGCGCGCGTTCATGGCGGACTGCCCGACAAACGTCGTGTCGCTCGTCGATCTGAGGGAGGATGAGGTCTGGGGCATGAGATCGCATCTCCGGCCGATGTCGTGGCTTCTGCGGACGCAGGACGACGACGGGGAGATGCTGAGGAGGGCGCGCGAGGACCCGCTGTTCCGCGACGCGCCGTCGGTGCTGTACCGTGCGTTCAATCAATTGACGGGGGCCGGCCTGACGGTCCCAAGGCAAAAGGAGCATAACGACATGTGTCTTGCAATCGAGAAGATGAAGGAAAAAGGCCGCCGGGAAGGCCGTAAAGATGAACATGAGAAGTCTTTGAAGGCCCTAGAGAAGGAGCGCGAGAAGTCTTCTAAGGCCCTTGAAGAGGAGCGTGAGAAGTCATCGAAGGCTCTTGATGAAGCGTCGAAGGCCCTCGATGAAGAGCGTAAGAATGGAATCTGCAATCTGATAGCAACCTGCCGTGACTTTGGGGAATCTCTTGAAAAGGTGTGTCAACGGCTGATGCGGAGCTATCATCTGACGCAGAGCGAGGCATCCGCCTATCTGAAAGAGTATTATGTTTGATTGTTTCCCGCAATCCTTCAGAGGCTTGCATGTGTTCGGGAAAAAACAGCGGGATTTGTCCGTTCCAAGACAGAAGGAGCATAACGACATGTGTCTTGCAATCGAGAAGATGAAGGAAAAAGGCCGATGGGAGGATCGGCGAAAGGTGTTGAAGGCTATCGAAGATTGGATGTAGCGACAATCGTTTATTTAGGTAAGCTCTCGCCTTCATGCTTTTGTCCGTTGTCCTGTTGGCTTGGATCATCATTTGAGTCGGACTTGTTGATTTCGGCCTGGAAGCGGATCTGGCAAAGAAGCTCGTTCAATGCGGACACGTATAGCTCATTCTTCTGCTTCTCCTGATTGAAGCCTTGATCCAAATAGTTGGATTTTAACAAGGAACCGAATTTCCCCGCCATGGTGTCGGCCTTGCTCTGCGCTGCCAGTTTCGCTTCATAACTGGCCGACGGATCGTTGTACAACGCGCGGAATTCGTCCAACGCCGCCAGATAGTCGGCATGGGCATTGGCGGTTGCGCTGTCGAAGCGGCTGGTGTCCAAATCATGGATGAAGGCGTTGATTTGCTCACGCTTTTTCTGTATGCGTTCTTTATCCTCCGCCGCCATCGCCTTCATGCGCGGCGTATTCTGTTTGGCCAATCTTCGGGCGATCTTGTTGCCTTCTTCCCACACCATCCCCCGCAACATCATGTTGCGGCCGTTGATCAAATTCATGTACGGCCGGCAGACAGCTCGTCCCCGCAGGGCCTTCTGCTTGGCCTCCTTGACGATCCGCATGCGCAGCGCATCCAACGCCATCAGCGTGTAGGCTCGCTCTTCACGGACTTTTCGCCTAAGCTGCCGACGTTCAGCCTGCGGCGAGTCGCCCTCCTCATCTTCCGGAAGGTCGTTCAGCATATTCCTGACGGATCTTGTGACATCGTTTATGGACGGCTTTTGTCCAGTCGCCGTCGCAGAACTTTGTTCATCCATTTCCGCATGGACCTTGCGGTCCATGACGAGCAGGACGACATCCACGCAGAGCAGAATCAAGACGATGGCCAATGTGATTTGCTGTTTTTTCATGGTCCGCCCTCCTTATTCCTGTTCCGGCTGTTTTAGTGGATAAAGCCATTTATGCCCTGACAAGGTGCCGATAAAGGATTCATTGAACGACTTTTCCATGGATGAATCCCTTTTATAAAACACCGGGACGGGAACCGGCTGGCTTGTCATTTCCCCAAGAATCACATAATCCGCCCCCCAATGCTGTTTCAGAAGCTCGGTCTTGAGCGTCTCGTTGAATTCCCGCAGCAATTCCAGGGCAAGCTGGCAGTCCTCCTCCTGGATTTCCTGCGCATGGTTCATTTTCTCCAGAAGACCGCCCAGCCTGGCGTTGAAATCCGTGAACTGTTTTTGGAAATTTGCATCAAACTGCGACATGTCCTGTTCCGCCAGATAGGCATGCAAATCGTTGGCCGTCGTTCTTTTCTGCCCAGGACGAACAACCACCTCCTTGTCCAGATAATCAGGATCCTCCGCCCGCTTCATCATGTCCTCGATACTGACATAATCAAGACTGTCAAGACGGCCTAATTCATCGTCCAGCAAGAATCCACGTTCAACAGAATCGTCAAGCGACTTGTTCGACGGATTCCTCCAGGTTTGGATATCTTTTTCCAGAATGCCCTGAAACCAGTCGTAGGCATCTTCGGTCGTCATGTCGTCCAGAGCCTCCGCCATTTTCTGGACGGCCTCCTCCCGCATGGCCTTGGTCATGCGTCTGGAGACAGGCTTGCCTTTTTCGGAATGATCTTCTCCTTCCGTGTTTTCCTTGACGATTTCCACATTGGGGTGCCGTTCATCGACATGGCGCATGTCCATGAACAGGAAACAGCCGATTATTGCAAGTATCACAATCAAAATCAGATGGATGATGATCACCGGTTGGTTTCGCATGCCGTAAGCTCCTTGAGACGGATGTCTGATGACTTCAAGAGATGATACGTTGTGAAGAATACTATATCATATATCTATTAAAAAAAATATATATAATTGGATTTTTCCCAAATTTTTTTGACGATATTAAGCCAGCTTCCAGCGGGAGCGGAGGAAATCGCGATTGTCAAGGATAAGCCAAAGGAAATCAAGCTCTTGGATGATGAGTTCCTTGTTGTTGGACCAACACCATTCGCGCATCCATGCAAAGCGCGTGGCGGCGATGTAGTCGGGCAGCCAATGCCATGTGTTGTCCGTAAAGAAATCGTTGGCCTTCAATGTGTTCAGAAGGGAAAAGGCCATGGGGGCGGTGAGAAATTCGGGATTGTCCATGCCAAGACAGCCAAGAAGCGTCGCGACGTCATAACCCGCGACTTTGTGGCCGGAGAACTCCCAGTCGATGACGCCGTTGAGCTGTCCGTCGCCCCACAGGACGTTGTTCGGGTGGTAGTCGCCGTGGCAGAATTCGATGGGAAGCGTCATTTCCGCGTGGGAGAATTCATCCAATTCCTGCCAGATGGGCAGGAGGTCGTCGAGCAAGGCAGGATTCTTTTCGCGGATGCGCGGAAGGAGGGCGCGGATGTATTCGCAGATGGAGAATGGCGTGACATGGCAGTGGAAGTCCGCGGATGATTTTTTCAACGCGATGAGAAAGTCCGCCATGACAGTTCCGCGCCATTCGTCGTTGCCGTATGTGTCTCGTGGCAGCTCGTTTCCGTCAATCCATGGGCGGATCTGCCAGAAAAGTTCGCCCCATTCGGCACCCCATTCATGGGCGCGCGTTGGAAGCCATGGGGCGAGTTTCGGGCAGTGGTTGGCTTCCAGTTCATGGAGCATTTCCGCCTGATGAGTCCGATGGTGGAGCTTGCCAAGCTGGCAGGCTTCGACGACAAACTGCCGTAGGTCGGCGTCGAGTTTGATCACATGTCGTTCGACGCAACGCTCCGGGCTGCCGGCGGGATAGAGATTGTCGCAGATTTCGTAGGTGTCGTCAAACCAGTTGCTTATTGGGAGATACATGCGTCTGTGGTGGTTGTTTTACGTGGATTTTCAGAACAGGGGAGGAAGGCGAACGCCAAGCAGATCCAACGTTTGGAAAGCAGGTCGTCCCAAAGACATGCGAACGCGAACGCCAGAAGAAAATACGTTGCATAACGGGAGGCTTGTCTTTGCAAGGCCATCCGAATGAAAAACGTGATAATGACAGCCAAGGCGGGAATGCCATAGAAAGCGGCCAGATTCAGATATTCGTTGTGCGGATCCATGAAGGTGGAGAACATCTCCAGATTGTCCAACGCGTTGTATTGCAATAATGTGCGGTGGATGGAGGGAACGTCCGCAAGTGTTGGATAGAGCTGGCGAATTTTGGCGGGGCTGGAGCCGATGAGCCAAGCGGACGGCGATGTGAACGGCATTCGCGCATAGATGGTCTGATGGATGGCGTACATGCCAGTTGTCATGTTGATGAATGGCGGCGTGGATTTCACGGGGAATGTGACGAAGAGAACGGTCGATTCGCAGACAAGACCGACAAGCAGAATCGGCAGCCAGAAGCCGCGGACAAGGCGTGGATATTTGTCTTGCAGGCTGTTGGCGAAGAAGGCGAGAATCACGGCGCCTGTCATGATGGCGTGTTTGCTGAATGTGGAGACGAGTGGCAGGAGGGAGAGAGCGAGAAACGCGAGCAACAACAGCCATTTCTTCCAGTCGAATGAATGCGCTTTTTCTTCCAAACCACGTAGGAACAACAACATGGGAAGAGCGTAGAAGGAGCCGAGCACGTTGGGATTGCCGAAAAGAAAGGCGTAACGGCGGGCCAGGAAGGAGAGATTTTCCGTTTGGGCGACGTCGTCGCCCAGAAAGACGAGACCTGTGTCGCGGATGTGGAAGAGGAAAAAGGCGACGGCGTCGCCAAGAAATCCTATTATAAATAAGGAAAGAAGCACACCGCCGCAGATGAACATGGCCTTTTTCGACGGATCGGACTGTCTTGCAAATAGATAGAGACCTGCCAGATAGATGAGCACGGCCAGATTGTAGGCGTTTTCGCCACCTTGCAGGAAATGGATGGCCGTGATGGCCGCGATGACGATCAACGGCAGGAAGATTGGATGGCGTAACGACGGACGATGGACGAGCAGAAGCCCCGCAATAATGGGCGCCAGGCAGTCTTCGGCGTAAAACGGGCCGAAAATCGGAATGTGTATTGCTGAAAGAGCAATATAAAGTAATGTTATGATAGCATAAAGATTCATGACAGAACCATGACACAACAAGCGGACTTTTTAGCATTGTACAATGTTATAAGATAATCTGAATTGAATAATTTCCAATATGTAATAAATTATTAGTTTGCATGTCTTGTCTTTTCCAGACTAGGCATTCAATCCAAAACAAAACAAAAGAAGGGTAGAAACATGAAAAAGTACATGTCAATCATGGTTGCGGCGTTGGTCGCGATGGTCTTGGTGAGCGGTTGCAAAAAGGAGACAACTGGCAAGTTGGACGCCATCCGCAAGGCCGGCAAGCTGGTCGTTTACACGAATCCTGAATTCCCGCCGTACGAGTACCTTGGCAAGGACAAGGCGATTGTCGGTTGCGAAATCGACATCGTGAACCGTATTGCCGCGAAGATCGGTGTGAAGGCTGAAGTCGTTTCCGCCGAGTTTGACAGCATCATCGGCACGGTCCAGACCGGCAAGGCTGATCTGGGCGCCTCCGGCTTCACCATCACGGACGAACGCAAGCAACTCGTTGATTTCAGCGACGTGTTTGACAAGTCCGTGCAGTATCTGATCGTCCCCAAAGGCTCCGCCATCAAATTCGTGGAAGATTTGGCCGGCAAGAAGATCGGCGGCCAGAACGGCACGACTGGTTACATGATGGTTGAAGACGCCATCAACAAAGGCGTCCTGAAAGACACGAAGACCGAAATCAAATCCTACAACAACGCTCCTGACGCGGTCGTCGCCATGAAGGCCGGCCAGCTGGACGCCGTTGTCATCGACAAGCTGGTCGCCATGGCGCTGGCTTCCAAGAATGACATGGACAGCTTTGAAATGCTGAAGAAAGACGGCCAGGGCCTCGCGGCTCCGGAAGAATTCGGCATGATCGTCGCGAAGGGCAATGAAGACTTGCTCGCCATTGTGAACGAAATCATCCATGAAATGAAGCAGGATGGCTCCTACGACAAGGCCGCCATCGACCACCAGAACGCCTCCTCCGAAGGCGACAAGTAATTCAAACTGTTGAATTTCTGGCCGCGTGCGTCTCCACGGAGGCGCACGCGGTGTTAATGCAGTGAATGGGCGGCCGTCAAAAGGACGGCCGTTGAAAGAGGGAGGCGTTTTCTTATTAGATGGCCGTATGGGTATGGCGGTTGTCCTGAATCATTAAAGTCTGGTGGTTATGGATTGGCTAACTGGAATCATTTCATTTTGTCGTGACGCGGTCGTGCGCACGTTCATTGTTGACAACCGCTACCAGATATTTCTGGACGGTATCAAGCATACGCTGATCATCACACTTGGCGCGCTGTTTGTCGGCGTGGCGATCGGTGTGGCGGTGGCCATTTCGAAAGTCTATTACTACCAGGTGGGGCCTTATACGATCATGGGCTCCCTCAAATTGTTTTTCAAGACGCGCCGTCTGGAATTTCTCGGACGTATTTTGCTGCGTCTTTGGGATGGATTTTTGAATGTCTATCTGACGGTTTTCCGCGGGACGCCGGTTGTCGTTCAGTTGATGATCTGGGCGTTTGTCGTGTTCGCGACGGCGGATGGAATTCTCGTCGCGATTATTGGTTTCGGCGTGAATTCCGGCGCCTATGTCGCGGAAATTGTCCGCGCGGGCATCATGGCCATTGACAAAGGGCAGACGGAGGCAGGCCGTTCGCTGGGGTTGAGCGCGGCGGCAACCATGCGTCTGATTGTTCTGCCGCAAGCATTTAAAAACGTGTTGCCAGCCTTGAGCAACGAACTGATCGCGTTGCTGAAAGAGACGTCCATCGTCGGTTATATCGCGGTCGTCGATATCACGAAGGCGGCGGCGTTGGTTCGTGCGCGGACATTTGACGCGTTCATCCCGTTGTTGTTCGTATCGGCTTTCTATCTGCTGATGGTGACGATTTTGACCTTCTTCCAGAAGAAGCTGGAAAAGACGTTGCAGGCGAGCGACCGCAAGTGACAGGGGGATACGGAAATGGCTGATATGGATAAGGATAACGTTGCGATCAAGGTTCGCGGGCTGTGGAAGAGCTTTGGCGACCATGAAGTTTTGAAAGGCATCGACGAGACGATCAAGAAAGGCGAAAAAGTCGTCGTCATCGGGCCTTCCGGTTCAGGAAAGAGCACGTTTTTGCGTTGTTTGAATCTGCTGGAGAAGCCGACGGCGGGGCAGATTTGGGTTGACGGTGAGGAGATCACGGCCCCTGGCTGCAAGGTCGATAATCTGCGGCAGCGGATGGGCATGGTGTTCCAGCATTTCAATCTCTTTCCGCACATGACCATCATGAGGAACATCACGTTGGCGCCGATCCAGAAAGGATTGATGTCCAAAGACGAAGCGTATGAGAAAGCGACTTCGTTGTTGAAGCGTATCGGACTCTGGGAGAAGGCGGACGCCTATCCGAACATGCTGTCCGGTGGCCA
Source organism: Victivallales bacterium (assembly GCA_017554445.1). Taxonomy (GTDB): domain Bacteria; phylum Verrucomicrobiota; class Lentisphaeria; order Oligosphaerales; family Oligosphaeraceae; genus UBA1407. The sequence goes on from JAFZIJ010000032.1 coordinate 49,007, forward strand.
GAAGCAGCGCGTGGCGATTGTGCGGTCGTTGGCAATGAATCCGGACGTCATGCTGTTTGACGAACCGACGTCGGCATTGGATCCGGAAATGGTCGGAGAAGTCTTAAGCCTGATGAAGGAATTGGCGCAAGTCGGCATGACGATGGTTGTCGTGACGCATGAGATGGGCTTCGCGCGTGAAGTTGGCACACGTGTTTTGTTCATGGACGAAGGCATCATCATGGAGCAGAACACGCCGAATGAATTTTTCGCGCAGCCGAAGCACCCCCGCCTGAAAGACTTTTTGGCGAAAGTACTGTAGTCTTATGGCTCCTTTTAGGAGCCGTAAGAGCTTAAAGCCTAAAGCTTAAAGCTTAAAGCAATAGCTTGAAAATCCGAAATTATTTTACCTTTAAAATAAACGGATGCACTGGAGGGAGCACCATGATGGCGGGCTGCTCCGTGAGGGAGAGCAAATCCATTGATGAGACGAGTTCGCCGTTTTTCGTGAGATTGACGATGACGGGACGGCGCGTCTGATTGCAGAGATTCACAATCGTCTGGCCGTTATATTCGACGGAACGGACTTGGACGCCGAAAGCAGGCTTGCCTTCGTTGTCCAATGCGAGAACTGGCGATGCAAGTTTTTGATTCGCAAGTGTTTGCTGGATGAAATCAAACCGTTGCTGAATGTCTTCCGGAAGCAGAGGCGTTACTTTAGTGACTGACATGGAGAAATCATTAGCAGCATATG
>JAFZIJ010000033.1 GCA_017554445.1 Victivallales bacterium
ACATTCTTGATGCCGACATGCCCCGCCGAGCGATGCAACATAATCACATCGTCATACGGCCGTTTGCCATCGACTTGAATCAGCAGCGCCATATCCGGCCTCCGGCCGAACACCGCCGCCAATTCTTCCTCAAGCATATTCGCGGCAACCAGCCTCTGGTTGCCCGGCGTCTCCTCCAATTTGACTTCGCCTTTCTCATTCATCGTCAACATCACTTTATTCTCGATTTGCTCCACAACTGTCGGCGTATTCATGTCCGGCGGAGTCACTTCCGTCGTGAATTCCAATGCGGGAACCGTGATGATGAAGATGATGAGCAGCATGAACGTCAAGTCCATCAGAGGCGTGATGTCAATCGTCCCGATGGTCTTCGACACTGAATTGTAACGTGAGTTCATCATGCGTTCATCCTTCCTGCTGGCCTTTCACCCTCTCCAAACGCAATTTGGCGATGAACATCTCCACGAACATGTCCATGTCCGCGCAGATCTTGTCGATCATGTTCAAAATGATATTGTTACCGAACACCGACGGAATGGCGACCATCAGACCGACGACCGTTGTCAGCAACGCGCCGCTGACGCCAGGCGCCAATTGTCCCAAATCCGCCTTTTTCCCTTGCTGCGCAGCCAGTTGCACAAACGTCATCATGACGCCCCACACTGTTCCGAACAGACCGCAGAACGGCGACAGCGACACGATGGTCGAAAGAATCACCATCTGGTCCATCATCTGCATCCGCTGGACGTTCAGGCTGCATGTCATGGATGTACGGACTTTTTCAATCTCCGCATCCGTCAACTGACGCGGCAACTCGCCGAACATCAGGCTTCTGTCATCTCCGCCACCGGCGCTCAGCGTCTCTTTCAACGATTTGAAGCCCGCGTCGCAAATGGCCTGCAACGGCCCTTCTTCCGCATTCAGCCGAATCCCCAGAGCCAGAACACTGTTACTTCCTACAAATTCCCTGTTGAATTTCTGGCAGGCGGCGCGTAACGAGAAGACTTGCAAGCCTTTATATAGCATGATCGACCACGCGATGACACTCGCGACGCCCAACGCGATCACAATCAATCGGCCAATAATGTCGCTCTGGAAGAACGCATCTTTCAAAATTCCTAAAATCTCACCCATAATATCTTTCTCCTATCACTTAATGTTGCATCAACTCCATTCCCAAACGCACATACGCCTGCGGCGTAATGGCATCCGCCCTAACATCTTCCGTCAGCGAAGCGGCCGCAAAAGCCGCCGCCACGCGTTCAGCCCCATATTCCGGCTCCAGCATCCGGCATGTCTTCTTGCGGCGCTGCCCGAAGGCAAGGCCCGCCACATGGGAGACGGAGGCCATGATGTCGCGAGGCGGTCGTTTCGGCCGCAACCGCATCCGAACAAACGCGCTAACCACCTCCGGCGGAGGGAAGAAGACGTTTTTCGGGATCGTCTTTACAGTCGAAATTTCATACAGCAAGCCCAGCCGGACCGTCAGCACGCCGTATTCCTTCGTGCCCGCTTTCGCGGTAAGACGGTCCGCCATCTCCTTCTGCAACAGGACATGAATATCCTGCGGCTGGTTGGCCATGCTTGTCAGCGACGCCAGCAGTTGCGAACTGCAACTGTATGGCAGATTGGCCACGCAGCGGAACGGAGCCTCTCCCATCAGACTGTCCAAATCTGTTCGGCATGCATCCGCTTCCAACAGCGAAAACGCCTTGTCATCCTTGAACCGTTCATCCCGCAGATAACCTGCCAGACGATGGTCCAATTCAATGGCTTGCACACGAGCGCCAGCCGCCAGCATCCGCTCCGTCAGCGTACCCGTGCCCGGACCGATTTCCAAAACTCTGTCTCCTTCCGTCACACCTGCGCTACGGACCAGAGAATCCAGCATGTTCGGATCAATCAAAAAATTCTGCCCCAATCTGCGACTGGGATGAATTTCCAATCGTTCCAGCAATGCCAACAACTCACTTTTGTTCATACCGCGTATCGTCGTCAAACACTCCCTCATTGTCCTCCCCTTAACAAAGGCCATTCATCTTTTATACATAATGTAACGTAAAGAGTCAAACCTGCCAGTAAAATTTCATTGATTATAACGAATAATCTGTGAACTTTCATGGGCAAGGGACAGCGATTTTGTCTGATTTCTTGTTTATTCACGCCGCTCTTGTTATATTATTTAGTTTTACCATCGTTTTCAACTGGAATCAAAACCTGATGTATAGACTCTTCTCCATCCTATTGCCGTTCATCCTCCTGATGACGGGCTGCCACCATGTCACCGTCCAAGTCATACCGGACGGCGCGGATGTGACGGTCGGACAAGATACGCTCCGCGCCCCAGCGGACATCTATGTCCTTCCGTTCTGTTCCGCCAAGGCGACCATTTCCGCAAAGGGTTGCGCCCCAACGGAAACGACCATTACATATTCCACATTATCTCCCATGGAGATCGTCCTGAACAAGCAGTTCAAGGCGGTCAGCGAACCGCCTGAAGCGGATGTTTTCCTCAACGGCGCCCACATCGGCCAGACGCCCGTCGAATTCGCATTGCCCGCCAACCAAGAGGAGAAAGCCGAACTCTCCTTCCGCAAAAGCGCCTTCAAGGAAGAGAAGCTTGACTTTTCTCCGGCCACGGCGGAAGCGATCCTATCCGCCAAGCTCAAGCCTGAAAATCCAGGCCATCTCTATTGGACAATCAAGCCGTCGAAATACGGGCGAGCCCAACTGGTCTCCAAGATGCTCCGCGCTGAAAGCACATTCAATGAACCAGGGAACATCCAGCCCGTTTCCCATGTCCAATTGACTGGCGAACAAATGCAGATTCTCAGCTTCGTCCTTCTCCCAGAAGGCGACGGCATTCTGGCTTCCGTGCTCGTCCAAACGCAAGAAAAACCTACCAAACACGAAGTCTGGCTCATCCACTATCCAACCGCTCAACCAACTCAGAATCAAATTATTATAACAAAAGGAAACATTGATCTCACACCATCTGTCACGAAAAACTCCGACGTGCTTTTCGCCTCCAACAGGACAGGCCGCCTCGACCTTTGGAAATGCCGCCTCCAGCCCGCCGATTCAGACAAACAGAAACTGGATCTAGTCCATTCCAGCGAGCAGATCATGATGAATCCGCAAATTCGGCGCGACGGCCATACCGTGCTCGTCACGGTCTATCAGCCGGACAATCTAGCCGCCCCGCAAATATGGTCGTTCACGCTGAACGGCCCGAAAAACATCCTGCCGGAGTTGTTCTGCAACGGCGAATGCCCCGCATGGTCGCCAAACGGCCGCCGAATCGCCTTCCAAAACGGCAATCCGTCGGCCATTTACAAAATCGAATCAGACGGTTCCCTCCTGGATCAGCTCTCCCCGAAGAACAGCCCCGCATCCTTCAAGCAGCCCGCCTGGTCGCCTAATGGGAAACGAATCGCCTTCGCGGCCAACATCAATGCGCCTCAATCCCAAGAGGATACAGACATCTGGATCATGGACGCGGATGGCTCCAATCTGACACAAGTCACGTCATCGCAAGCTCTTGATGACATGCCGGTCTGGGCACCAGACGGCAAGTCCATCTTCTTCCGCTCAAACCGCAACCGACATTGGGGCATTTGGGAAATCCAAGTCCCTTGACCGCAGCATTTAAACATCATCCAAACAACCGATAAAAATATGACTATCATCGCCAACATCGCCATCATCCTCTTCACCGTTTTCTTCTTCGGATTCTGTATTTTCATCCATGAATTCGGCCACTTGCTCGCGGCCATCTGGCAGAAGCTAGTCGTGGAGAAATTCTCCATCGGCTTCGGCAAGAAGATCTGGGGCTTCAAAAAAGGCGGCATCGAATACGTCATCAGCTGGCTGCCGTTCGGCGGCTTCGTCTCCATCCCGCAGCTGGACACGGCCGAAACGACGAAAACGGAAGACGGCCGCGAACTGCCCCACGGCGCACCGATGGCTCGCGCCGTAACTGCCTTTGCCGGACCGTTTTTCAACATCCTTTTCGGCTTCGTTCTCGCGACCGTCATGTGGGGCGTCGGCGTCTGGAAAAATCCGCCGGCCAGCTCCTGCATCGTCGTCGATGTCCCCAAAATCCTTCCTTTATATAAAGACGGTTTGAAGGAAAGCGACGTGATCGTCGCCGTCAACGGCGTCCCCTATGACGGTTCTATCGACGATTTGACATACGATTGGGAAAGCCTCAAAGACTCTCTGAAACTACCGCCCGTCGAACAGCTGGAGCCTGTCGCCTTGACAATTCGTGACAAAAAAGGACATGAAAGCGACATCACCTACACGCCGCAGCCTGGTCTTGAATGGCAGGCGGGACTACGTCCATATGACCGCATCACCCATGTCAACGGCAAGGCTTTACAGAACGGCTTCAGCCAATTGTATGAAATGCACGCCTACAACGGCCTGCCGCAAGCCACGTTGACGGTTGTCCGGCCCGGCGAAAATACGCCCTTGGAGATTGCCTATGAGCAACTTCCGAATCCGCTTTACGAAGGCCTCGGCGTCCCGTTCTACTCCGCCCGCAATCCAATCGCCGTCAGCGGCATCCTTCCTGGATCACCGGCGGAAGCCGCCGGCTTCAAGGCTGGAGACCAGTTGCTTTCCGTCTTCGGAAAGACCGTCGCCTCGACAAGATCGCTTTTCGAAACGCTACAGGAGAATCCGTCTGCGACAACGGCGGACTTTCTTATCGCACGTAACGGCAAGGAGATGCCGCTTTCCGTCCAACTTCCAGCGGAACGCAACGCGAAAAGTCTCGGATTCGTCTTCGCCGTCATCATCAAAAACGTCTTCCAAGACAGTCCCGCAGAAGAAGCAGGACTCAAATATCAAGACCGCGTCTTGAAACTCAACGGCGTTGAAATCACGGAAGCAACGGCCTTCACGGAACTTGTGAAAAATTCCAAAGGTGCCCCGATGACAATCGTCCTCGAACGGGACGGCCATGAAATAACGATTGAAAACCTCTCCGCACGTGAAGCGGGAGACCGCTATCTCATCGGTGTCGAACTGGACGACACGCCACCGAAGGCCATCGTCCATCTCACGCCATGGAAGCAATTTACGGATGTCTTCAACCAAACGGCGAAAACGCTTTCATTGCTGTTCAAGCCAATCACGTCCAAAATCAGCGGCACGCAAACCAGTAAGTCGCAGGTGAAGGTGAAGCACATGAGCGGCGTCGTCGGCATCAGCGCCCTTCTGTGGGGCACGCTGAAAAGCGAAGGGCTGCGCGGCGGCATGTCGCTCATCATTCTGATCACATTCTCTCTCGCGTTTGTTAACTTGTTGCCATTCCCTGTTTTAGATGGTGGCCACATCATGTTCGCCTTCATCGAGGCGATCATCCGCAGGCCGCTTCCCGTCAAGCTTGTCTCATGGTTGCAGAACATCTTCGCAGGGCTGTTGATTTTCCTGATGGTCTATATCACGTTCAACGACTTCATCCGTCTGCCGAAATTCATCAAGGCCTTCCGGCATTCGGCTCCGTCCATGGAGCAACTGGAAACAGAGGAGAAAACACCTTAATTACCATATTATAAGAGGAGAAAGCCATGACACTTCAAATAGCCATAGACGGGCCTGCCGCGTCAGGCAAAAGTACGGACGCCAAACTGCTGGCGGAAAGAATCAACGGCCTCTACGTCAACACGGGGCTAATGTATCGCGCTGTCGCAGGAGCCGCCTACAACCTCGGCATCGATCCGGAAAAAAATCCGCAGGAGCTCGTGAAACTTCTGCCGCAGTGGACGTTGGAATACCGCCTCGATAACGACGCGAACAAACTGGAGCTGTTCTTCAACGACAAGCCAGTCGATAACGCCTTCCTCCGTTCGAAGGAAGTTTCCGATGTCGTCTCGCAGGTGGCCGCCATCCCCGAAGTCCGCGACTGGATGCTCCAAAAGCAGCGCGACTGCGCCAAACTGCCCATTATCATCATGGAAGGGAGAGACATACAGACGGTTGTCCTCCCAAACGCAACCTATAAATTCTTCATCACGGCCAGTGCGGAAGAACGCGCAAGACGCCGTCTGAAACAGGGCGATTTCAAAGACGGCACAACGCTGAAGGAAGTCGCCGAGCAGATCAAACTTCGTGACCATCTCGATTCAACCCGCGCCGTCGCCCCCCTGAAGCCCGCGGCAGACTCGCTCGTCATCAATACAGACAACATGACGCCAGACGAAGTCGTGGACAAAATGGTCGAACACATGCAGAAAAATCCGCGCCAATGACTCCTGAATACACAACACAATACAGAGTCTGCTACGCCGATACGGACCAGATGGGCGTCGTTTACTACGCCAACTATTTCATGCTTTTCGAACGTGCGCGGACGGAGCTCCTCCGCCAGAATGGCTTGTCCTACAAGCAGATAGAAGAGCAAGGATTCATGTTGCCCGTTCTTGACGCGCATGCGAAATACCATCGCCCCGCCCGTTATGACGACCTGCTGGACGTCACCGCCCGCATCGTCGATTTCGACGGACTGAAGCTGAAAACCGTCTGCGAAGTCAAACGCGACGGCGTCCTGCTGGTCGATGGCGACGTCACGCTCGTCTTTTTAAACGCCAAAACCGGACGGCCCTCCCGTCCGCCGGAAAACATCCGCCAAATCTTCGAATAACCACCATGTCATGGAACATCCTCTACATCGCAGCTTGGCTTTCGGCCGCCATTTTGGCGACCGTCACGACTGGCCTCTGCCGCAAGCTCGCCCCCCGCTGGGGCTTTGTTGACAAGCCGAAACAGGAAGCCCACAAGTCTCACAAAGCGCCCACGCCCGTGCTCGGCGGCCTCGGCATGACATCTGCATGGCTCGTCGTCATCGTCGGCGGTCTCGCCATCGCCAAACTCGCGCCGTCCATCGCAGGCGGAAGGATTGCGCCATTTTTGGACGGCATCAACGCCATCCTCCCCAAAATGATTGCTATCATCTTGGGTGCGAGCGCCTTTTGCATTCTTGGCATGTGCGATGACAAAAATGCGTTCAGTGCCAAATTCAAGTTTCTCTGGCAGTTTGTGATAGCGGGTTGCGTCGCCGCGTCTGGCATCCGCGTCTTCCTGTTTGTTGAAAATCCGATTTTCGGCTGGTGTGTCACCGTCCTGTGGATCGTCACCATCGTCAATGTGCTTAATTTTCTTGACAATATGGACGGATTATGTGGTGGCATCGCCGCCATCGCCGCCTTCTTCTTCTTTTTCATCGCCGCCGTCCGCGGACAGCATTTCGTCTCCATGCTATCCGCCGTCACGGGCGGCGTCGCCATTGGTTTCTTGATGCACAATCGTCCGCCCGCCAAAATTTTCATGGGCGATGGCGGCAGTCATTTTCTCGGCTTCTGCCTTGCCGTTACGGGTCTTCTGACGACGTTCTATCTTCCGAACGAAAGCCCCACGCCCGCTCCCGTACTCATCCCGCTACTCGTCCTCAGCCTTCCGCTGTTTGATGCCGTAGCCGTCGTCATCATCCGCATGCGCCTCCATCTACCGATCTATGTCGGCGACAACCGCCATATTTCGCATCGTTTCGTCCAGCTCGGGCTGACGCGGCCGCAAGCCGTCCTGCTCGTCTGCCTTCTTTGCCTGATACAAGGCGCGGGGGCGACCACACTCCTATGGCTTCCCGCATACGGATTCTTCCTTATCCTGCTTCAGACCATTGCCCTCTTCTCGCTTGTCTGCATCATCCAATTCTGCCACAAAACGGAATAAACGCCTTAACCATATACAAATAATCAACCGACGGAGACTCCCGCCATGACAGCTCCCGTACTCGAACCAGAAGTTCTTTCCAATATCTGCCGTCTTGCTCTCGCCGAAGACATCGGCTCGGGCGACGCGACGACGCTTGCCGTCGTGCCGGAAAAGCTTGAAACAGAGGCACGTTTCATCACACGGCAACCCTGCGTATGCGCGGGACTGCCTGTTGTGAAAGCCATTTTCCATGAGCTCGACCGCAGTCTGGACTTCCAGCCGCTTGTGCAGGAAGGCGATTTCTGCAAGCCTGGAACGGAACTAGCCGTCGTCTGCGGCAAGGCGCAACCCATTCTCACAGGCGAACGCTGTGCGTTGAATTTCATGCAACGCCTCTCCGGCATCGCAACTATGACGCGCCAATACGTTCTCGCGCTCGGCGATTCCAAGACGAAATTGCTCGATACGCGCAAGACCACGCCTGGCCTGCGCATGCTTGAAAAATACGCCGTAAAAGTCGGCGGCGCGCAGAACCACCGTTTCGGTCTGTTCGACCGCATCATGATCAAAGACAACCACCGCGAAATGGCCAAATCGGTCGGCGAAGGCTCCATCGCATGGGCCGTCCGCCAGTGCCGCGAAAAATATCCCAAACTTGAAATAGAAATCGAAGCGGACAATCTCGACGAAGTCCGTCAAGCCGCCGATGCCGGCGTCGAATACATTCTGCTCGACAACATGTCCAACGACATGATGGTTGAAGCCATCAAAATCATCGCCGGCCGCGCCAAGACGGAAGCATCGGGCAACATCACGCTCGAACGCCTCCCCTCCCTCCGCAAGCTCGGTCTTGATTTCATCTCCAGCGGCGCCCTCACCCACAGCGTCCGCTCCATCGACATCGGTCTCGACATTCTCAAGTAATTCATTTCCAGAGATGGACGCCACAATGGAAAAATCATTAAAAATCATTATCTGCCTTTTCGCGATGCTTCTTCTGCCGGCCTGCGAAACATCGAGCGTCTCCACGTTCGAAAGTGAGCGGGCAGCGTTTGCAGATGCACGAAGTACTTGGAAGGCAGGAACTTCCACTTTTGATGAAATGGTCGCCAAATATGGACGCCCCTCCAACTTAGTGGATATCGACGGTGGTTTCGCCGCCCGCTGGCTCGAAAGGAGAACCATCACCAAGACGCCTCCCGTCTATGGCACCGCCAATCCTGTCCGTTCATTCGAGAATGAACTCAACAACCCGAAAAATGTCATGACTGTCACAACCGCTCTCGAGGCGTTCTACAACAAATACGGCGTGTTGACGAATTTCAGAATCCAAGTCCTTGAACATTGATTTTATACCTTTATAATAATATTTTTCAATCATATTGAAGCCATAATCAGGAGCAACCCATGCTGGATCCAACCAAACTCGCAGACTGGCAAATCGCAGAAGCCGCAGAAGAAACCATGCTCCCCGTGCAGGAAATCGCACGCAAGCTCGGCGTTCTGGACTCCGAACTCATCCCGTGGGGACGGCAGCTGGCACGTATTGACCAGAAGGCCGTTCTGGAACGTCTAAAAGACGCTCCAAAAGGCAAATACATCGATGTGACCGCCATCACGCCGACGCCGCTCGGCGAAGGCAAGACCACCACCACGCTCGGTCTTGTCCAAGGCCTCGGCAAACTCGGCGCACGCGTCTCCGGCGGCATCCGCCAGCCCTCCGGCGGACCGACATTCAATATCAAAGGTTCCGCGGCCGGCGGCGGTCTCGCGCAATGCATCCCGTTGACGCCGTTCTCATTAGGCCTCACGGGCGACATCGACCGCATCACCAACGCCCACAATCTCGCCATGGTCGCCCTCACCGCCCGCATGCAGCATGAACGCAACTATGACGACGCACAGCTCGCCAAACGCAATCTCAAACGCCTTGACATTGATCCCAACCGTGTGCAAATGAAGTGGATCATGGACTTCTGCGCACAGGCTCTCCGCAACATCACCATCGGCAAAGGCGGCAAGATGGACGGCTTCGAAATGGAATCCGGCTTCGCCATTTCCGTCTCCTCCGAAATCATGGCCATTCTCGCTGTCGCGGAAGATCTTGCGGATCTGCGCAAACGCATCGGCAAAATCGTCGTCGCCTATTCGAAATCCGGCGCCCCTGTCACGACGGCCGACTTGGAAGTCGATGGCGCGATGACCGCCTGGATGGTCGAAGCCCTCAATCCGACACTCATGCAGTCCATCGAAGGCCAGCCGATTCTCGTCCATGCGGGACCGTTCGCAAACATCGCAATCGGACAGAGTTCCATCATCGCAGATAAGATTGGAACCGCCCTTTCCGAATACCATGTCACGGAATCCGGCTTCGGTGCGGACATCGGTTTCGAAAAGTTCTGGAATCTGAAATGCCGTTATTCCGGCCTGAAACCGGACTGCGTCGTCGTCGTCGCCACCATTCGCGCCCTTAAGATGCACGGCGGCGGCCCCGAAGTCAAGCCCGGTCTGAAACTAGACGAAGCCTACACGAAGGAAAATCTCGGCCTGCTCGAAAAAGGCTGCGATAACCTCCTCGCCCATATCGAAACCGTCAAGAAGGCGGGCGTCAAGCCTGTCGTTTGCATCAACAGCTTCTACACGGACACGCCGGCGGAAATCGCCCTCGTCCGCAAGATTTCCGAACAGGCGGGCGCCTATGCGGCCCTGTCCGAGCATTGGCTCAAAGGCGGCGAAGGTGCCATCGAACTGGCCGAAGCCGTCAAGACCGCCGCGAACGAACCGAACAACTTCCACTTCCTCTACAATCTCGACACGCCGCTCAAAGAACGCGTCGAACTCATTGCAAAGGAAGTATATGGAGCAGACGGCGTCGAATTCCTCCCTGCTGCGCAGGAGAAACTCGAACAACTCTCAAAGGATCCGGAACTGGCCAGCATGGGTACATGCATGGTCAAGACGCACCTCAGTCTCTCCCACGATCCGACCGTCAAAGGCCGCCCGCGCGGCTTCACCCTGCCTGTCCGCGACATTCTTGTCTATAAAGGCGCGGGCTTCGTCGTTCCCGTCGCCGGCGACATCAAACTGATGCCCGGAACGGGTTCCGATCCAGGCTTCCGCCGCATCGACGTCGATGTCAACACAGGCAAAGTCCACGGCTTGTTCTAACCACCATAACCCCATAAGCCATAGGCCATTAGCCATAAGCCATTAGCCATAGGCCATTAGCCTCCCATGTCCACTCCATCCCCAGAAGAAATCGAACGCGCCAAGCATGAGAACTGGCTTCAGATGTGTCTGGAGCAGTTCCATCGCAGCCGTGGGGAAGAGTGGGCCAACGGCATCTCCCATCTCATCGGCGTCATCTTCGGTATCGTCGGACTGACGCTCATGTGCGTCTTTTCCGCGCAAGTCGGCACTGCGAAAGACGTCACTGGATGCGCTATTTTCGGAACGGCATTGATCCTGCTCTACACGTTCTCCATGCTCTACCATGTGTTCACGAACTTCCGTGCGAAACGCATCTTCCAGATTCTGGATCACTGTGGTATATTTCTTTTAATCGCAGGAAGTTACACACCATGTGTACTGATGCTCCTTCCCCCGAAGATAGGCTGGACGATCTTCGGCTTGCAATGGGGCCTCGCCGTCGCGGGAATTCTTATTTCATGCCTTTGCAAGCCAAAATTATCGGACATTCTGACGTTGCCCATCTATCTCATCATGGGGTGGATGATTGTCGTCGCCTTTCCGCAGCTCCGCCAAACTCTCAGCTCGACTGGCTTCGCGGTCCTACTGGCTGAAGGCATCACCTACACGGTGGGCGTCGTCTTCTTTATCATGGACAAAGTTCCTTACATGCATTTTATCGGGCATCTTTTCGTTCTCGGCGGCTCTGTCTGCCATTGGGTCTGCATCACGTTCTGCGTACTTCCAAAGGAATAGCAATATGCCAATTACCAATCGGTTACGCAAAACATGCCAGGCAACCGCCAGCCATCATAGCCGTCGGAAGAACGACCAGTTCATCGCCGAAGGCCTCCGTTGCTGCCGTGAAGCCGTCACACGCCGTCCTGAATGGATCGACACTCTGTTCTTCTCCGATTCATTCGCCAAAACTGACGATGCCCGCCAATTGGCCGTCTTCGCCACGCGTCATGATCTTTCACCGGAAGTCATTTCAGACAAAGAACTTGCACAATTGTCGGACACATTGGCCCCACAAGGCATCCTGGCTATTTTAAACAGGCCTGAACCTACTCCGCCTGAACAACTTGCGGAACCATTTACACTTGTTCTCGATCGTGTTTCAGAGCCCGGTAACATGGGCACCATCCTCCGCACGGCATGGGCCATCGGCCTCACGCAGGTCTGGCTCGTGAAAGGCGGAGCGGATCCATTCGCGCCAAAAGTCGTCCGCGCGGGCATGGGTGCCCAATTCGCCCTATCCCTCCCGTCGCTTGATTCACTGGCTGATGCGAAAGATCGTTTCAAGTCATTGGGCGGCAATCAATTCTGGCTGACGCTCCCGCAAGCGGACATTTCCCTTTTTGACGAACAGAAGTTCTCTTTTGAAAAATCCGCCTTGGTCATCGGCAACGAAGCCAACGGTGTCAGCGACACATCGCTCGGCGAAGGCGTCACCATTCCCATGCCCGGCCATGCGGAATCGCTGAACGCCGCGCAGGCCGCCACCGTCTTTTTGTGCGAAGCCGTCCGCCGCAAGCTTTTCAAGGAGGGATGATCACGATGTCCAACCTCCTTGAAGTCAAGAATCTACGGGTATGGTTCCCAATCCGCCACGGCATTCTGAATCTCGTGTCGGGCCATGTCAAAGCAGTTGACGATGTCTCGCTGACCATCGCCGAAGGCGAGACGCTTGGTCTTGTCGGTGAATCCGGTTGCGGCAAAACCACGCTTGGCCGTGCCGTTCTCGGATTGGAAAAAGTCCATTCCGGACAAGTTTTGTTTGAAGGACATGACTTCACGGCCATGCCGGAATCGCGCCGCCGCCAGTTCCGCCGTCATTGCCAAATGATTTTCCAAGATCCGTATGCGTCTCTCAATCCGCGCATGACCGCCATGGAACTGGTAACGGAAGGCCTTAAGCATCATGGACTTCTGAAAGACGAAACGCCGCATGACGCCGCCGTCAGACTCATGCGAGAAGTCGGCCTGGACGAAGAGAGCATGTACCGCTATCCGCACGAATTCTCCGGCGGGCAACGGCAGCGAATCAGTATCGCGCGGGCCATCTCCCTCAAGCCAAGCCTTGTCATCTGCGACGAACCAGTCAGCGCTTTGGACGTCTCCGTGCAAGCGCAGGTCATCAATCTACTGATGGATCTACGCGAACGGCACAATCTCTCCTATATGTTCATTTCACATGACTTAAGCGTTGTTCGACATATTTCGCAACGCGTCGCCGTCATGTATTTGGGGCATATTGTCGAGACGGGAACGGTCGAACAGGTCATGGAAGATCCCATCCATCCTTATACCAAGGCGTTGCTGTCCTCCGCACCCATGCCTGGCCGTCCGCCGCGTGAACGCATCATTCTCACAGGCGAGATGCCATCGCCCGCGAATCCGCCGGCGGGTTGCCCCTTCCATCCACGCTGTCCGCACGCCACGGCGGAATGCGCCACGAAAATGCCGCCGCTCGAAACCCGCGACGGCCGCCTCGTGGCCTGCCTGAAGGCGTAAAATCGCCTTATCCTTTCTTCCACACGCCTTTGGCGTCTTGTGACCAGCCTGTTTCGTTCAACGAAATGGCCTTCGTCTCCCAGCCGGCGTTGATGCGGGCCATCGTCTCATCCCATGTTCTGATGCCGCTCAATGAATCCGCCGCCTCCACGTTGCAGGCTCCGACGGCTGCGGAGAACAGTCCTGCGTCGTACAACGGCAGGCTGCGCAGCATCGCGCAGAGGAAGGCGCCAATACTGGAATCGCCCGCGCCCGTCGCGCCTTTGAAGCAGGACTCCTTGAAAATCGGGAAGATATATTCGCGATTGGCCCATTGATCGATGCAGTCCGGTTTGCCGGCTCCCATCTTCGCAAGACGATCCGCTCCAGCCGTGCGGATGTACATGCCGCGCGCGCCAAGCTTCACGGCCGCCACTGCCGCGCCCATGGCGAGCATTTGGTCGCCAAGAACCGACAACTCAGAGGCGGAAAGATTGTCGCCTTTACCGAACTTGCTGCGATCCAACATGTAAAGCAATTCATCAGCGCTCGGCATGAAGACATCGACATACGGCAGCGTCCGTTCCAAAACGCCCTTCCAATCCACCTGTCCGGCTGGTCCGGAAGCGTCCGGCATGCCTGGATCCATGGACGTTGTCACGCCAAGTTCTTTGGCAGTTTTGTACATTTTTGTTAGTTCCTGTGCATCATTGGCATACATATTCGCCATAAAGCACGGATAGCCAAAATGGAACAACGCGCTTTCCTTCACTTGTGACCAATTCACATCCGCACAGCCATAATTCATGTTCGCGCCCGGACAATGCAGGAAAATACGATCGACGCCCGGTATGTTGACAACGACCGTGTAGGACGACGCCACGCCCGGAACGACGGCCATTCCGGCCTCCAGACCAGGCTGCCGTTTCTTCAGGATGCCCAGAATCTGTTCGCCGAATGAATCGTCGCCAACCTTGCCCATGAGCAGGACGGGCGTTCCCAGAATATGCATCGTCATGCCTGTGTTGGAAACGGCACCGCCTGTCGCAAACGTCGGCGCACCAACTTCATACAAACGACCAGGCGTCAAATCGACATGATTCTCAAACGCGGGAATGACATCCAGGCAGATATGGCCGGCTATGACTGCTTTCTTCATAATGATCCTCCAAAATTCCTTTTATATAGGTATGACAAATTCACTGATTCTTCTTCAACAGCACCGTAACGAAACGCACATCCTGAAGTTCCGCGTATGGCTTGACGCGTAGCATGGCCCGCGCATGTTCAATATCTTCCTTCACTTTTCCTTCCACTTCAACGACTTCGCCAATCGGCAACCCGCCGGGCATCAGAACGCCCAAGCCAGACGTCCGAACTTTCATGCCCGCCATGGCCTCGATGTCCAATGGCAGGAAATCCACTTGGCAACGATAAGCACTCGCCCTGTCCGTCCCTTTCTCGCCATGCAACACGCCTGCGTCTCCCGTGCTCCCAATGGTCACGCTGAAACGGCAATTCGGCGAAAGAACCGTCTCCACCATCGATTGATGGCGCTCCACCTTCGCGACACGCCCTGCCACGTTTCCCGCCTGCATGACGACTGCCCCCACTGTCACGCCTTCCGTCATCCCTTTGTCGATTGTGAACGTATAGTCCCACAGAACAGGATCGCGCACAATGACTTCCGCCGGTAGCATTGTCCAGCCCGGATGCCGTTCCAGTTCGGACATTTTGCGCAATTGCGAATTCTCCGTCCGCAAATCCCTCGCAGCACTGACCTGCAGCTGCAATTCCAGCACCTGCTTCTCCAGTTCGCGGATCTTTTTGTCCTTCGCGGCCGTCTCTTCGTCAACCCACTCCGCCGCAACGTCTTTTGAATCAGACGCCTTCCGCCAGATTTTCACGAACGGCCGTGTCACGGCATGGGACGTCCGTTCACCGAACGCTCCGAACACAAACAGCCCAAGCCCCAACAGGACCAGCCCGCAGAGCAAGAATGCAAGTTTTTTTGTCTCCAGTTGTATCATATTGCAAAATCAAATCTTATAGGACTTGATTGCCGCCTCCTGTAAAGCGAAGATCTCCTTCAGGCCTTTCTTGGCCAGCCCTAACAGTGTTGTCAAATCGTCATCACCGAACGTCGCCTCCTCGCCGCTCCCCTGCAATTCGACGAAACGCCCCGCGTCCGTCATGATGACATTCATATCCACATCCGCCGCCGAATCTTCCACGTAGCACAAATCCAACAGCCCTTCACCCTGCAACAGACCGACGCTTACGGCCGCGACGCGGTTCAGCAACGGCCATTCCGTCAGCTTCCCTTCTGCCATCAATTTTTTCGCGGCCAGTTCCAACGCGACGCTCGCGCCTGTGATGGACGCGCAACGCGTCCCGCCGTCCGCGTCGATGACGTCGCAGTCGATATGGAACGTCATGCCGGGCAGTTTCTCCAAATCAACCGCCGCCCGCAGACTGCGGCCAATCAGCCGCTGGATTTCCGAACTGCGGCCGGACAGCTTTCCGCGAACCGCCTCACGCTCCGTACGTGTCTCCGTTGACGACGGAAGCATCTGGTATTCAGCGGTTATCCAACCACCAGGCTTGTTCTGTTCCTTCATCCACCGCGGCACGGCGTCTTCCACGCTAACGGCGCAGATCACACGTGTCCCGCCAAACGTCACCAAAACCGATCCAGCCGGATGTTTTTGGAAACCGCACTGAAAACTCACAGGGCGAAGATCTGTATTTCTACGTTTGTCAATTCGTTCCATCTTGCTTAATTCCTCTAATTGTGATATGTTATTTAATTGTGTCTTTTTTGTCTTTCATTTCGTACATCCTTATAACTTGATTTATCAATGGGACTTTGCCAATTATCAGCGGAAATTTTCATCGTCATTTTTATGACGATTTGCCTTTGCGGCTGCAATGACAACGCAAAAGCCCCTGATTATGACAATTTCCGAGCGGACATGACGATCCAATCCGTTGAGCAAATCAATCTCGGGCAGACAGAGAAAGCCATCGAAACTCTCAAAGAATTCCGCCAGAAGGCGCCAGAAGATCCTTTTCCTGTCGCTGCAACGCGTATAGAGGAAATCCGCCTTGAGGTCGAAAAAGCCAACAAGCTCCTGCGCGCCGGCAATATCAACGAGCTCGGCCTGTTATTGCAAAAAATTGAAACGGAAGGGAATGCAAGTCCGGAAATTCTTGCGTTCCGCGCCGCCCCGCCCGCCTTGGAAGCTCTCGCCAAATTCTGCGCGCGCATGCCGTGGGAACGCTCTTCGGACATCACGGACGGCTTCGAACTCCTCCGCCCGTATATGAACATTCTGAAAAGTTCCGCCGCATTCAATGCATTCGAAGCGTTCCAGCAGTCGAAATTCGAAACAATGAAACATGATGAACAGCTCCATGACATCGAAGCCATGCTGAACAAACTGGACCGCGAAGCCATCAGCGGCAACGCGAAAACCGTCCAAGCCGCCATTGAAGCCCTGCAGGCCAAATATCCGCATAACGCCTTCTTCGCCTGCCAGTCCTTCCAATCCGCGGCGGATATCGCCGCCTTGAATGTTAATCTAGAAGGCATTCCATACGGGCGCGAAGCGTTGGAAATCGCCGCCGCCATCCGTTGGGAAGGTCTGTCGGAATCCGCCCGCCGCGGCATCGCGAAGCTCGTCGCCAAAACACCGCAGACGTATAGCGGAGCATGGCTTTCCGCCTTGAATGGCGACCGCGCCGCATCCGTTGATTTCTTCAACCAAATCAGAACGGCCGTCCCATTGATACAGCCTAATCAAAAAATTATCGCATCACTTTTGAAACTTAACGAGGCGCCGCCAGTCAAAGACGACTGGAGCAGACGCTCCCCCTGTCCGGGCGTCCCGGAATCCATCGCGCAAATTTTGTCAGTCGGTTTACATAACACACCAAACACCAAACAAAAGGAAAACAAATGAAGTTCCTCAAAATCCGCAATTTCATCGCCGCCGCGTTGATCGCCACCGCCCCAGTCATGGCACAGACAGCGCCGCCCGCCCCTCCCGTTGCTCCAGCCGCCCCGAAACCCGTAAGCGTTGATGTCGATGCTCTTCTGAAGCTGATTCCGGAAAAACTGGCCAAATACGGCGACAACCAGTTCATCACCAGCAAAGATCTCAAGACGGTTCTTGGCTTCCAGATCAAACGTGCCGCGCAGATGGGTCAGGCCCTCACCCCGGAGCTGCTGAACCGACTCCTCCCCGAAATGAGCGAAACGTTCGTCATGCAGGAAATTGCCATTCAAGAAGCCGCGAAACAGGGCATCAAGCCGGCTCCAGATGAAATCAAAAAAGATATCTTTGAACTGAAGAAGACTCCGCAAGGTATCGAGCGTATGAAGATGCTCATGGAGCAATCCAATATCAAGACTGAAGACGAATTCATCGCCCAGCAGGCCCGTATGCAGACCGCCTACAAGCTCCTTCAACAGCAAGTGGACAAGCTCGACATTCCGGAAGCCGACGCCAAGAAATTCTATGACGAAAACTCCAAATATTTCACGAAACTCTCAGCCTCCCATATTCTCGCCGCCTTCTCAGACGAACCTGGCAAGGCCGCACCGACCAAAGAACAGGAAGAAGCCGCTTTGAAGAAAATCAACGACGTCCACAAGAAACTGAAGGACGGCGGCAAATTCGAAGATCTCGCCAAAGAGCACAGCGACTGCCCCTCCAAAGCAAAAGGCGGCGACCTTGGCGAATTCGCTTCCGGCCAGATGGTTCCTGAATTTGAAAAGGCACTTCTCGAGCTCAAGGCCGGCGATGTTTCCGACCCCGTCAAGACACAATTCGGCTACCACCTCATCAAGGCCGGCGACAAGAAAGTCGTTCCCTTCGAGGAAGTTAAAGATAGCATCATCCAGCATTTGAGAAAAACAAAAGAAGCCGAGACTGTCAAGGCTTTCGTCGAAGGCCTCAAGAAGTCCTATAAAGTCGAAATGCTTGTCAAGCCGGTTGCCCCTATCCAGCCCGAACAAGATTAAATTATCTTCTCAGCCCCTCAGACTACCACCTGAGGGGCTGAGAACGCTTATGGCCTTTATCTGCCTCCCACTCCGGGGGAGTGACGCGAAGCGGAGGAGAGAGCCTGCATATATCAAATTTTGAATTGAAGGGATGACGTCCATCCATAACAACAACTTCTCCACCACGTTCAGCCATGCGCTGTTCTGGGGGATCGTCTGCGCGCTCTGTACATACGGTGTGTTTTTCATCTACAGCACCGGTTACATAGCGGATGAATATCCCGTACGTCCTAATTGGTGGCGACAGCTTATCTGGCTGGCCGTCAGCGCCGTCGCCGGATTCACCGTCGCTTCCATGAATCCGCGCGGGCTCGGGTGGCGAATGCTCGTCTTAATCGGCTACGGCGCAAGCATCGTGCTTCTTGTCTTGACGCTTCTTTTTGGCCGGACCATCGGCGGCGCCAAACGCTGGCTGGCCATTGGCCCGTTGTTATTACAACCGGCCGAATTCGCCAAGTTCTTCACACTCATGCTGTTCTGCGACATAATTGTCGTATCGGCCCATAGTATGCGTGGCAGGATTGTCAAAATCATCGGGCTGATCATCATGCTCGCGCTACCGCTCGCGCTAATCGCCGCCGCACCGTCTTTTGGCAACGCCTTCGCGATCATCCCATCCATCCTCTGTATCTTCGGAATCCGCTATTTCAACAAAAGGATATGGGCAGTATTGGTTTTCATAGGAGTCGTCGGTCTTCTTCTGTCATGGCGGGCCGTACTCGAAAAACGAAAGGCTTTGGAGACAAACAACACACAAATCGTTCATTTGCAAGAGAATGAAGCTCAGCCTCAACCGTCGGGGCAGCCATCGCATTCCAAGTTGAAGGAAATCGTCATGCGACCTTTCCGCAACTACCACTCCAAGCGACTGGAAAGCTATCTGACGCCAAAAGGCGGATGGAACGAACGGCAGTCCATCATGACGCTCGCCAGCGGTGGTAAATTCGGAAAAGGCTATCTGCAAGGCACCATGAAAAGCCTCGGCTACCTTCCGCGAACAGTCGCACCGACGGATTTCATCTTTTCCGTCATTGGTGAAGAATTCGGTTTCTTCTTCGGTTGCCTGCCAGTCCTTTTATTATATTTAATATTGTTTTCCATCGGTTTCCGCTGGGCGGGACGGACAGGTGACGAACCTGCCTGCCTGCGAAGCATCGCCGTGCTCATGATGCTCGCCGTCCATGTCTGCATCAACGTCGGCATGACCATCCGCCTCATTCCGATCATCGGCCTGCCGCTGCCGCTTCTCAGCTACGGCGGTAGCTTCACGCTGACCACTTTCCTCTGCCTGGGCGTCCTCCATGCGACATCACTGCTCGCTCCTGCAGATTCCGAAACGGCGCATTTCTCCGACCCGCACAACAACGAATGGTCGCTCGGCCGCCTCCTCCGCATTCGCGTCCAAAGCAAGGAATAGAAACGCTACCATCTGGCATTCTTGTATTCTGGCATTCTAGACAAAAAGGGCTGTCGCCATGGCGACAGCCCTTTCAATTTTCGAAAATGGTGGAATCCAGATTTCCTTCACTCTGCTAAAAGTGAAAAATAAGGTCATATAGACCCCGATGATTAATTGTTCAGAGTTCGAATCGTGGATACCACCACCATTAAAATACAAACGCCAATCCATATTGCAAATGGACTGGCGTTTTTTTTCGATTATTCCTCTTCGGCTGGAGCGACCTCTGCTTCAAGCAGCCCCCAATTCAAGGCGGAAGCCTTTTTGCGGGCCGCGTATTGCTGCAGTTCGCCATGCAGCTGCTGCAGGAAAGCAAGCAGACGGCTCAAAGCCTGCAACGTCGCGGGAACAACCCACACGGGCTTGCTCACTTCGATCTGCTTCAACAACTCCGCATATTCCTCCATGACCTTCTGGCAGGCCGTCGCATAGCTCTTCTTAACCATGCCGTTGGCAAGGCCTTTCCGCAGTTCGACCAACCATGCGAAAGCCTTCGCAACCGCTTGGATACGAAGAGTTTCACCACGCAGGCTCTTCAGGCAGGAGACCGCCAGATCGTCCAATCCTTCGCCTTCCAGCAGACGGACGTAGAGGGCTTCCGCCGCCGCCGCGTCTTCCGCGCATTTCTGCAGACGCGCAACGACGTTCACGTCTTCAGGCTGCGCAAGCAGACGGTCGAGAGCCTCGCCCGGATATGGACGCGGCCATGCCACTTTCGAACTGACATACGTATATTGGTAGTTCAGGCAAATCGGATACATCGGCTCGCCGACCGCCTTCAACAGCAGATCCTGAGCCTGCCAGTAGAGCGGCGCATTGTCACCAAAATGCATCTGCGACCAGCGTTTCATCACCTGTTCGCATTTTTCGCCGCAGCCTTCCCATGCGAGACCAGCCAATAGAGCCTCATGATCCAGATGGGACGTGTCATGAACGGCGTAAGAGACTGCACCGCAACCGCCTTCGTCCGCGCCCATGCGCAACATCATATCGACGTTCAGCAGACGGTAGTCATACGTGCTCCAGTTGAAATAGCATGTCATCGGTGTCACCCAACCGTTGATGCCGAGCTTCTTGCCGACGCGTACGCGCGTCGTGTCGTTCAATTCTTTGTTGCTGTACCACCACCAGTCCAGAATCAGGCGGTCTTTCAGGCCCGCCTTCTCCAGACGCTTCACAAATTTCGCGTCAAACGCAGACATGTGGCGCGTCATCTGGTCATTCCACATAACGACTTTGCCGACGCCTTTCGAAACCAGCATGCCGACCAGCCAGATGACATAGTCCTGCAGGTTCTTTTCTTTCGCATGCGCACGGCAGGTCTCGCACTGGCACCACGGTTCGCCCGGCTTCTGCGGATCGTCCGGCCATGGATAGTCCGGCCAGACTTCATCCATCTGCACATGGAAAAATTCAATCCCATGCGGGAAATAACGTTCGATGATGCTCGTATAGAATTTCTCGACGAACTCACGCGTCTTCGGAGATGTGATGCAGTAACCGACACCTGTCGGATTTCCATCCGCATCCTTCGCGCTCAATTCAGGCCGCATCCGCGGGAAGAACGTGTTGTGACCAAAGCTGTTGACATATGGAACCACGTTCACGCCGCGTTCACGGCCGTAGTCGATGACTTCCTTGAACACGTTTGGCTGCGACAACGTCGGAAGGTAGTTCGCCTCCTTCCATTCGCCTTCCACGCCGCTGAACCAACGCAGATGATGCCATGAGACCAAATCGTCTTCGCCTTCCACGGGAACCATCAGAAATTCCGTCGGCTTTGCGGGTCCTTCAAAACGGCAGTTGCCCCAACAACCATATAGACTGACACCTAACGTGTTCATTTTCATGGCTGAAAGCGTGTCGATCGTCTGATGCCAATCGCCAAGGCTCATGCGGTCCGGCCCCCACTTGTTTTCCATGAAAATGCCGCGGACAGGCAGATCCGGCCAGTCTCGAATGAACAGGTTCGGAATATCCAAACCCTTCTGGTAGCGTGCGAAAAGGCCGGCCAGCGTCTGGGAGGCCCACACCATGCCTTCCTGATACGGCGTGCGGATATCGACTTCACTGCCGTGGACTTTCAATTCATAATAGTCATGCTGAACGGCTTCCGGAACTCCGTCCAAATCAAAATCAGCGGGAGATTCAACACGCGCGTTCACGACATAACGCTTCTTGTTCGCGACGACCTTCATGCCGGAAGCCGTCAATATCGAACGAATCGCTTTTCTCTGCAACGGAAACACATTGTCAGTGACAAGACGAATGTCGTTCGACAGTTCGCTCATGCCCTCCAACTGCTCGATTTTCTTCGGTTGTGGATAAAGCTCGAGTATCTCAAACTTGCGTCGGGAAACCATCCAAACCTCCTAATGCGCTTGAAGCAGACTCTGATGTCTCAACCAATCTTCCCAGTCACCTCTCTTCAAAGTCCCCTTATATAATATACCATAAATTAAAAACAAAACAACTCCAACAAACGTTTGATTCGGTGTTTTTTCATGATTCTGCCTGATAGTTTTTTGGATATGTGTCAAAAGTCATAAAGATTCCTATAAAGTCATATATATCTTGTAATATAATATTTATATGATATATTATATACCTTTAATCTGAATCACCCCATCCCATGGAAGGCATTATGTCAACAACGGAATCTGATATCGACCACATGAACCAACGGCTCCAAGAGCTCTACCAACAATTCGCCTCATGCCATTCTGTATCAACCGACGGAAAATTCTCCGTCCACGAACCACCCGCGGCATGGAACACGGATCACACCTCCTTCAGTGAACATTTTCTCCAAATTCTTTGGAATGAACGTTTTCTATTAGACGCCTTATACTGCCGCAATGGCGCATCGCTTCAAATCATCCATCAAGGCGACTGGAATGTCGCCGCCGGGCCAGACTTCCGTGACGCCGCGCTGATCATCAATGGCAAACTCATCCGTGGAGACGTGGAAATCCACCAACGAACGTCCGATTGGTTGCGCCATGGGCATCATCTCGATCCACTCTACACTAATGTCGTCCTCCACGCCGTCTGGATTGACGACGGCCCCATCGACCACACGCCGTCCAACGTTCTCGTCCTGCAGGATTCCCTCAATCCCGCATGGAAGCTCCTGCTTCACGAAGTCGAAAACATCTGCTATCCATATGCACGACAACTACCACCCGGCAAATGCGCCATCCGCTGGGCATTGACGGACAACGACAAAATACAGGAAGTTCTTGCCGCCGCAGGACTTGCACGATTTGAAGCGAAAACGGCCCGTTTCGCCCGCCAATCCGCCGCCCAGTCGCCGGATCAGACGCTCTATGAGTTTATGTTTGAATCACTTGGCTATAAAAACAACAAAGACGCCTTCCGTCAGCTTGCCGCAGAAATACCGTTGGAACAACTCCGCCATTTCGAAACAGAAGAAGATCTGGAGGCGATCCTTTTTGGCGCAGCGGGGCTCTTGCCGGATACCACGATGACCACCCTCCTGCCCGAAATGGAAACCCGCGCACAACGGCTATGGCATCGCTGGTGGGCGCTGGGCGCCCCCAAACTCAACATTTCATGGAATCATTCTCTGGCGCGTCCGCTCAACAGCCCTTGCCGACGACTGGCGGCAGGTGTCAAGTTGCTCCGTATGACGGACTTCCAGCCAGTGAAATGGCTGCAGAATTTCGCCGCTATGGCCCAATCCCCCAAACAGCTTCTTGAAGCACTTTTCGAAAAGGACTACGACCAGCCGCATTGGCGTGGCTGCCTGAATTTCGAAATCGCCGTCAAGCCTCCGGCAGCCCTGCTGGGAAGGCAACGAATCGCAGACATCATCGCAAACGTCTTTCTTCCTGCGCTATGCGCTTCAAATGTAGCAGGTTACACTGAGGAAGCCGCCAATCTCGCCAAAGCCGCCTTCCTCATGATGCCGCCCATGCAGGGCAATCGCTCGCTGACGGAAGCCGCCCATCGTTTTCTCACACCACCATCCCGTGCGAAGGAAGTGCTCAAACGGGCCTCCCATCAACAGGGCCTTTTGGACATTTACCATAATTTCTGCCAAAATCTCGGGCATGATTGCTCCAAGTGCCCTTTCGCCAACATCGGACAACCGTCTCCGTCCAAAGAACTCTGATTTTCTGTTGGTTGCGGACTCCATAACTTGCCAGTTTCGGTTTTCGGCATTATCTTAACATATTGTTTTTTAAGGAACGGGAAAAGGCTTGAAACACTGGAGACGAATCAATGCTGAAAACATATCGCATGGCCATCGCAGCATTTGCATGTCTTTTGTTGCTAGCAGGATGCAAATACACGGCTTTCACTCATGAAGGCGCCGTGAAGGCCACCACAGAAGAATTCTTCCGCTATCTGGACAAAGGACAGTGGAACGCCGCCGCCGATCTCATGGACTTGAGCAATTTTGAGTTTTCCTTCGCGAACGGCGTCTCGTTCGGCCGCGGCTATCCCTCCAAAGAAGCTTATATCCAAAGCCTTGAGGCCATTCAAGGCCGAGCCGGCATGAACTGCGTCATCCACAAGGTCAAAAAACTCAAGAACGGCAGCATCATCGTCCATCTGACCTGCATCGTCGCCATCACGGAAAATTCCACAACGCTTTCCTTCTCCAGAGGGAAATGGACCGCCAGCTTCCTTTGGACAAAGAAGGATGCCGTCCATTGGCAGCTCCGCTCCATTCATGAGACGTCCTTCCGCGAAAAAGGCAACCAGACCTGACGGATTCACTTGATTCCGAAGTTTTTCCATTATCGCCCGCCACGGGCAATCAACCATTTCACCATAGGAAAGAGAAAACATGAAAGACATCACCCTGTTCCCTGCATGGAAAGCCCTGCAGGCCCATTACGACGAAATCAAAGACGCACAATTGAAGGATCTTTTCGCGAAGGATCCGCAGCGCGCGTCTCGCTATGTAATTGAATTCGAGAACAATCTGTATCTCGACTATTCCAAGAACCGTATTACGGACAAGACGGTCGCCCTCCTGCTCCAGCTGGCCGAAGAGGCGGGTCTGAAGAACGCCATCGAAGACATGTTCAACGGCGTCCACATCAACCAGACGGAAAACCGCGCCGTCCTCCACACAGCCCTCCGCGCCCCCAAAGACGCACAGCTCGTCGTTGATGGACAGGATGTCATCAAAGACGTCCATGACGTGTTGGACAAGATGGCCGCCTTCGCGAACAAAGTCCGTTCAGGTGAATGGAAAGGTTATACGGGCAAGCCCATCAAAAACGTCATCAACGTCGGTATCGGTGGTTCGGATCTCGGCCCCAAGATGGCCTGCGAAGCTCTCAAGCCGTTCGCCAAGAAAGGTTTGCATGTTTATTTCGTCTCCAATATCGACGGCTTCCACATGATCGACACCGTCAACGAACTCAATCCGGAAGAGACGCTTTTCATCATCGCCTCCAAGACGTTCACGACGATGGAGACCATGACGAACGCCAATACCGCCAAAGAGTGGATTCTCAGAGCTTTCAACAATGACGCCGCCGCCATCGCGAAGCATTTCGTCGCCGTCTCCACGGCCGCCAAGGAAGTCTCTGATTTCGGTATCGACACGAACAACATGTTCGGTTTCTGGAATTGGGTCGGCGGCCGCTACTCCCTCGACTCCGCAATCGGCCTGCCGATCATGATCCAGATCGGCCCCGAAAAATTCACGAAGATGCTCGAAGGCTTCCACGCCATGGACGAACATTTCCGCAAGACACCGTTCAACAAGAACATGCCGGTCATCATGGCGCTCCTCGGCATCTGGTACAACAACTTCTTCGGCGCACAAACCTACGCCATCCTTCCGTACGACCAGTCCATGCACCGCTTCTCCGCCCACCTCCAGCAGGTCGATATGGAAAGCAACGGCAAATACATCACGAAGGACAACAACGAAGTCAGATGGCAGACCGGCCCGATCATCTGGGGCGAGCCCGGAACGAACGGACAGCACAGTTTCTATCAGCTCCTCCATCAGGGCACGAAGTTGATTCCTGCCGATTTCATCGGATTCTGCAAGTCACAAACGCCTACGGGAGACCATCATAAGAAACTGCTCGCGAATTTCGTCGCCCAGACGGAAGCCCTCGCGTTCGGCGGCATCTTTGAAGAAGGCGCGACCAAGAATCCAGCCTTCAAGCCGCACATGGTCTTCCAAGGCAACCGTCCGACCAATACGCTGATCGCCGACGAACTGACCCCCCGCATGCTCGGCATCCTCATGGCCCTCTATGAACAAAAGATTTTCGTCCAAGGCGTCATCTGGAATGTCTTCTCCTTCGACCAATGGGGCGTCCAGCTCGGCAAAGTCCTCGCCAAGAACGTCTTGAAGGATTTCGACGCTAATGATCCCGCCAAACTCGCGCATGACGCTTCGACGAATGCCATCATCACACGGCTGATGCAACGGATGTAATTATTAATTCATAATTTACAATTGTTGAAGCGCGGAAGAATCGAAATTCTTCCGCGCTTCTTGTGTTTTGCAGCTCTGCCTTTACTTTCGGTTTTAAGCTTTTGGTTTTGAGCTTTTTAGGACAAACAGCGTTACTTCCGGACGCGCAAACACTCTAAACGGCGGCCCCCATGTACCCGTTCCGTGAGACGTGTACATTTTCAGCCCCTCTGGAAAATCGTAAAGCCCTGTCCCCAAAGGATATTTGATCTTCACCAACAGTGTGAACGGAAACAGCTGCCCGCCATGGCTGTGGCCCGCCATCAGCAAATCAAACTGCTTCCGAGCCAAAGCATCCGCCTCCGGGCGATGCTTGAGCAGAATCGAAAAACGCTTTGCGCATTTCTCAGCAACCTCCAATGGCTCATATGACACGGCCCCCTGCTTTTTCGGCGACATGGAATATCGATTGCCAAGCGCATCATCGTCCACGCCATGGACATACAGCCAGTCGGATATTTCCGTTCCGCTTTCGCGCAACACGCGGAATCCGCCCAATTCATGCATTTCCTCGCTTTCCTTGACGCCAAAATACACTTCATGATTGCCGATAATTGAAAACTTATTCTGCACGTTGATTTCCGCGAACATCTTCGCCATCGACTGTTCCCGTTTTCCTGCACCATCTAGAAAATCACCCGCGTTCAGTAACAGATCCGGCTTGGCCTCCTTGACAAGCCGTACGGCTTTCTCTGCCACGCTCCGCCGCAGGCAGGGGCTGAGATGCATGTCCGTTATCAACGCAATTCGATATCCATCAGCACTTTGTGGGATTTTTTCCGATTGTATCTCCACTTCCCTGTATCGAATGCAATTCGCTTCCACAAGCCCCCAGATGCTCGCCAAAATCACGAAGGCGATTCCAGCGATGCCCTCCCAGAATGGTTTGATGCACCATTGCATACCGCACAGTTTCATGGCCAGATTCCACAAATCCATCACGGCAAAGGAGGCCGCGAACCAGAAATACCATGCGCACCATATCCACATGACCACCGTGCACGAATCCGCCAGCCAGCCCGTCGCCTGCCGTCCGAAAACCAGCCTGCATGTCGCGGGCATCAACGCCAGAAAGAACACGACCGCAAACAACGCGACGGAATACCATGGTGCCATCCCCTTGAGGAATGCACAGCGCAACCTCCACCATGTGTAGAAGTTGAAAAGCAAGATGCTGACAATAAATATCATGCCGTTCCTTTGGATTGAACGCCTATTCCTATTATATTATATAGTAAAAGGAAAACCACCGTCGCGCCATGCACGGCCGTTTTTCCACCAAACATGTGTTTTGACAGGACCAACCGCAAAAAGTTGCCTGAAAAGACGTTATTTCCAAATATTATTAGAAAATCCAGCCCCCTTGCCTCTACTAGTTAAGTGCAAGCATTCACGCAAACTTTAACGCCGTCGAGGCAAGGACACCATAAATGAAAAAAGCATTGAACATCCTTTTATTGACTTGTTTCGCCTGTATTGGAACCGCAACCGCCCAAAACGCACCCGGTTGTATCGTTTTCCAGCCAGACAACCGCACGACAAACCTCTCCACAGAGGACGTCAACAAAATCTGGCAGACCGTTGAAAATTTGGCCGCCGCCTCCACGACGGTCATGCCTAGGCAGGCTTTTCTCGAATTTACCAACACGATCGGCCTGTTGCCGACTGGTTCCAACCTTCGTTCAAACAACAATATACGAAATAAAACTGCCATGCTCGCGCCGTCCGCGTTGATCTTCACGCGCATCACCCGTTGGGGAAACAATTTCAACGTCTCCATGGAAAAAGTGTCGCTGCCGGATTTCGTCCTGACCCGCGCCACCCTACCGCTTTCCGCGAAAATCAGCACGCTTGAGCAACTTTTGGACAGATTGCCTGGTCTAATGAACCAGTTGGGCCTTGCGGAAAAAGTCATACAACCGTTGAACAAGCCGTTAACGTTGATCATGACGCCCACGGCGGACAAACCGTTGCAAACCTTCTGCACCGCCCTGCAAAAACACCTCTCCAACGCCGGCGTCCAAGCCACCCTCCAGACACAGGATGGCGTAAATGGCGACGGCATACGGATTTCCGTCGTTCTCGACACGTTTGAACACAAGTCGCAGACGATGGATCTTCCCATGCAGAAACGACAACTGCTCAAAACCTCCATCAACCTCTCCGGCAAGATGTCCATGATCGACGGCGACAAACAGAACACGTTCAGCTTCAGCAAGTCAGACAGCCGAACTGGCGCTCCTGAAACCACCACGCTGAATGAAAATGACGTCCTGGACGCCGTCGCCCGCGAATCCGCCCTGCAGATCATCCAAAAACTAAATGCGCAATCCTCCGCCCCCTAAATGAAGCAATGCTTCCGCGATTTCTCTCCGCCATCCTATTCTGCCTAGTCGTGACTGCACAGGAAGCCTCAACGCAACTGCCTGAACAGTCGCTTCGTCGCATTATAAGAGGATCGGAAAAGTTGACGGCGGAGGAAAAAACAACGCTTCTCACGCAAGTCCGCCAATATCCGAACGAGTGCGTCCTCTCCACCGCCCTTTTCCCGCAGGCGGACCAATCGCGTCTTCTCGTCGGCATCGCCGTTTCCATGGATAAACAACAGAAAAAACATGCGCGCGAACTACTTGCGGAACTCATTGAGACAAAAATCAATACGCTTCTTTGCGACACCGTGCTCGACCAATTAGGCCTCTATTCCGCCCGGCGGCCACGCTATGACCGCGTCATGGGCATGATGCTCGCCTATTCGCTTCCCGCCGATTTCATGGACAAAACTATTTCAGAAACGACTGCCGAAGGCCTTCCCGTCTTCATCGCCAAATTGAACGACAAAGACATCATCCGCCAATTCCGCGAACAAGGCCCGGCCGCCGATCCGTCGGCCGTCGCCGTCAACCGCAATCGCCTCCGCAACGCCATCTCCAAACAAATCGCCCGCGAAATGCTCGGTTTCCTTCAGCAGGGCAAAAACAATTCGGAACGAATTCAAGATGCAAAGCGTTGTCATGACGAACTTTCCAAAATTATCAAGACGCGGCAGGAAATCTTTCCAGACGATGACAACGCAGCCAATTGGAACGCCAAACCGCTCATGGATGCCGCCGCATATTGCCTCATCCTGTCCGAAAATCGTCCAGAGGACGCTCAAGACGCCGCCAATGAGGCCTTTTTCACCATGACGGATTCCGTCGCGGAACTCCCCCGCCCGTGGTTTGCCATCGTCAAAGATTACGCTGTCAAATATCATCGAAAACAGGATTACGACTTCCTGATGTCCAATTCTAATTAACTCCCTATCAATAATATGGATGCAACATGGCTTTCGTAACAGACCCAAACCTATTGGCAGACATCAAGAAAGGCGACAACGCCGCCTGGAATCTCTTCGCCAAAAAGTACGGCGCGCTCATCTGGCTTCGCGGCTCGGATTACCATCTCACGCCTGATGAACAAGAACAGCTGACGCAAGATGTTCTCGTCTCGTTCTTTAAGGCGCAGGACAGCTTCGTCTATGCCCCCGAAAAAGGCCGCTTCCGCGACTATCTGCGCCAAATCATCAAAAACTGCATCTTTCAGATTCTCCGTAAACGTCAGCAGGACAACAACAACGAAGAAATTCAGGAAAACACCGCCTTCGATGAAAACGATGACGAAGCCAAGCGGAAACGCGAAGACGAAGAATGGATGGCGCACGTTTATTCACAGGCTCTAGCCGAATTGAAACGCACCGTCAAACCGCGTAAATTGCAATCCTTCATGATGTGCCGCCTCCAAAACAAACGGCCGGAGGACGTTGCCAAATTCCAAAAGGTCTCCCTCGCCACCGTCTATAACGACTGCAACGAAGTCATGGAGAAATTGATGGAACTCGTTAAGACACTGAAGGATGCATAAAAGGACGCAACCATGAAACATATCAGCGAAATCAATCTGCAACGACTTCTTGACGACAATCTGTCGCTCGTCCAGAAACTCATCTGCAAGCATCATCTTGCGAAATGCGCCGATTGCGCCGCCAAGTTGGAAGCCGCCAAGATGCAGCGTCAGGAACTGCTCTCCATCGCGCAGGATCTGAACAGGCTTCAGGAAGCAGAAACCGCCCTCAGCAAGACATCAATACTTCGTAAGTAATTCTCCTTCATGCCCATACCTCCAGAAATAGCCAAATGGCTGGAACAATCCAATATCACCCCCGTCGAGTGCTGCGGCCATGGCGGGTATGGTGAAATTTGGCTTGTCAAAGCGCCGTTCGGTCAAAATTGGGCCCTCAAAATCATCGATAAGACGAAACTGGACAAGACGGCATGGGAACGCGAAGTCCGCGCCGTCCAGAAATACCGCGCTGCCATTGGTTTGGAACTCAATTTGATTTATGTTCAACAAGCAGGCGAACTTGATGACTATTTCTTCTATCTCATGGAAACGGCCGACAACCTAAATACCGGCAACGGCGGCCATTATATGCCCGATACGCTTGAAAACCGTCTCCATGAACGCCGTCTCACATTCAAGGAGACGCAGGATTGTATTCACGGCCTTCTGGATGGTCTTCATATTCTCCACAAACACGGCTTGATCCATCGCGACATCAAGCCCGCCAATATCTTCTTTGTCAACGGAAAACCAAAATTCGGCGACCTCGGCCTCGTCACGGAATACAGCCCAACCCTTTCATTTGCAGGCACGGAAGGCTTCTGCCCGCCGTCGCTGCTGGATGGCAAACAGGTCGATGGAAAACTGTGGGACCTCTATTCGCTCGGCATGGTTGTCTATTGCTGTGTCACCGGTTATGCCTCCGCCTGTTTCCCCGAAATTCCAGAGGATCTCATGGACAATTCGCAGATGCGTGCCCTCAATCGGTTCTTCGAACACGCCTGCTCCCCCGAACCGCATGAATGCTACAAGACGGTCGATGAATTCCGCAAGGCGTTCGACGAATGTTTCCCGCAGAAGTCCGATCATCGACGCAAGATGTTCATAGCCATGCTTGAAGGACTAATCATCGGCGGCGTTTTAGTCACCTGCTGGATATTGCTGAACAAAGCGAAACCGAATCCACCTGCCCCACCTGTCAATCCACCATCGAATCCATCTGTTGTTCAGAATACAACGGATTCGACGGCTCCTGCCGTTTCCACGATCCAAGCCTTCAAACGCGGCTCCATTGCCAAATTCTATGATCCATTCCAGTACGGCCAAAAAACGGACTGGCTTGTGAATGTCTCCAACGAACAGTCGCTTCAGAAAGTCGGCCTCTCCGGCCTTTTCTGGAACAGTGCCGATACAACCGAGCCAGGCAATCACCTCACGCTCGCCCTGCCTGAACTGTCATTGCCTGTCAATTTCGAAATCGCATGGGAATGCTTCGGTGACTTCGACGAATGCTCCCTTTTCATCGCTCTTTCCACGCCTGAAGACATTGCGGCATCCGCACAGGACACAATGCCTCCGCAAAACGGCGTTCTGTTCGAGCTCTTGAAAAGGAATGGCAACGCAAGTCTTCAACGCATTATACTCAACGGACAGGAGAGATGGAAAGCGCAAGCGTCGGCAGCCATCAACGGCGGCGACGAAGACAACGTCTTCATCACCACCAACAGAATCATCAAAGATGGTGACAATTTCACAATCTATCTAGACGAACAAGCCATGTTCACGATGAAGCTGACGCCGCAGGATATTGATTTGCTCAAGAACGCGCGTTTTGCCATGATGTATCAGACAACTCACGCCGGCATCGCCGTCATCAAGAATTTCACGGTCTTCTATGTTCCTGGACTGGAATAACCTTGGCAGTTCACGCTCTGTTCAACCACACTTGCATGATGCTTCTGTCACAAGCTATTCATTTGCAAACCTCCTGCTCATGAAGTATGTTATGTCGTGAGATTACTATCAGCTGTCTAGACAACTTCCCAATGAATAAAAAGAATAGGGGGTTCAAGCATGGCAAATCCAATGAATCATCTCACCTGTATGTCATGGAATAATACTGCCCTAGCATCGTTACTGCACTCTGAAATCAAATCAATTCTGCTTCTGATCTTGGCTTTCTCGCTGTGTATTTCGTCCACTGGATGCTGCACAATATATATCAAAGGAGAGTGCGGGAAATGCGTCGAGAACAGTTGGCATATCGAAAGAGACGGGAGTTTTTCTGCTGAAGATAAAACCATGTCTATTACAGCTACGAGCAGAAAGAGATATCAGTATATGCCATTCACAGATTGGGCTTTCCTGTCCAAGCCTCGAAAAGAAAGCGCCACATATTCATTGACCTCCCCTCCTGATGATGCGGAATTGTTCCAATGGGAAGTCATCCCTACCAACAACACTACATGGCAATTTGACAAACGATCATGGAATATTCCCCATTTGCCAGTGGAAGATCCAAACGCTTTTATTCTGCCTGTCCTGCATCCCAAACAAGATATAAACGATCCACCTCCCCAAAACCAGCTTCATACACCAAACGCCTCCGTCACCACCGTCTTTATCCATTCTGATGAAATCGACTTTTTTAGCAAACCTTTCCTTCTTTTGGCCCCTAAGAACAGATTCAAGCTCTTGATACCATACAAAATAGAAGACAACCTTTACTATCTGTATTCCCCTAAAGATTCCGGCATTTTATTCAACGATACAGGTAAACTCAATTTCGCTGGCGCATTCTGGACCGTTCTTTTAGTACCGCCGGCATGCGTATTGGATATTGTATTGTCTCCTTTTGAAATCCTCGGAGCAACACTCTTTATAACGGGAATGAATTGGTGATGGAACTATCTACATAACAGACAGTTCCATCTAATAATCTCCTTTCAGGATGATATTTCCATCTTACTTTCCAACAGAAATCTCTTCTCCATTGATCCGCACATCCTTAATTGTGATTTCGCCAAACTTGCTCCCTGGCTGCGGCTGGATGCTATGAGAAGGCCGCACCGCCCCGTCATCGACCGTGATGTCGATGTTTTCCACCGTCACTTTCTTGAACGTCCCGAACGGCTCGTTCGTGACATCCAGCCCAATCGATTCCGTGTACATGCTACCAGCCGCAAACATCTTGTAGTTGGAGACATCCAGCCAACGGCCCGACCACGGCGACTTGCATTCGACCTTCTGGTCGCGCTCCCGCTGCAAAATGCTTTCCATCTCGCTGGCGTCGTATTCGATGCGAATATTGCGGAAGGTGATGTCGTCGATTGGCGCAGGGCCGCCCATGTGGACGCTCAGCGCCGCCGCATTGTTGTGGATGAGATCGCAGTCTTCGAACACGATGCCGCGGAAATACGGCGCCCATGTCTCAAAACCAATCTCCAACGTCCGCCCCCAGCCGCACCAGCAGACACAGCGTTCGACTTTGATGTCTTCCTCCGGATCTTTCCGGTCGAACTTCGGGAAGTTGCCTTTCATGACGATCGTGTCGTCAAACGAATGCACAAAGCAGTCGTGGATATGGACATGCTGCGAATTACAGATATCG
Source organism: Victivallales bacterium (assembly GCA_017554445.1). GTDB lineage: Bacteria > Verrucomicrobiota > Lentisphaeria > Oligosphaerales > Oligosphaeraceae > UBA1407. The sequence continues at coordinate 33,905 of JAFZIJ010000033.1, forward strand.
ATGCCATCCGTGTTGTACCGCCATGCCGCCGTGATTTTCATATGCGCGAATTCCACATCGCTCGAATTGAACGACGTCACACACCAGCAGGACGAATCCAGCACCGTCGGCCCATCGAACACGACATGCTTTGAATCCATGACACGCACGGCGAAATCCATCCCGTCGCGATAGCAATGGTCGCCCACACGACGGTTGCGCGAACCACAGATGATGCCATAGCCCGATACTTTAACATCTTCCGCACCATCGACTTGGAACGATCCCAACACGAACGCGTCTTTGTCCAGAAACACTCGGTCATGGCTCTTCAGTTTCACGACGACTGGTTCATGGATGCCCGGCCCGAAGACGATGTTCGCTTCCGCCCTCTCTTTCGCAAAGTCCCGTTTTTCATCCACAAAGATTTCCAATGGATTGTGATAACCATCCAATTCCAACACATAATAGCCGGGCTTCGGCAACGTGAAACGGATTTCACCATTGTCAACGGTCGTCTTCACATTTGTCCGCAATGGCCGAACTTTTGCGACTTTGAACGGACGCGACGGCTTGACGACAAATTCCGTGGCCCCCTCCGCCTCGATTTTCACCATGCCCGCGACTTCCGTCTGATCCGCAGGCCGCTGATAGCCCGGAGCCCACTGGTTGAACGGCATCGCCGATACAAGAATAGGACGCACGAAAACAGGCTTGCCATCGACTGTCACATCATAGCCCGACTTCTTCGGAAAGAAGCCTTCCAGAATGCGGTTGGCGATTTCCGCCATGCCTTTGTCGCCCGGATGATATTGCACGCCAGTATGTTCGAAAAGCCCCAAGGCCATCATCGACTCGTCTTTCGCAAGATCCGCCTTGACGAACGGCAATGCCAAATCGCTGGCGGCATGCGCCATCATGGCATCCTTCCAGGCGTTCGGCCAGAAGACGCCGCGTACCACCGTATTCGGTTTCGCGCGACCGCGCATGAATCCGCTCAACAGCTTCTTGAACACATCACGGAAGGCAAGACGTTCCTCCTGCGTAGGCAGATCCGCCACGTTTTCTCCCAACGCAAAAATCAGATAGTCCGGATTGAAATCGATCAAATCTTTGTCGCGATTATAGTCGTATGTCTTGAAATTCCGTTCGAAATCCGCGAGATTCCGCACCCGCACATCCGCCTTGCGGCCTGTTTCCGCCTCGATGCCGCGCGTCACGATATGGACATAATCCTTTTCCAATGCGCTCGCGGCCATGCCCCACACATGATTCCAGCCGATGTGCGGCGCTGCTCCGTGAAGCGTGATGGAGTTGCCGATGAACACGATGCGCACGCCGCCTTCTTGCTGCACGGCGGCTTCGGCCGCCGTCGCGTTCATTTGTGTCGAATTGTTCTTTTCTGCGTCGGATTGAGGTGCCATGATTGTAATGAAATGTCATTGTTTTTTGGTTAGTAATCACAAACAGTTACCTATAATATCAACATTTGAAATTGAAATGCAAATCGCAAGCACAATACAAAATTCCTTGTTTTTTCTATCATACAATTAGTCGTCTATTACAAATATTCCCAATAATGATGGGCAACATCCATTTTACTTTTGTCATTTCATAATCAAATCCATCAATGAAAGTCATCATGACTTCTTATGATTTATTATGATTTTTTATGATTTTATATGATTCTATATGAATTTAATCATAAGTCATCATTTTATTTGACATTATTCATGTTTTACTTATTAAAATAAGAATAAATCTTAATTTGAATCCCATAGCTTGCATGCTATATTATTCATATAAAGCAATAATATTGCCAATCATGACAAGAATGATAAGTGACAGATTATTTCCTTACAGAGAATAACGAGGGAGCATGAAGAAGAAACGACAACCGACGGAACTGGCGAAGACGATCGCGGGAGGCGACATGCGGGGCGACTCTGACGCGAAACGACTCTTCCAGATCAACGAAATCGCCGCATGGTTCCTGAAGTCGTGCGTGGAGGAGTTCAGCCAGCTGACGATACAGAACATCGTCAGCGGATGGATTGCGAAGGCGGACAGGCGACTCGGAACGGAACCCGTCATGCAGGACGTCCCACCACGCATCTCGGTCATCGGTTCGGAGGACAACAGCAGGACCGACGGGACGGTCTATTTCGACTTCCGGACGGAGATCCCGCTTCCGAACGCCTCGCTGACGGCGCCGTTTCTCGTCATGGACATGGAATTGCAGAATGATTATAAGAAAAACCTTGCATTACACAAAAGAAGTGTATATTATAATAGTCGTCTAATCTCATCCCAGCCCGGACGGCTGACATCGGGCAAAGTCATTTATCCGAGGCTGTGCAGGACATGCGGCTTCTGGATCTTCCCCAACGCGCCGAAACGGCTCGCCAACCACGTCCGCCACACGCGTCTGGTCGAGGAGAACGTCGTCGGCACGGCTCCGCTGACCGACGGCGAAGACGAAGCGAACAAGTTGATAGACATATGGAAATTCTATCTCCACGACGGCATCCCACCGTCTAAGGAAGACACGATCCTATGGCTATTGTACGTGCTTCTGACGCGCACCATGTCGTGCGAGGAGAAGTTCAAGATACTGGTAAACGAGTTTGATTTCAAAATAACAGAGGAGGTTGAAAGAATGTGTACTTTTACAGAAATGGTTTTTAAAGAAGGAATTGAGAAAAACCAACTAAAAATTTTCATCAACCTGAAAAAAGCAAAGCTAGATGACAATACCATCTGCTCCTACATGGGCATTACCATGCGTAGATTGACAACACTTAAGAAATTACTTTCTACTAACGGAAATCTTGAGCCAAAAACAGTCTGAAGAGATTAATGTCAAGCCCATAATAAGTCCCTTTTGTCCCTTCCCCCCCAAAACATACCACGGCCCCGTGCAATCCTTTTCAGGCTGCGCGGGGCCGCGTCGTTTTTAATTCAAGCCGAAAGGCTTATTCGAAATCGAAGTGATACTGCGTCAGGTTGTAGTCACGCTTCAGATCGATCATGTTCTTCTGCAAAGCGGCGTTGATCGGAACACCGGTCTTCTCGCGTTTGAGCATGATTTCGTATTCCTTTTCACCAGCCGTGTAGATGCGTTCCTTGCCGGGGGCCTTTCTGGAATTGCGCAGGGCACGGAGAATCTCACCGGCCGTATGCTTGAAGTTTTCCAGACCGCAGAAAGCGTCGATGTTGATGGCGATGAAGAAATGGCCGAGATGATACGGCTGCTTCTTGCCTTCGGGGCTGAAGCCAAGCAACTGCTTCAGGAAGCAGCCCTGCTGCAACGCCGCGCTCAGGATTTCCACGACCGTCGCATAGCCATAGCCCTTGTAACCGGCCGTCTCTTCGCCCAGACCGCCCAGCGGCGTCAGAGCGGCTTTGCCTTTCACCAAGTCGATCAGAATCTGGTCGGTATCCGTACGGGTGTTGCCCTGTTCATCGATGACCCAACCGGGCGGAAGTTGTTTGCCCGCACGGCCATAGACTTCAATCTTGCCGCGCTGCGAAACGGATGTCGCGCAGTCGAGGAAGAACGGGAACGGCTCATCCGTCGGCATACCGAACGTCAACGGGTTCGTTCCGAGCATGTTCTCAACACCGAACGTCGGGGCGATGGACGGACGGGCGTTCGTGCCCGTGATACCGATCATGCCGTTCTGAATGGCCATCAAGGCATAGTAACCGGCGATGCCGTAGTGGGAGGAGTTGCGGACGACCGTCATGCCCATGCCGTATTCGCGGGCGTGGTCGATGGCGTACTGCATGGCCTGCTTGGAAGCGACCATACCCATGCCGTCATGAGCGTCGATGACAGCGGTCGTCGGCGTCTTCTTGACGAATTCGACGGTGGTCTTCGGGTTCAGGATGCCGTCGCGGATGCGGTCGATATAGATCGGTTTCAGACGGCCGATGCCGTGGGAGTCGATACCGCGCTTGTCGGCGGTGATCAGAACGTCCGCGCAGATTTTCGCGTCTTCGAGCGGAACGCCCGCGCCGACCAACGAATCACGCATGAAGTTTTCAAGTGTCTTGAAATCAAGATAGTAGATTTTGTCTTCCATGATGTCTTCCTAATTGTTGCTATTGTAAAACGTTGAAAAAACTTTCAAAACAGCCGCACACACCAAAGTCATGTACGGCTGCATTTGCTTTAAGCTCGCCCAAAACGTTACTGCATTGCTTTAAGCTTTTAGCTTTAAGCTTTCAGCTCCCTTTAGGCGTTGGCTTTTTTGATGCGGGCGGCAACAGACGCTTCATACGCGTCAAAGTCTTTGATTTCCAACTGCGCGACACCGCTCTTGATGGCGGCTTCCGCCACGCGGCGGGCGACGTGCGGGACGACGCGCGGGTCAAACGGCTTCGGAATGACCATGTCGGGGTTGATGCCGACGCCGAAATCAAACATGCCTTTCGCGGCGTCTTCCGGATAGGCGACGGCCAGTTCTTTCTTGATGTCGGCGGGGATGTCCCATTCCGCGAGTTCGGCCAGAGCCAAGGAGGCGGCCAGCTTCATCTCTTCGTTGATGTCTTTCGAACGCGTATCCAATGCGCCGCGGAAGATGCCGGGGAAGCCCAGAACGTTGTTGATCTGGTTCGCGTAGTCGCTACGGCCCGTGCCGACGATTTTCGCGCCAGCGGCGATCGCCACGTCGGGGAAGATTTCCGGAACAGGATTGGCCATCGCGAAGATAATCGGATCCTTCGCCATCGTCTTGACCATATCACCCGTCACGCAGTTCGGCGCGGAGAAGCCCAGGAAGATATCGGCCCCGACCATCGCCTCAGCCAACGTACGGCATGGCGTGTCAACGGCGAATTCCTCCTTCTGCGGATTCAAATCCGTGCGGCCCTTGTAGATGACGCCTTTGCTGTCGCACATGATGAAGTTTTCCCTGCGGGCACCTGCCGTGATGTAGAAGCGGCTGCAGCTGATACCAGCCGCGCCAGCGCCGTTCACGACGAAGCGGCAATCTTCGATCTTTTTGCCCAACAGCTTGAGAGCGTTCATGATAGCGGCCATGGAGATAATCGCCGTACCATGCTGGTCATCATGGAAGACAGGGATGCCCATGCGCTTTTTCAACGTCGTCTCGACTTCGAAGCAGGCAGGAGCGGCAATGTCTTCAAGATTGATACCACCGAACGTCGGTTCGAGGCATTCCGTCGCGGCGATGACTTTTGCGGCATCCGTGCGGCCCTTTTCATTGAACACTTTGCCCAGGCAGATTGGGACAGCGTCGATATCAGCGAAATGCTTGAACAACACGGCTTTGCCTTCCATCACAGGGAGACCGGCTTCCGGACCGATATTGCCAAGGCCGAGAACGGCGGTGCCATCGCTGACGACGGCGACCATGTTGCCGCGGCTCGTGTATTCCCAAACCGTTTCGGGCTTGTCTTTGATTTCCAGACACGGCTGCGCGACGCCAGGCGTGTAGGCCAACGACAGCTCATCACCCGTGTTGCAGGGCTTCGTCGGAATGACGGACACCTTGCCGGGCTTGCCGTTCATCTTGTGGAAATCCAACGCCTTCTGTATCAGTTCTTCTTTCGTCATCCTTTACCTCTTGATTATTGTTATAAAAAATAATAAATTAATTCCGCATATCGCTGTATTTGCTTTTAGCTTTAGGCTTTTAGCTTACTTACCAAACACTTCGATTTCGATGTAGTGGTTCATGTCGTCGGACGTATTGCCGTTGCTGTAGAAGCGGATGTACTGGCCTTCGACGCCGTTGACGGGAATCGGGCGGCCTTCGAACGTCTCGATGTAGTCGCGGTCTTTGCCGACGCCCAAGCCGGACGAATTGTCATGGTCGTTGTTGAAGATCGTCTTCACGTTCATGATGAAATCCGGATCGTCAGCCGTCTGAATCACGATGTCGCGATAGACGCGGGCCTGAGAATGGAAGTGCCACAGGCAGACAGCGTAGATTTTGCTCTTCTTGCCAAGGTCGATCTGCACCCACTGCTTGCCGGGGCTCAATTCAACATAGCTGCCTTCGACGCCGTCTTTGTTACCATCCGTAATGCATTCCAATTCACCGACAACCGGTTCGCTGTCGCTGCTCGTCACTTCCTTCTTGAACGCGATGTTCGTCAAGCCTTTCGGAACGATGATCGGGGGGCGCTTTTCGCCAGCCTTGCGCGTCGGCTCCAAGTTCGGCGTGCGCAGTTCGCGCGGCGTTCCGGAGAACAGCGGGCGCGGCAGTTTAATCTTCAGAATTTCCTTGTCCGCAGGAATTTCAATCTTTTTCTCGGCGTCTTGTTTCTCCTGCGCAAATGCGCAAATCGCGAACAGCGCCATCAGCAGAGCGGTCAGTTTTTTCATGTTTGGTTCCTCTTGTTTGTTGCTTCGGGTTGGTTTCAACTTGTTTTATTTAGATAATTCTTTACCTACTACTATAAGGACTCCATGCCTTTTTTCTATTTTCCGATGCAAAACTTTGAAAAAATCGCACCAAGAACGTCTGGTTCGACGCTCTGTCCGGTGATTCTTCCCAACGCCGCGACTGCTGTTCGCAAATCAACGGCCGCCAGTTCCCACGACTCCTCCCCTATTCTCTCAACAGCCCGTCGCACAGCGTCGCCCGCTTCCTCCAACAACGCCGCATGACGCGCGGCCACCGCCACATCGTCATGCTTTTCAGTACGATCCGCCCAGACGGCCTTCTCGATTGCATCGTACAGCCCCTCCATGCCGTCTCCTGTCTTGACACTGATCGGAATCGCCTCTGGCGAGGCTACTTCCGCCAAATCCGTCTTGTTCACGACTCGCAGAACACTCCCCCTGAAATCCCATGCGGGAACAGGTTGTTCCGACAATGGCCGCGTCGCATCGACTAACCAAATCACCAGATCCGCCGCCTCCGCACATTCACGGGCCCGCGTCATGCCTGCCTGCTCGACGACGTCGCCGCCGTCGCGAATGCCAGCCGTGTCCATGAGACGCAGCGGAATCCCACGAATCACCAATGGTGCCTCAATCGTATCTCGCGTCGTGCCAGGGATATCCGTGACAATCGCGCGATTGCGGCCCAACAGATGGTTCAGCAGGCTCGATTTTCCCGCATTCGGCGGCCCGATGATGACCAAACTCAAACCGCCACGCAACACTTCGCCTTCACGTCGTGTGCGCAACAGCTCCGCCAGTTCTGTGCGAACCGCCGCCAAGCCATCCATCATGTCTTTCGGATCACGCCAATCCAGTTCTTCCTCTGGAAAGTCCAGCCGTGACGTGACTTCCGCCAACACATCGGACACCGTTCCATGCAAAGAGCGAATCCTTTCTCCAAGCCGCCCCGCCAGATGGCGTCCAGCCAGCCGCAGAGCCGCTTCGCTTCCCGCTCCAATCAAATCCGCAACCGCCTCAGCCTGAGTTAAATCCATCCGCCCGTTCAGAAACGCGCGTTTCGTGAACTCTCCAGGCTCCGCCAGACGGCATCCCGTCTTCAACAAGGCATCCAACGCCAGTCGTGCGCACAACGCGCCACCGTGGCATTGCAGTTCCACGACATCCTCTCCCGTGTAGCTGTGCGGTCCGGGCATCCGGACCGCAAGGCATTGCGGATCAATCAGTTCGCCATCAACCGACGACAACCGTCCAAGCGTCAGTTCACGGGCGCGAGTCTCACCAAGAGACGCGCGTCCATGCCATAGCCGCCCGCAATTTTTCTCCGCATCAGGCCCCGACACACGGACGATGCTCACCGCACCGCCCAGCGCCGTGCTGATCGCGCAAATTGTATCGTCAGCCACCATCATATCTCACAAGACTGCTTCGATCATCCTTCCATTAGACACGGAACATCGCGCCAAGTTTCTTGCCCAACAGGCAGGACGCCGTCAGCATGGACATGCCCAAAAAGACCATCGTCCACAGTCCGAGAGCGGACGCCAAGGCGCTCCCCTGCCCCAGCAGCGACGACAGTTCGTAGATGGCTTTCGTAATCGGGAAATACGCTGCTTTCTGCGCAAGTATCAAGGAATCGGACACTTCCAGCATGGAGAAACTGAACGCCAAAATGCCGCCCGCAATCAGATTCGCCGTAATCAACGGCACGGTAATGCGGCGGAAACTGACCAACGGCGTCGCGCCAAGGCTCGCCGCCGCCTCTTCGTAACTGACGGACGTCTGCTGCAATCCCGCCACCGCCGCACGAACAACATACGGCAAACGGCGGACGGCATATGCCAAAACGAGCAGAACCGTCGGATTCTCAACAGGATCGAAACAATGGAACAGGCAGCCTTTCTGCGACATCGCCACGTAACCGAAGGCCAAAACCAGTCCGGGCACCGCCAACGGCAGCATGATCAGCGTGTCCAACAACCAGCGGAATTTTCCTTTTCCACGGACGATGACCACGGCGGAAAAGATGCCGAGCAACAACGCCACGATGACGGCAAAGACTGCATAACGCAGGCTGTTCACGATACTTGGAACCGTCAGGCTATGGCCAAGCGCGGCTTCGAAATGCGCCGTCGTCAGCCCTGTCGGCAAAACGGAACGATACCATGAATTGCAGACCGCCAGCCCAAGCACGCCCAGATGCGGCAGTAGACTGAACAAACCGATCGCGCCGAACGCGAGAATCACAGGCAGCGCCTTCACACCAGTCAGACGAACCGTTGATGTCGCACGCCCCGCCTTGGACATCATCGCATAGCTGTTGCGTCCAAAGCACACTTTCGCAATGATATACATCATAGCGGACAACACCATCATCACCAAAACCAACGCATACGGCATCGGATTGCTGCCGATTTCGTTGATGCCAGAATAGATCTGCACCGCCGTGCTGCGGTCGAAATTGAACATCAACGGCGTGCCGAGTTCCGTGAACGCCCAGATGAACACAAGCGAACCGCCCGCGAAGACGCCGGGCATGATCAGCGGCAGCATCACTTTGCGGAACCGTCTGAAGCCTGTGCAGCCCAAATCCGCCGACGCTTCCAAAAGCATCGGATCAACATTCGCAAATGCCGCGACAATATTCAGATACAGAATCGGAAACAGGTGGAGCGCCTCCATGATGACGACGCCCCAGAAGCCGCCTGCGAACCAATCCGGCCCTTCGCCCGGCCCGAACAACCCCAAATGCTCCAGCAACGTGTTGAACGCTCCGTAACGGCCGAAGATGCACTGCATGCCCAACGCGCCGACGAACGGCGCCAAAATCATCGGCAGCAGCAACGCCCCCGTCAGATATTTCTTTCCCGCAAATTCAAAGCGATCCGACAGCCATGCCAGCGGCAACGAAATCAGCACCGCCACCAATGTCGAGCAGATCGCGATCTTCACGGAATTGAGAAGCCCTTCCAGATAGATCGGATTGCGGAAGACTTCGGCCAGATAGAAGAACGTCAGCTTCCCTTCGCTGTCCCGCAAACCGCCTTTAAGCACCTGGAATACAGGATAGAAGAAAAACAGCGCAAAAAACACGACTGTTCCAATCAACAAACCGTAATAGCTTATTTTACGCAACATGGTGCATCCTGTCTTTTTATTGCCGACGTGAACGTCGCATGCTTCCCCGCTTCCGCATGTCAAAATAAATAATATACCTCCGCTATCTTGTTTTTCATTCCATTATTTATATAGAAACTTGATTTTTATCCATTGCACGGCAAATTTTCTATTGTCTCTTTTACTTCTGTATATAATAGAACCCGTGCATATCCATCACAACATCGTCGAACAACCATGAAGAACGTCCTCATCACCACTCTCTGCATGTCCGCCGCAATCATCGCATCGGACTTGCAAACCGTTACGTTCCAAGATAATGGAGAAGAATTGACCAATCCCGGCATGGGCTTCGTCTTCCATTTCTACGACAATAACATCCAGGCCTACGGCTCCCGTCTCGCTCCGGAAGACATGCTGGAGGACTGGAAAGGCGTCTCGCAGGTCTATCTGCGCCTCCCGTGGTCGCTCATCGAACCGCAGGAAGGCCATTTCGAATGGTCCGTTCTCGACACGCCCATGCAGCGCTACCGCGCACGCGGCTTCAAGACCTCCTTCCGCATCACCTGCTCCGAAACGCCCTTCAGCTACGCGACGCCCAAATGGGTCGAAGAAGCAGGAGCGAAAGGCTATCGCTTCACGCCGGGCAGAGGCGAACAACCAAACGGAAGTCATTGGGAGCCAGATTTCAACGATCCGATCTTCTTGGAAAAGCTCGACCATCTGCTGGCCAAATTGGCGGAACGCTACGACGGCCATCCGGACGTCGAACTCTTCGACATCGGCTCCATCGGCACATGGGGCGAAGGCCATACATGGGCCTCCACATGCCGCGCCTATCCCGATGATGTGATTCTCAAACACATGGAGCTCTACCACAAGCACTTCAAGAAGACGCCGATTCTCTCGCAGGACGATTTCCTCTCACGGCCGGGCTTCATCACGCCGCAATGGACAGCGAACGACTGGACAGAATTCACCTTCGACATTGTCTTCCCGCATCAATGGCGCGGAAAGAAATTCATGATCACGGCAGGGCTCGTCGCAAACAATCCACGCCGCCGCGCAAACGGCTGGCAATCCGGCCCTGCTCCAGAGCAACGTGTTCCGTTGGCGTTGCTTGTAATCGCGGAAGACGGTAACGCAGGCGTCGTTCCAATTGATGTGAAACCAATTCCAGAAAACTTCGCCTTCACCGAAGAAACAGAATACGCCGCACGTTTCGTCAAATTCGACTACGACGCAGAAAACCGCCCGAACTCCGCCAAAATCACCGTCTCCTACTGGCGGCCGCAGGAATTTAAGAAAGAATTCAACGCCTTCGTCGATATCATGGACGAAAGCGGTGAAAAGTTCATCGTCGGCGCAAATCTTGAAAAGGAAGACGACCTGCTGATGGCGAAAATGGCGGAATACAAATACGGTTTCCGCGACGACAGCATTCTCGTCGATTACCCGCCGCGCGCCTATTTCCACGCCAAGGCGGCGCAGCAGCTTTGGCGGAACGCGCCGATCTACATCGAAAGCGAACACTACGGTGGTTCTGCCGCAAGAGGCTGCTGGGGCGATGGATACAGCTTCCTTCAGTCCATCGAGGACTACCATGCCACCTACGCCTCCATCCATTGGTGGCCGCATGAATTCCTGCAGGCCAACCGCGAACTCGTCCGCGACATCAACCGCATCATCGGCTTCCGCTTCCTCCCGCAGTCCGTCTCCTTCTCCGTGAATCTTGGATACAATGAACCGTTCGTCTTCAAATCCACATGGCAGAACCGCGGCGTCGCCCCTGCATATACAGATTACTATCCTGCTATCACGCTAAAAAATAAACAAGGCGGCATCGCCGCCGTATTCGTCAACGACCAATTCAACCTCCGCAACCTGCCCGTCGCCCTGAAGCAGAAAGCGCCAGCCGTCTCCACGGAAATCATTTGCGCCTTCCCGCCAAACGTCATCAGCGATGATTTCGACGTGTTCCTCTCCGTCGGCGACGCCTTCGGCAAGCCGATTCTCGAACTGCCCATCGACGGCAACGATGGTTCAAGACGTTACAAAATCGGCTCCACCAGTTTGAAGGCGGACTACTCCGTCTCGCTTCTCAACCACACCATAACGGACGGCAAGCTTAGCGTCAAACTCGCATGGGAAACCAATTTCCCGCAGGAGGGCCGCATCAAGTCGTTCATCCATCTGGACAGCCCGGAAGGACAGCTCATCAAGGCCATGGGCGGCGAAGACGACGGCGACTTCCGCACGCCAGCCAAATACACCACCGCCGTCGAGCTCCCCCTGCCCGACAATCTTGTCGCAGACAAGAAGTATCAGCTGTGGGTCGGCCTCTGGCGGCCCGAACGCGTCACATTCGAAAACGAACGCCTGATTCCGAAGAACGGCAGAATGCGCCGAGTCAGAATCGCCAACATAACTCTCAAGAAAGACGGCACTTGGGAACTTGAAACTCCTTGACATGCCTGAACAAAAGGGAAACAAAATCATGCCATGGTTGAGGCTGCTGCGGCTGCCCAACCTGTTCACCGCCCCCGGCGATTCGCTGGCGGGATATTTCCTTGCGACGGCATTTAGAGGCAACTCCTCCGTCTCCACGCGAATAATCGCCCTGCTGGCCGCCACATCCGTTTTCACATATGCCTTCGGCATCGTAATGAACGACGTGGCAGACTACGAGGAAGATTGCCAGATCCGCCCCGAACGACCGCTTCCCAGCGGGAAAATCAGTCGCGACAGAGCCAATGCAATCGGTCTTTTTATGTGGATTCCGGCAAGCATCTGCGTCTCTCGTATTCCTATTTGTGCTATATTCGTTCATCTTGGCCTGATTCTGGTCATCGTACTTTACGATTACTGGTTGAAACGCTTCCGCCTCGTCGGCAGCCTCGCCATGGGGCTCTGCCGCGGCCTGAACTTCCTTCTTGGCGTCGCCGCAACAGGATACGTCATGCCTTCTGAAAAAAACTGGCCGGCATTCGTGCCTTTCATCGCCATCATCGCCTACATCACCGCCGTGACATGGCTCGCCGACAAGGAGAACGAAGAACAAAACGTCGGATTCGTTGTCCAAATACCTGCCGTCGCCACCGCGCTGGCGTGGTTCGGAACGGTCCTGCCGTTGCCGCAAAAGACGGCGGCTCTCGCGATTTCGGCCGTTTTTCTCGTTTTGACCGTGTTCCTTCTGGAACAGACGGCCGGCAAGCTCTATCATAAGAATGTCCCCCCGAAAGACATGCAGAAGGCCATCGGAGCCCTGCTCCGTCCATTGGTCTTCTGGCAAGTCACGTGGATTCTGTTTTCGACGACGACAGCCGCCTACGTCGTCGCCGCCCTGTTGGTTGCAGGCTGGTTCTGCGCGAAAAAACTATCCAAAGTAATTGCCCAAAGCTAAAAAACTCTGCGACTCTGCGTAAAAAATATCATTAATCATTAATCATTAAGCATTGAATTATGAAACTTCTTGTCATACAGTGCGCCGCATTGGGATACGACATCACACGAAAGTATCCCGCATTGGAAGCGAAGACAAGTCTTCGCTTCCAACAGCTGACGCCTGTCTTCCCAGCCGTCACATGTACAGCGCAAGGTACGATCAGGACGGCACTTCCGCCAACCGAGCACGGCGTCATCTGCAACGGTCTCTACGACCGAAAATCGTGCAAAACGTCCTTCTGGAACCAGTCCGCCAAGCTTGTCAACGGCAAACGCATTTGGGAAGACCGCAACATCGGCAAGACCGCCATGATTTTCCATCAGCAGAATCTTGGAGAAAAGGTCGATTTCGTCGTCTCCCCCGCTCCAATCCATAAACATCACGGCGGCATGATCATGGGTTGCCAGACGAAGCCCGAAAACCTTGAACAAAAACTAATTGAGCATATCGGTCGGTCATTCACGCTCTCCTCCTACTGGGGGCCGCTCGCCAACCGCAAATCAACGGAATGGATTACCGAAGCGACCATCGATATCGCACGTTCTGAATATCCAGATCTTTTGTTCACCTATCTGCCGCATCTCGACTACTGCCTGCAAAAATATGGACCGAACGATGACACGCATATCGCACCAGAAGTCGATGTTCTCGCAGATTGTCTGCAAAAGATTCTAAAAACCGTCAGGCCAGACTATGATGTCATCGTCTGGGGGGATTACGCCATCACCTCCGCCACGACTGTCGTCTATCCAAATCGCGAACTCAAAAAGGCCGGATTCTTCTCCACACGAACAGTTTCCGGCGGTCTTACATACCCTAATCTCTACGACAGCCGCGCATTCGCCATGTGCGACCACCAAGTCGCTCATGTCTATGTTCAAAACAAAAATGATTTGGACGCCGTCAAAAAGCTTCTCTCGCAATTGGATGGTGTCGATGTCGTTCAAACTCAACAGGAAGCGAATCTCGTCTGTCCAGAAGCGGGCGATCTCATCATGACCGCCAAACCGAATGCATGGTTCGCTTACCAATGGTGGGACTCTCCCAAAGAGGCTCCCGACTATGCGACGCATATCGACATCCATAACAAGATCGGTTTCGATCCATGCGAACTCTTCTGGGGCTTTCCACCGTTCGTCTCCACATCAACCGACTGCTCGAAAGTCAAAGGAACGCATGGACGTTGCGACCTGCCTGTAGCGTTCGCCACAACGCAGAAACTCGCTGATTTCCAAGTTCCTACAAACCACATCGAATTGGCGCAACTCATTAAAAATTCACTATAAGGCATCATCGAACATGATCATTCTCGGCATCGAAAGCAGCTGCGATGAAACCGCGGCATCCATCGTCAAAGACGGCCATACGGTCTTGTCATCCGTCATATCCTCCCAGATCGCCCTGCATGCAGGATATGGCGGCGTCATCCCTGAACTAGCTGCGCGCGAACATCTTAAGAATATCGATCCAGTCGTCAATTCCGCCATGCACGAAGCGAATGTCAAATTTGACGAACTCGACGCCATAGCCGTGACGAGCAATCCAGGCCTGATTCCCGCCTTGCTCGTTGGAAACGCCTATGCGAAAGGTCTTGCGGCTTCGATCGGCAAGCCAATCATCGGCATCAATCATTTTCTCGCACACATCTACGGTGCGTTCATCGAACATCCGGAAGTACTTGCCGACAGCAAAAACTTTCCGATTCTGGCGTTGGTCGTGTCCGGCGGCCATACCGCCATCGTGCTGATTCCAGAAGACGGCAAAGCTAAAATTCTCGGCTCCACGCTTGACGACGCCGCCGGCGAAGCTCTGGACAAAGCCGCCAAAATCCTCAATCTCGGCTACCCAGGCGGACCATTGATCGACAAACTAGCAAAGACTGGTGACATCGCTAAATACAACTTCCCCAGAAGTTTGACTGGTGCCGCCGGTAAGCCTGTCGCTCCAGAACATAAATACGATTTTTCGTTCTCCGGCGTCAAAACCTCCTTGTTGAACACCGTCCACAAGGCAGGAACGATCTCCGACAGCGATCTGCCCGACCTTCTGGCCTCTTATCAAGCCGCCGTCATGGACGTGCTCGTCGCGAAAACGCTCGCCGCCGCGCGTGAATATTCCACCCCGAACATTTGCCTCTGCGGCGGAGTCGCATGCAATTCCTACTTGCGCGCTAAACTGTCCAACGACGCAACTAAGGCACGTCGGACAGTTCTTCTCGCCCCGCCGAAATTCTGCACGGACAACGCCGCCATGGTTGGCGGCCTCGCTTTCCATTATCTGAAACACAATAGAATCGATTCGCTCGACATGCCTGCAAACGCACGGCTAGACCATAATCTCGGTACTCTCCCATTCGCCCCTAAAGCCATTTAACCATCACTTACATACAGGCTTACACTACCATGGCAATCTTCAAAAAAATCGACAAGGCCAGTCTCGATTCCAACAAACCGTCTCTCGAGGCAGGCGACACCATCGGGCAATTCGAAGTCGTCCGTAGCTTAGGGACAGACCATATCAGTGAAATGTATCTCGTCAAGCAACCGGTCATGAACACCGCCTTCACCATCAAGCTACTGAAAGCGGCCTTCGTGGAAAAACAGCCCGACCTTGTGAGACAATGTCTGCAGGACGTGAAATTTACGTCCAATATTCGACATGCGAACATCGTCGAGATAAAAGACACCGTCTTTGACGGCGAAAAAAATCTCGCCTACATTGTCATGGAATATGTCGAAGGATGCTCTCTTGCCAAACTCATGCAAACACATCCGCTGACGCCGCGCGAATCCTTCCAGATGGCGTTGTCCCTCGCGGAAGCGTTGCAGACATTGCTCAAACAAAATATCGTCCACCATGGCGTCAACCCTGAAAATATCATGATGGGCAGCAACGGATCCATCAAACTCACCGATATCTGCATCGCTAAAATGCTCAGCCAGAACGCTCAAGCATTGCAAGAAGCGGACGGCGTGCCCACCCCGCCGCCATCCTATACGTCCCCCGAACAATTGCAGAATCCAATGGCGGAGGATTTCCGTTCAGACATTTATTCCATCGGCGCGACCTTATACCATGCCCTCTGTGGACGACGCCCCTTCGACGGTCTCTCCCCCGAATCCGTCGCCGCCGATGTCCTCAACAACCCGCCTCCACCGCTTCTTGAACAAACTCGCAACTTAAAGCCCGAATACGCCACAATCGTCGAATGGATGATGGACAAGGATCCAGCCAAAAGGCCGCAATCATATGAAGATCTCATCGCCATGTTGAAAGCCGTCATCGAGTGCGAACGCGTCCGTTCACCGAAAACCATGAACGCGCTCCATGCAATCATGGTCAAACATCATCTGATGCAACAGCCTTGGCTCGACAAAAATGTCGTGATGCCGATTCTCAAGAAAGTCCTTCCGCCGGTCATCGCCGTCATCGTGCTAATCGTTTTGGCGTTGTTGTTTGTCAACTACCAGTCTGCCCTAAAGCGGAAAGTCGGCCTTTCAGAAGATCTATTGGAGACGCAAACAACTGATAATCCGCCAGAAACAAACAGCTCTCCTTCTGATGAGGCCGCCAAACAGGCGGCTATCCGCAAAGGTCAGGCCGACATCATGAAAACCGCTTCAGCTTTGCTGACAGACCTTCCGCCGCATGTCGTATACAAAGATTTTCTCGACGCGGCTCGCACAGGCAACGCCGCAAAACTATTGGAAACAAACATCCGACTTGAACCAGACGCGGATATACAAGACGAAAACGGTGATTCCGCAGCCATTCTCGCCGCAAAGGCGGGCAGCCTCGCCTGCCTCCGTTATCTCGCCAATGAAGAATTTGATATTTATTCCAATAATAAAGAGCAGGAGAACATTCTGAACATCTCCATCCCCAAGGCGACCACGCCTGACATCGTCGATTTCATCATCAAATCGACGACAAACACAGGCATCCTAACGTCGCTTGGTGATCCAAATAAAAATGGCGATACCGCACTCCATCTTGCCGCTGCCAACAAAAATGTCGATTTCATGCCGCTCTTCCTTAAACATCTTGACACGATTCCCGTAAACGCAACCAATAAAGATGGCTTGACCGCATTGGATATTGCCGTCAAGAATGGCAATGTTCCAGCGGCGCAAGCCCTTCTGAAAAACCGCGCAAAAATCACGGATCAGACGAAAAAATTAGCGTCCGCCGAAATGCAGGCTATTCTGAAACCATTTGAAATCAAAGAATAAAGCATATAAACACCCCCTCAAAAGGAGAAAATCATGAGGCTTCTTCCGTTTAAAAACGTCGCCATAACCGGTGGCTTCTGGCAGAAACGCCAGACCGTCAACCGTGAAAACACGCTGCCAATCGAATACCGCCAATGTAAAGACACAGGGCGTATCGATGCATGGAAACTCGAATGGAAGCCCGGCATGCCGAATCCACCACACATTTTCTGGGACTCCGACGTCGCAAAACTGATTGAAGCGGTAGGCTATTCCCTTGCCCAATTTCCAGATCCGAAAATGGAAGCCCTCATGGACGAACTAATCGACTGGATGGAAAAAGCGCAACAGCCGGACGGCTATTTGAACACGCATTTCATCGCCGTCGAACCGGAAAAACGTTGGACCAATCTCCGTGACTGGCATGAACTCTATTGCGCAGGCCATCTGATCGAGGCCGCCGTCGCCTATTATCAAGGAACGGGCAAGCGGAAAATGATGGACATCCTGTGCCGTTACGCTGACTACATCGCCACGGTTTTCGGTCCTGGCCCCGACCAAAAGCATGGCTATCCGGGCCATGAGGAAATCGAACTCGCTCTCGTCAAACTTGCGGAAGCAACTGGAAATAAAAAATATCTGAATCTCGCGGAATATTTCATCAACGAACGCGGCAAGCAACCGCATTACTATGATATCGAACGTGAACAACGCGGAGACACAACACCATACAGATTAGGTGGTCCAGACATTCTGCCATACGCCTACAACCAGTCGCATCTTCCTGTCAGAGAACAAAAAACAGCGGAAGGGCATTCCGTCCGCGCATGTTATCTGTACGCCGGCATGGCAAGCGTTGCCAGAGAAACAGGCGACCAGTCGCTCATCGACGCATGCAAGACATTGTGGGACAATGTCACCACCAAACGCATGTACATCCATGGCGGAATCGGTTCATCGCGCTTCGGCGAACGCTTCTCCTTCGACTATGATTTGCCAAACGAAGAAGCCTACGCCGAAACATGCGCCGCCATCGCGCTCGCATTTTTCGCTCACAATATGATGCGTCTCGAAGCGGACTCCCGCTACGCAGATGTCCTCGAAAGAAGCCTCTACAACGGAATCATCAGCGGTATCTCATTGGACGGCAAACAGTTCTTCTACGACAACATTCTCGCCTCTCATCCGCTCTACCATAAATACAGCTGCCAAAAATCTCCAAGACGGCAGGATTGGTTCGGTTGCGCATGCTGCCCCCCCAATATTGCACGGTTGACCGCCTCCATCTCGGACTATCTCTACACGCAATCAGATGATACGCTTTGGCTCCATCTGTTCGCCGAAGCCAAAGCCACCACGACGTTGGCAGGCCAGACGGTCACTATCGAAACAAAAACACAGTATCCATGGGATGAAAACATTTCCTGCCAGCTGACTACGGAACGCGAAGGAGAGTTCACCATCGCCATCCGCCTTCCCGCATGGTGCCGCAACCCGCAGATTGAAGTCAACGATAAGCCGATCAATCTCGCGGATATCACGGATCGCGGCTACGCCTACATCAAACGGACATGGAAAACCAATGACAAAATCGACATCTTCCTCCCGATGCCTGTTGAACGCGTTTATGCGCATCCGTCTGTGCGACAGGATGATGGAAAAGTCGCCTTGCAACGTGGCCCCGTGCTCTACTGCATTGAAGAATGCGACAACGGCCCCGATCTCGCGGCGTTGCGCCTTCCGCCAATTGCGGAATTCTCCTTAAAGGATGCCCCGCAGGAAATCGGCGGCGTTCCAATGCTTGTCGCTCCCGCAATCCGCCGTGACAAAACAGGTTGGGAAAACAAGCTCTACTCAACGGAACCGCCTAAATATACGGCGACCACATTGACGGCCGTGCCCTATTATCTCTGGGCAAACCGCGCTCCAGGCGAAATGACCGTCTGGATCAACGAATAAAAGCATGGAGATGCGCGGGCTCCGCCCCGCGCAAAAAGCATGGAGACGCGCGGCATGGAGACGCGCGGCATGGAGACGCGCGGGCTCCGCCCCGCGCTGTAAACAGAAAAAGGCCCCCGGCCTCGTCTTGAACGAGGCCGGGGGCCCGGAAGGAAAGACCGGCGGCGCGCTGCTCTCCCGCGCTCCTGGGCGCAGTACCATCGCCGCGGGGGCCCTTAACGGCCGTGTTCGGGAAGGGAACGGGTGTTGAAGCCCCGCCAAGGCCACCGGTCAT
>JAFZIJ010000034.1 GCA_017554445.1 Victivallales bacterium
CACCGCGAAAATACAAAACAAAACACCGCGAAAATACAAAACAAAACACCGCGAAAATACAAAATGATTTGTTGCGAAAATACAAAACGGGTGTATTTTAAAAGGAAGACTAAAAAAGTGCGAGGATTGTAGATAATAGTTTAAACTATTGATAAATAATTACTTAAGAAAGGAGACGAGAGTGAAGTACCTACCGCGAATCATTGATGCCGAACTGGACCTGCGTCTGCGTTCCGTAGGGGCCACTCTTATCGTGGGCCCTAAATGGTGCGGCAAGACTACCACAGGCAAACAACGAGCCAAAAGCGTCTTGGAAATGCAGGATCCTGACCTGCAGGAAGGCTATCTAAAATTGGCAGCGACCAAGCCTTCGCTTTTACTGCAAGGAAAGAAGCCACGTTTAATTGATGAATGGCAGCTTGCCCCAGTCCTTTGGGATGCAGTGCGAGTTTCTGTGGATCGAAGCGAGGAAAAGGGCCTCTATATTCTAACTGGCTCTGTTGTAACGGATGACACGAAAATCAAGCATACGGGTACAGGGAGGATTTCACGGCTGGAGATGTTTCCAATGTCACTCTTCGAATCAGGCGAGTCATCGGGGCAGATATCGATGGCGGAGTTGTTCAGTCATCCGCATGACCATATTGACGGGGCGAAAGGTAGTTTGTCCATGGAAAGGTTGATTTTCGCGGCATGCCGTGGCGGATGGCCTTCTGCGCTTAATGCGAAGGATGATGAAGCACGACTTTTCATCGCAGAGGATTATGTTCGTAACGTGGCGGAAGTTGATATTTCCAGAATAGATCGTGTTTCAAGGGATCCTGACTTAGCAGCGGCTTTACTGAAATCGTACGCGCGCAACATTTCCACATTGGCAAGCAAGGCAACCATTCGAAAAGATGTTCTGTCCTTTAGAGAGGTTTCGATGCCGACCATCGACTCCTATCTGGAAGCATTGCGCAAGTTGTTCGTTGTCTGTGACATAGACGCTTGGTGCCCCGCCATCAGAAGTGCGTCGGATATGCGTGCTACGCCGAAGCGCGGTTTGTGCGATCCATCTGTAGCCGTGGCGGCACTGGGCGTCAGACCAGATTATTTCCTAAAGGATTTCAAGACATTTGGTTTTATTTTCGAGAGTTTGGTTATGCGTGATCTGAAGGCCTATTCACTTAGGCTTGGTGGCAAGCTGTCCTATTATCGTGACCGATATGGCTTGGAATGTGATGCTGTATTGCATCTGAAGGATGGTCGCTACGCCTTGATTGAAATCAAGCTTGGCTCATTTGAAATTGAGGAAGGAGCAACTCATCTCCTTGAAATGAAAGAACTTATACGTAAGTATAATGAAACGGAGAAACAATGTCCACTGGCCGAGCCGGATATCCTGATGGTCGTTACGGGAGGCGAATTCGCCTATACGCGGGATGATGGCGTCCATGTCGTGCCCGTTTCTTCTCTCAAACCGTAGATGTGATGGAGGCGTGATTCGCCGCCCGACGGCGAGACGCCGTCGGTTACACCGCCCGACGGCGAGGACGCCGCCGGCACACCGCCCGACGGCGAGGACGCCGCCGGCACACCGCCCGACGGCGAGACGCAGCCGGCACACCGCCCGACGGCGAGACGCCGTCGTTACCGTAGTTTCAGAATCCATTTGATGATATCGTGGCGGAGGGCGTCCAGATCGGGCTCTTCGCCGTTGATGCTGTCCAGAAAGGCCTTAGCGGCTTTGGCTTGTGGATGCGAGGGATTGGACTGGATGGCCAAAGCGAGCGTACAGGCGTACCGGATGTCATCGACCGCTTCGCGGAAACCTTCCCAGGCAAGCGTGTCAATGACGTCGTCGGCGGTTGGATAGACAAGATTGTGGTCGCGGAAGTGCTGACTGTCAAAGTCATCCCATGGATGGCCGAAAGCTTCGTAGTAACAATAGGTTGCGAAACCGTCGTAGTTGTGTTTCCAGAGGCGGATGCCATAGTTGCGGCGGTAGATCAACGGATTTTCGACGCCGCCCTGCGGATTGCCGTAGCTGAAAATCAGGCCGCCTGTGGCATGGCGTTTGGCCGCGAACTTGGGGGATGAGTCTCGGCATAACGTCAACAGGTCGAGCAACTTGCCATCAATATCCGCGCCGAAGCATTGAATGGAGCAATCGGAAGTGAAGACTTTTCCGCCTTCTTCATGGATGGCGTTCCACAGTTTTTTCTGGGCGGCGACTTTCTCCTTGCTCGCTTCATCGACTCCGTAGAAATAGACATCGGAATGGCCGCATTCCTCTTTGACGACCGCCATGATGTCGCGGACTTTCTGCCGCAAATCCGCTATTGCTTCATTGGAATCATCGTAGCCTTTTCCCATGTTGGATTCGGGGCCGGAAAGGAAAGCGGGACGGTTGGAAAGGCCCGCTTCTTTGCGCATCCGCAACATCTTGCGGAGGAGCTCCAAATCAAACGGAGCCGTCTGGAGCTGGTAGTTGAACGGATTGTCGATGCCATGTGCTTTGAGATTGGCCAATTCGGCGGCGATTTGCTCAGCTGAACGATTCATCGGATTCAGTTCCGGTGAGTTTTTCGGATTCATTCCGTTGGTGTAGTAAAGCGATGCGACAAAAGGCTTTGCAAGATCATGGGCCAGACGTGGCGTGGCAAGTTTGAACGGCAGGATGGTGACTTTCAGCGGAATCGACGCCAAAAGCGGGCCACCCATGCGGAAGTTCAATTGGCCGACGTAATCACCTGGCTTGGCGTTTTCTGGAGCATGAACAGTCACAAACAGTTCACGCGTCTGGCCTTTTTTCAAGCTTAACGGCTGGAGCGTCTTCGCGTCGCGAATGTCGTTGTTGTCGGTGATCGGAAAGTGGAGATCCCAACGCGAACCGCCAGTTTGCTTTTGCGCATGGATGTTTCGCGCGACCTGCCCGTCGATTCCGCCCAATTTGACATACTGGCTATCCGTGATGGCATCGATTATAATCAGATTGGGATCGTTGACAAGCAATTCCGGCACGAGTTTGGCGATATTGTTTTCGGCATTGACGCCGCCATCCCAAGCGGTTCCTCCTTGATACCAGCATTGCACATACTTAAGATCAATAGCGGAGGCTGGAAGCACATTGTTGGAAGCACTTTTCAGATCTTTCGCCACACTGATATACAGGTCGTGAAGATTGTCCGTTGGTGCATGCAAGGCGAGAGCGGCCGGTTCGTATTCGCCTGGAGCCAAAACGATATGGAGCTCTTTGACGGTCGCCGTTTTTTTGTTGAATTGCTGGTCGGGAAGAATCATCTTGTCGCCCAACGGGGCGGCGACAGGATAGATCTTCAGCAGTTTTTGGAAGACTTCTTCGTTTCCCAATTGCTTGGCGATTTCGGGCAACGGATTGGCGAACAGTTCTTTGGCCTCCGCTTCCGTCAACGCATGGTCGAACCACCGCAGATCCGCGATGTCGCCATCAAACGGATTCCAGTAGTCAGGGGCTTGCCCGACCGTCAAATGGCAGCCTTTCGCCTGTGGGCGTACAGAGGTGAGCGAGCCTTTGTAATCGCCCTGCTTGATGCCATCAACGTAAGTTACAACTTTTTGCTGCGCAACAGAGAAGGTCGTAACGACATGCGTCCAATGGCCAAGAAACACGTGGGGGGAGGCGGGAAAATATGCTTCATGATTGGTCAGACAATAGAAATTCATCAATTTGCCTGTTGCCGTGAGCCGTAGCTCCTGACTCCAGCCACGACTGAAGATCGACGCCATATCGCGGTGCTCTTTCATGTTGTGTACAGGATATTTAGCGACGCGGAACCACAGCGATGTGGAGAATTCCGACAGATTGTCAACCGCATCGCCTTCCATCTTGAACGTTTCTTCATGCGTTCTGAACCAGTCATGACTGTTGTCATACGTGCGGATTCCGTTCAACGGAACACGATGCTCTGCGGCGGACAAGACAATGGACAGAGTGATAAAACCAAAAAGAAATGATTTGAATTTCATTGTTACTGAAGGAATTATGGATGAAATGTTGTGAACAGGATAATCAACAAATTACTTCCTAAAGTCTGGAATTACCACCAATGCACCGTTGTGCATGGCGGATTCGTGGGCGCAGATTCCGGCGGCGGTCCAGTCGGCGGCTGTGTAGGCGTCGATGGCGGGGCGGCGATTTTCGATGATGCTTCGTGCGAATTCATGGACAAGATGCGGATGGGAGCCGTGGTGGCCACCGGAGACTTCGAATGTCGTCGATGGATTCAGGTCATCGTATTTGCCGGAGCGGGTGAAGGGGGCGATTTCCTTCGGTAGCATCCAGCCTGTGTCAGGTGCCTTAAATGGTTCTCTATAAGTCGGATAGCCAAACGCTTTTGGATTGCTGGTGTCCAATAGTTCATAACAGTCTGGACCATCGCCATAGCTCCAATCGACGGTGCGTTTTTCTCCATAGACGGAAAGGCCTTCGCAATAACTACGGGCGGTCTGGAAGAGCGTTCGCGTCACTTCCAATGCGGCGGGATGTTTTTCCAGACGAAAGATGGCCGTTTCGGCGGGGTATGGATTGTGATAGAGCGTCTGGAGGTCTTCCCGCATGACGCCCGAACCGTAGCAATGGACTTCGCATGCTCGGCAGCCAGTCAGTGCCAAAGATGTTGAAATCGCATGTGTTCCGTACCACATGGGCGGCAATCCCTTCCAATAGGGAGGCCAGTTTTCCATGTCTTGATAATGGCATCCACGCAACAATTGGATGCCGCCGAACAGGCCGTCTTTCACATCCTGTTTGATTTTCAAGAAGGGATATGTATAGACGGCCGTTTCCATCATCATATAGTTCTTGCCGGATTTTCGCTGTGCATCGACGATGGCCTGGATGTCTTCAAGCGATGTCGCCATGGGTACGGTGCATGCGCAATGCTTGCCTGCATTCAACGCGGCGACGGCCTGTTTAGCATGCAGAGGGATAGGCGTCACCAAATGAACGGCGTCGATACTTTTGTCTTTCAGCGCTTCTTCAAAAGACTTCCAGCATTTGTTGATGGTAATGTATTTGCTCCAATAATTTAGAAAATCGGCGACGCGTTTTTCATCGGGCTCGATGATATCGACTTCATAGACGTCCGGATGTTTACACCAAATTGGCACAAAGGCCTTTCCAAAGCCAAGTCCCGCCAAAGCGACTTTCAATTTTCCGTCTTTCATGATGACTGCCTGAAGGTGATGGTTTGTTTCCTATTCCGTGACAAAATATTATAATGTATGTTGGTTGACAGGAAAAACAACCATTGATTTTATTACAGGCTGTTAGCTGAACATGACAAAGCATAAAAAAACGCCGGAGGCGAATAACGCTTCCGGCGTTGAGGATGACATTTTGACGGCTTATTCATTCTTATCCGTGTCGTTCCATTTGAACCAGTGGACGACATTCTTCGTATTGACGTTTTCGCCGAAGGCTTCCCATTTCTGATGGTCAACATGGCCATCCAGCCACAGCATATTGGCGGTGTGATTGTGATGGGTACCGACGCAGTTCCAGTAGTTATGGATAGCAACTCTTATGCCAGCGGCGGTGCCGGGAGCGAAGCTACGGCGTTCTTTCGCGGCAGAATCTTGACCATACCCATAATTACCGTCGCAGATTATCAATTGTTCGCTGGGGCTGTCCTTCATATCGGAGAAACGGTGCGGTTCGCAGGTACCGGCGGGCGTCGGTCGGTCGCTCCACTGGGTGCGGTTCGTGTACCAGTTGGCGACGTAGTTGTTCATGCACTGGCCGAAATTGGAAGTGTAGGCGAAGGTGAATTCCTGCGCAGGGCAGAAGTTGTTCAGGCCTAGAGCCCGTTCAAGCTGGGCGCGGTTGTTCGTGTCCAAATCGATGCCGCTGTCGATGGACGACAGGATATGGAACCAGCGGAGGCCTGTGTTGATGCCAGTGCCGCCGCCGGGCTGGGCCTTGAAGAAAGTGGGAACGAGATAGTTGTTGTAGTCGCTTCCGTACATCATGTAACGGAGGCCGATTTGCTTCATATTGTTCGTGCAGGCGATGGAATGGGCCTTCTGCTGGGCCTTCGTCAGCGCGGGCAGCAGCATGGCGGCGAGAATGGCGATGATGGCGACAACGACCAACAGCTCGATCAATGTAAACCGTAGATGCTTTTTCATTATGAACCTCATGATGTTATGAAATGTTTCCATGGGCGACGCGATGGCGGTTCGGCCTATTCGTAATTGTCGTCGTCGTTGAAATTAAACCATCTTGTGCATTGGGAGTTATAGCAGTCGGCGCCGAAGGCGGACCAGGGGATGGAGGAACTATGGCCGTCCAGCCATGTGACGTTGGCCTTGGTGTCGTGATGCGTTCCGACTCCGTACCAGTAGTTGAGATTGGAGGCAGAACGACCGCAACGGTTGCATGGCGCGAAGCTGCGGCGTTCCTGCCAGGAGGCATCTTCACTGTACGAGAAATTGCCGTCCATGATGATGAGCTGTTCGGACGGGCCGTGCTGAAGCCATGTGACGATTCGCGGGATGCTCATGCCGTTTGGCGCTGCTGGGATGCTATACTGGGAACGGCTGTTGTACCAATTGGCCACGTAGTTGTTTTTGCATTGGCCAGGATTGCGGTTGAAGGCATACGTGTTCTGTTGCAGGGGGCATTTCCATGATTTGTCCATGGATTTTTCAATGGAGGCGCGGTTGTTCACATCCAGTGAGATTCCGGCTTCGCTTGCGGCGATGATGTGGAACCAACGAAGGCCTGTCGTGATGTCGGTCGCGGAACCGGGGGACGCCTGGAAGAAGTTCGGGACGAGACGGCCGCCGTTGTCGCTCATATAGAGGGCGAAGCGTGTGCCGATCTGTTTCAAGTTGTTCGTGCAAGTGATGGATTGCGCCTTCTGACGCGCCTTTGCGAGCGCCGGTAGCAACATGGCCGCGAGGATGGCTATGATGGCGATCACAACCAGCAGCTCAATCAATGTAAACTGTTTTTGCTTTTTCATTTCGACCTCATGTTGGTGGGATTACATTTTATTTTAAACGGAAAATCGTTTTGAATTCAGAGAAAGTAATGTAATTTTTTTTTTTTTCAATATGTTATAAATCTTTTTTTCTTCCTTATAGGGAAGATTCACACGCTTTTTAGACTGTTGAATGGCAAATTGTAGTTCATTCACTACATTGGGGGAAAAATCACCAAACGGATTTTGGAAAAATCACCGAACGGATTTGGGAGAAATCACCGAACGGATTTGGGAGAAATCACCGAGCGAAACTGGGAAAATGCCAAAAGAAAAAGCCGCAACACTTTCGTATTGCGGCTTTTAAGATGGCGTTCCAAGCGGGATTCGAACCCACGACCTATTGCTCCGGAGGCAATCGCTCTATCCAGCTGAGCTATTGGAACTTTTTACATTATTAAAATAAGTCAGTGGCGGCAAAAAGCAAATTCACCGGTGGATTTTAACGGTAAATCGAGAAGATCTTCGGATGCTCGCCTGTGATGAAATAATAGGAAAGGCTGATGATGATGGCGATGACGCCCGCCAGGAACTCACCGGCGACCAAACCTGCCATCGTCGGTTTCAACTTTTGGTAAAGCTGTCCACCGCCGTATTTTGTGACGACGTGTTTGATGATCCAGCCCAACACAAAAGAGCCTGCCAGGAAGGTACTCTGCCATGTTCCCATTGTCAGGAAGAGGACGGGATGGAGCGGCCACCACGGGAGGCGTTGCCGGAGGAAAGTGAAGAGAAGGACAAGCGTAAACGTCGCGATGAACGATGGCATGGCCTCTTTGACAGGCGTCGTTGCGGCGAAACGTTGCCACGGCGAACGGTTGTCAACGGCGGGGAGAGCACCTTGGGCCTGCATCGTGCTGCGGATGTAAAGGCTGGAGTTGATCGCCATGGTAGGCGGCGAGCCATAGGACCAGCCGTCGCCTGCGGCGATGGCGCCTTCTTTATATTGGAAATAAAGCGTTGCGGGAATCGCGACGACGAAGCCGATGACGATGGCGATGACGCCAAGCATGGCGATTTTGCCGATTTTCGTCTTCAGCTGGTCGTTCAAGCAGAGGCTTTCGACGGCGAACGGCATGAAGCATTCACGCGGATCGACAAACATCGTGCAGGAGAGGATGCCCATGATGAGAAGTTGTTCAGGCCCAATGGCTTGTACGCCGAAGAAGCCCCAGAGGATGGCGCATGGGAAAATGTTCGTGTGGAGGAAGAAGACCCCCGCTTCCGCCATGAGACGGCTGCAGACCGTCAGCAGAATGAGCAGGCCGATACCATAAAGAAGCGCGAAGGGCCATTGGAGGCCGGTCTGAATGGTGATCAATACAAATGCGATCATGCCAAGGAGGAAGACACGGAAGCCCCATATGGCGTGCGGTTCGACGGCATCGCCGCTGTGGATACCGAAACTGCGTTTTGCGACGGACATGTAGTAGTGACGGCCCGTGTAGAGCAGGACGCAGAACATGCCGAGGAAGCCGCCCGCGTAGAAGAAGGAATTCAGTGTGGGGCGTGTCATGGCCGGGCCGAGCTGGACACCGTATTTGGCAAGCGTTCCTGTGATGTAGCCGAAAATGAACGGCGACGCGCCGAGGGAGAATGAAACATCCTTAGGCAGGAAGTATGCGAAACCGATGGCGGTGAAGATGATGTTCGGATTGAAAAGATCCCAGTTGCCGATACCCGAACGATGATAGGTCGGCATGAGTTTCAGGAAGGACCAGAAATAATAGCGAAGTTGGACGGGAATGAGATACTCTGGCCACCAGACGCAGGCGCAGTTGTTGAGATGGATGACGAGAATCGGAATCAGACCGAGCCAGAAGAGCTTGTTGCGGAAAACGTTGCTGATGACTTTGCCCTGTTCGGGAAGCAGCATCCGCGTGAACTCGATGGTCGGATACGGAAGATGCTCATGGGTGGCCCACTGGCGGTGGACGACGAGCGCGAGGC
>JAFZIJ010000035.1 GCA_017554445.1 Victivallales bacterium
GCGAGTTGTGAACAGCCTTGGTGCGACGAATGGGACAGATGGGACGAATGGGACTGTTGGAATGGCAGATTACCGGAATGAGGCGATCAAGTGGGGAAACGCGTCGGTCAATTCGCAAAACGAGGCGGTGAATTTCCGAAACGAGGCGGTCAGACGGACATCCGCTCCATGAGGAAATCAAAACGCTCCATGAAGAAACGCCATGTGACACATGACGAAATGGAAGGCCCCATTACGGGGGTTTTGCAAGTGCCTCTGCAAACTATGGTTTTCATTGGACGGCACTTTGACAATCTGCAACGCAATCGCGTAGTTTGGCGTGAAATCTGTAAATGCATGTTTCACGCCCGAAATTGGCGTGTTCAAAATGGGCGTGAAATCGGCAAATGCATGTTTCACGCCCGATTTCTGTTGACTTCAACCGAATGATATGGGATAATTCTGCGCAACAAGTGGAGAAATAGCCATGTTTTATGGTCGAGAAGAGATCTTGGAGCAGCTTGATGCGCAATTGGCGAGTCCGATTGCGTCCCTTGTCACGTGTCGCGGCCGGCGCCGCATAGGGAAGTCAACGCTCATTGAGGAGTTCGCCCGTAGGAGCAAAGTGCGCTTCATCAAGCTGGAGGGGTTGTCGCCGCGTGAGGCGGACTCCAACCAAAAGCAGCTGACCGCTTTCGCCCGGCAGCTTTCCGAGCAGACTGCTTCCCCCATGCGTCCGTTGGCATCGTGGTTCGATGCGTTTGCCAGACTCGATGGCGCGATTGCAGATGGCGAACGAACTTTGGTGTTTCTGGATGAAGTGTCGTGGATGGGCAAATACGATCCTGACTATCCCGGCGAGCTCAAGTATGCCTGGGACAACCGCTTCAAAAAGCATAAACGTCTGATGCTAGTGGTCTGCGGGAGCGTTTCGACGTGGATATCGAAGAATATTCTGCGGAACAAGGCTTTCGTCGGACGCCCTACGCTCAACCTTCTTGTCGGTGAACTGCCTTTGCGTGACTGCGCCCGATTTTGGGGAAAGAGCGCAGCACGTACCGCCGCGAGTGACATGTTCGATGTCCTGTCGGTGACGGGAGGTGTGCCGAAATATCTGGAGCTTATAAATCCAAAGCTCACGCCGGCGGAGAATCTGAGGGCACTTTGCTTTACGCCAGGCGGAATACTGGTTGATGAGTTCGACAACATCTTCACTGACGTATTTGAGGGAAAGGGGATGATCAAGCGACGGATCCTGGAATGTCTCGGAAACGGGTCTTTCAGTGGGAAGGAACTGGCGGAGATGTTGGGTGTGGTCAACAACGGACATTTTCTGGATGACTTGGAGGAGCTGGAGATCGCAGGGTTCATTGCACGAGACGGCGGCATCAATCCACTGTCCGGCGCTCGTTCGCGTCTATTCCGTTATCGCATCGCCGACAACTACACGCGATTCTACATCAAATACATCGCGCCGAACAAAGATTTGATCGACAAGGGACTCTTCCGCTTCACCAACATGGAGCAGTTGTCCGGTTGGCAGTCGATTCTTGGACTTCAGTTTGAGTGCCTTGTCCTGAACAACATCGCCTGGCTGCTGCC
>JAFZIJ010000036.1 GCA_017554445.1 Victivallales bacterium
AAGAAGGTCATGCTCGAAATCCAGCACATAAAGAGTTGCCGTGAGGCCCTCTGCGACATTGCCACTGTTGTGACTATTCTCGCAAACATGCGCGGTCAACAGGCCGTCCTCATTTTCGGCAATCCAGCCATTTCCAACGATAAGATTGGCCACGCCGCCATTACGGGCAGAACTATAGCTGTTGAAAGTCTGCACCGATGGTTTGCCGTCTATGGAGGCCTGCCAGCAATACCAAGGAGCAGCATGGTGATCGTCATGGCCATCGCAGTTCAGCCATTTCATGGACAAACGATAGGAATTGTTCTTTCGCAACTTCTCGGTCGTAGTGGCTGCGGCATTCGGTGCGCCCATCGTGATTTTCAGGGTTCTCGTGTCATCCGGACCAAGTCCCTGGATCGTCATCTCCCATGCGGCGTAATCGCCCCAGATGTTGAAGCTGATTTCCCGGAAAAGATCGGCACTTGGGGGATTCCCGCCGTCGGATGCATCCGCGGGATTCGAGCCGTTTTCGATTTCAACATCGTCGTTAACACCGTCGCCATCCGTGTCCTTCGCACGTGGGTTGCAGTTGTTCCTGTATTCGTCTATGTTCGACACCCCGTCGCCGTCTGTGTCTGCAACACGAGGATCTGTCAGGTTCTCCACTTCATTCCCATCCGCCAATCCGTCGCCATCGGAGTCCGTGTCGAGTGGATCTGTGTTTGTACCAAAAACGAACCGAAGGCACAGACCGTCATAGATCTTCCCATTCTGACGGTAGCAATAGGAATGAAGCCACTTGCCGTCAAATGTCTGCATCCCGATTCCGCAATTGCGTCCATCCATTGGATTGCCCGTCACATCGCGGTAGCGAACATACGCACAGTCGGCAGAATTTGTCGGGATGGCCACCTGCACTGAAATGGAATTAGTGGCGTAGGACGACAGTTCCTTATAAAGGTTATCATATTCCAGCACGACATAGCCGGTGCCGTCATGGGTTGCCGTTCCAAACCGCACCATGGTCGAACGATCTCCCGCATCTGTCTTGACCGACATGCTATCACCGTATGCGGCAATAGCCAGCGTATCATCGTCAACGGCGTAGTTGAATCGAAAACTTGTATCGTCACGCCATTCATCCCCGAGTCCTGCACGATTCAAGAAAAGCCACCCTCTGGACGTGAATGTCACGTTTGTCACAAGTTCGCCCTGCACCATCATAGGCGTCGGCAACGAACGGTTGACATGATACTTGTGAGACACGTCGTATACAAGCTGCGATGTGCAATCTTCCGCGATATCAAAGGTGAGCCACGGAAGTCCATTGCTCACGGCTATAAATCCAGTTTCCGTTCCGTCTGGCAATCCATCCCCGTCGCAATCGGGAATCATGAGACTTGTTCCGAACGATGCCTCGATGCCGTTGGCAAGCCCATCGCCGTCGAGGTCTCCCTCGGCACCATCACGACCTATTGCAGAACACGGATTCATCCCAAAGCCAATCTCCTCTGTGTCAGTGAAACCATCTCCATCGGTATCTTCTCTTCTCGGATTCGTACCTATCTCAGCCTCAATCCTGTCATCCAGGCCATCGCCGTCCGTATCGGCCATAAGCGGATTGCCGCCGGTCCCGAAATTAAACGCCAAGGCAAACCCATTTGTAAGCACAGGTGGCACCGACTTGTAATAGTAATTCAATCTCGGAGAATTGGGGAATCCTTCTTCCTTCCCTCCTTGAATTCCTATCGTGGTATTTCCACTTGTCCTCCCGTCCAGGATGTCGCCATAACGGACATACGCAACATCAGGCATGGATTTGGGAATTGAAACTTGAAACGATATCTCGTTGGCATCTCCGTAATAAGTCCCCACGCGGCTGTACTGAATCACAAAATACTGCTCGGCATTTGTCGTCGCCAATCCAAAAGAAATAGTAGATCCGAGCGTCATGCGAGTTTTCAAGTCCGACCAATATCCGGCTACAACAGGGCACCACTTGTTTTGAGGTGTCGTAAGATCCGGCCCACTGTCGATGCTACCAATTCCGTTTGTCGTTGATGCCGTGCCGAAATACACGGCACCATTGATATCGGCGAGTGCTAATTCGATCCTACTACCGGCAAGGCGATTGGTGAATGGCATCGCGCAGTCAAAAAGTGCTCTGTCTTTTTCGGCATCCGGAGTGACGGTTTTTATTGGCTGGAACACGAACCACGGAATATTGGTAATCCCGGCATCAAACGTAGTGGCCTCACGAGAATCCAAAAGCAAGTCTCCGTCCGAATCCTCGTTCAGAGGATTTGTGCCATTTCTGTATTCCCAGAAATTCACAAGGCCATCCCAGTCGGGGTCAAGAAAAGCGTCGTCAACAAGTGGATTTGTTCCATTGTCCACCTCCCATGCATCGGGGATGCCGTCTCCATCCGTGTCTGG
>JAFZIJ010000037.1 GCA_017554445.1 Victivallales bacterium
CGCCCTCCTCTACATGCGCTGCCTCCAAATCGAACTCTGGGGTGCCCTCCCCCCATACGATTTCGCCGTTTGGAAAGAGAACCCCAACGCATTGGTTTCCTGC
This sequence comes from Victivallales bacterium, assembly GCA_017554445.1. Classification (GTDB taxonomy): domain Bacteria; phylum Verrucomicrobiota; class Lentisphaeria; order Oligosphaerales; family Oligosphaeraceae; genus UBA1407. Next base: position 104 of record JAFZIJ010000037.1, read on the forward strand.
GACTTCCGCCAACCATCCACAGGCTCATTCAATTGGTGGGAACTCGTGGACTGCCATCCGGACTGGTTCCTGATGCAGCACATCGCCACAGGCCATTGCAAAATCACTGATGCCAACGGAGTGACACGCCAAGACAAGAATCAGACGCCGTTGTGGGGCGAATGCCGACAGCTCTCCAGGCAATTCGACCAGCTGACGGCGGACGTCATCGACATTGAAAACTACCAATCCGTCCAACGTCTCAACAGCCACCATTTCTGGGATGTCGTCAAGACTTATGAGGGGTGGGAACTACAGAAAAACAACATATTCGGCAACTCGCGCATCGTCAATGCAAAGGACAGTCGCTGCATTAAATCAGGCTCCTCCACCACCGTCAACAAGGCATTTGATATTGTCTGCCAACAGGCGGACGCCATCAAGGCGCGCCCCGCCATCGACGTGCTTCGAGCGGAGGGAATGCCCGCCATCCGTGACGCAGTGTGGTGGAAAATCAACAAAGACAACGACTTGAAGCCTTATTCCGGCTGGCGGCTTGAAAAACACGCTGTTTCAGGCTATTGCAGAATCATGGACGACGGCAACCGCATCCGTTATGCAGCAGATGAAGCAAATGCAAAGCGTATGTTCGAAACCATCCGCCACAAGCTCCAATCGACGCAATTCAACGCAAGCTTCCCGCGTTGGACGAATCCGGATGTCATCTGGTATATTCCAGGCTGGAAACGCTGCGATACGAAACTCGCTCCTGAACATGAAGATTTCTTCAAAAAAGCTTTTCCTGGCTCCACTGCACATATCGTCAATTGGAACGGCAACGGCGATTGGTCGGACAGCGTCACCAATGCGGATGCCTATGTCGCCACGCTCACTGCGTCCATCGCCGCCATGAAACCGGAAGACCGCGAACGGCTGACGCTCATCGGCCATTCTCTTGGCGGCCGCATCGTCGCCAAAACAGTCGCCGAACTCGAAAGGAAGAAGATACGCATCCAGAACGCATGCCTCCTTGCCGCCGCCATTCCGTTCGACGATCCAGACGCAGAACTGGCCCTCAAAAGTCAGTCCATGCCAGTCATTTCCATCTACAATCCAAACGACAAGATGCTAAAATACGCCTATCGTATCGCAGGCGGCGAAAATTCAGTCGCACTCGGGGCGCATTCCACTGGCAAGCCCAACGAATTCCGCGTCTCATGGAACACCATCGAAGACACACACATACCCACCACAGACATCAACTTGGATATCGTCAAATCCGTCTTCAACCACACCGCTATCTTCTATCTCCAACAATTGAAAAAGATCACGGAATCCCTTCAATAAAATATCTGAACACTAACCACTATCGAACGGCCGCGCAGGAGCGCAGCCCTCCCGACCAACCACTAACCACTAATCACGAATCACTAATCACTAATATGACAAATCCAGACTGGTATCGCACAAGCTTCCGCCGCAATCTCGTTGACATGCATATCGAAGACTGGAATCCGGAATTCCTGTCGCAGTTCGATCCAGACAAATATTATGAAAATCTTGTCCGTGCGCATGTCAAGTCGCCGATGATCTATCTGCAGTCGCATGTCGGCCATTGCAACTGGGATACGAAATCCGGCCACCGCCATCAGTCGTTCACGGACTGCACGAAGAAGATGCAGCGGCTTTTCGATCTCTGCCATCAAGGCGGCATGGATGTCGTTGCCTACTATTCAATGATTTACAACAACGATGCCTACATTGCCCATCCAGAATGGCGGTTGCGTGACATCAATGGCCACGGCACACGTTTCGACAACAGCAAAGGCCAGTATTTCGGCGGCTCCCGTTACGGTCTATGCTGCCCGAACAGCCTTGGTTACCGCGATTTCATCCTGAAACAACTAGACGAAATTTTCGATTTGTTCACGATTGAAGGTATCTTTCTGGACATGCTTTTTTGGACGCGCCCCTGCTACTGCGATTCCTGTAAGGCGCGTTGGAAGGCGGAGCATGGCGGCGACATTCCGACGGTCGTTGACTGGAATGATCCAGCATGGCGCGCCTTCCAGGCCAAACGGGAAGAATGGATGCTGGATTTCATGATGATGATCACCAACAAAATCAAATCTCGTAATCCAAACTGCTCCGTGGAACATCAGTTCTCCACGATGATGCATGGATGGCGGCAAGGCGTCAACCAAAATGTCGCCATCGCTTCAGACTATTGCGGCGGAGACTTTTACGGCGGTGCCCAGCAGCATTCCGTCGCTTGCAAACTGTACTACAACATGACGGCGAACCAGCCGTTTGAATACATGACGTCCCGTTGCTATCCGGGCCTTCGTGAACATACGACGACCAAGACGGAAGACATGCTGCGCCTCTCAGTCATGTCAACCTTCGCCCACCATGGCGCGGCATTGCTCATTGACGCCATCGATCCGAAAGGCACTTTGGATTCACGCCTTTATGACTTGTACGGAAAGATTTACAGCGATGCCGAGAAGCTCGAACCGTACATGGAAGGCCGTCTTGTCCAAGATGTACAAGTCCTGTTCAATCTGGAAGGAAAGTACAATCCAGACGTCAACAACGCCGCCGTCGGAACGCCGCGCGGAAACGACGATTCCAGCCCGCATACCGCCGCCGTCATGGGAGCATGCCGTTCTCTCCAGCGGATGCACATCCCGTTCGGCGTCTTCTCCAACTGGAAGCCCGAAAAGGCCGATGGCGCGAAAGTCATCGTCCTTGCAGACACTTATGACTTGACACAGAACGCTGTCGATTACATTGAAAAATTCGTCACCGACGGTGGTGCGCTCTACATGAGCGGTCGCGTGAATCCATCACTCGTCCAAAAACTCACAGGTGTCAAAATCGACGGCACGATACAGGCTCCAATGGTCTATCTCGCTCCCACGTCCGCCGGACAACTGCTGTTCACGGAGCACAACCGTGATTATCCGTTCGCCGTGACATGCGGCATGCAGAACATCACGCCAATCGATTTCCATGGCGAAGTCCTTGCCACAACCGTACTTCCATACGCCGCTCCTGCACAAGACGGCGAACTGCATCCAGATGCCGACGATGGTTTCGACTACAACGCTCCCGAAGCTCGCTTCGCCTCAATCCATTCCAACCCGCCCGGCCGTTTTACGGACATACCATCTTTAATTAAAACAAGTTACGGTAAAGGAACGGTCATCTATTCAGCAGCGTCTTTCGAAACACTGGATCGCCCTGCGACAGCACCATTGTTTGCCAATATTATGACGCTTCTCAAAGGAACACAGCCATGGTCATTCACCTCCAATGCGCCGCAGCAGGTGGAAGTGATTGAATTCGAGTCATCTGAAAAGAACCGCCATTACATCAATCTCATCAATTCGCAGGATTCTTTCCAGATTCCCGCCATCTGCGATTTCGATGTCTCCGTGAAACTCGACGCCGCACCGTCGCAGATTCTCGCCCTCCCCGACGAAACGCCGCTTCCATTCGTCTATGAAAACGGCTGCGCCACCTTCCACGTCTCCAAGCTTCCAATCTGCAATTTCTATGCCATACAACAATGAAAACTAGGCGTCTAGCATCTTGGCGGTTCTAGATTTTCTAGAGCCGCTAGTTTTTCTAGAATTGCTAGAGCCGCTAGTTTTTCTAGAATTGCTAGAGCCGCTAGATTTTCTAGCCTTTCGTTATGGTGTCTCCACTTGCCTTACAATTTCTTCAATCAAATCCGCGGCTTTCAGTTTCCGCGCTTCCGCCTCGAAGCTCGGCATGAAGCGATGCGCTAAAACATCAACAGCGCATCGCCGCACATCCTCTGGCAGAACGTAGTCGCGGCCGTTTATCACAGCTCGCGCCTTTGAACAGGCCAGCAGCCCAAGACTCGCACGCGGAGAGGCTCCGACGTCAATCAATTCCGCCGCCATGCTGTTTTCAGGCCGCGTCGCGGCCGTCAAATCCAAAATGTAGCCTTTTATCCGCGCATCCACATGGATTTTGTCCAACGCCATGCGCCATTGCCTTATATCGTCGAGAGTTACGACTTCCGACACATGCAAATCTGGATTGGATTCTCCCATGCGGTCCAGAATGGCGGCCTCTTCGTCACGGCTTGGATATTTCAGACGGATGCACAGCAGAAAACGGTCTTTTTGAGCCTCCGGCAGCGGATACGTCCCATTTTGCTCAATTGGATTTTGCGTCGCCACGACGAAAAACGGCTCCGGTAGCGCCATCGTCTTGCCGCCGATGCTGACCTGCCGTTCCTGCATTGCCTCCAAAAGAGCGCTCTGCACTTTCGCGGGAGCGCGATTGATTTCATCCGCCAAGACGAGATTCGCGTTCAACGGGCCAAAACGGATTTCGTATTGATTCGTTTCAGGACGATATGTCTGCACGCCAGTGATGTCTCCCGGCAGCAAATCCGGCGTGAATTGGATTCGAGAAAAGCTGCCGCCGATGGCCTGTGCCAACGTCTTCACAGCCAACGTCTTGCCCAAACCAGGAAGCCCTTCCAGAAGCACATGGCCGCCAGCAAGCAACCCGCAAAGCAATCCATCGACCATTTCCGTCTGGCCGACCAGTACTTTGCCAAGCTCGTCTCTCAATTGTTGCAACTTATCAAACATTTTTCATTCAGCATTCAGCATTCAGCATTTAGCATTCAGCATTTAGCATTCAGCATTTACTTTAAGCTTTCGGCTTTGAGCTTTCAGCTTTTTTGGCTTCCTCTTCCGCCTTGCTCGTTTCGCGCATTTGCTTCAGCCATGCCCGTATCGAATTCCATTGGTCGCGAATCGCATTCCATGTCTTTTTCGGGCCGCAAATGCAGATATGGATGATCAACAGACAGAGGCAGACCCCTGCCGCGAGGCCGCCTTCCGCCCATCGTGCGGAAGCGACATCCGCCAACCGTGAAATCTCCGCTTCCGAAATCTCCTTCGCGCCGCTCTTAAAAGCAGACGCATCCGTGCCGTCTCCCATGAACGCAAGATTCAGACTCGCCAGCATGCCTTGCAAAAACACAATCGCCGGCAGCAAACGCCACCACACGCCGCCTTTCAGCCAATGTGCGCAGATACAGCCCATCGGAATCGTGAAAATCAATCCCCAAACGCTGATGGAACTCATTCCAATGCAGGAGATTCCGCCCATCGTCAGGGCCAACGGCATGATTGGTGTCAGCAATGGTTTGAACTGTCCAAGCGCCACCAACGACAAGGCAGTGCCCAAACAGATGGCCAGCCAGATGCCTGCGTAACGCCATCCGCTTGTTTTCGTTTCTTTTGTCTCTTCCGCAGGCTGTGGTTCCATATTCTGCGGCTGTTCCTGTTTGTTTTCTTCTGTCATCAATCGTCTCTAGTTGTTTTTTCGTTCAATGTATCCTCTTCCATTATATAAAATGACGCATTTTTTGCCACTTGCCATTTTTCCGAATTGATTTTCATGCATTTTATCAAAGAAAAACAGTTGATTTTACCGATTCCACGTCTATAATTTTTATAGTATAGAGTTTTACCCCATCATTCAACGAGCCTTCAAGCTCCACATGCGGGAGACACATGATGAAACACAAACTCATCGTCTGCGCCATTTTATCCGTCGTCTGCATCCTTCATGCCGCCGATCCCCTGCTGGGCGATCTTGGTCTGGACAGCGATGTCTCCAAGGAAGAGAAATCCTACACATGCGTCGCCGCGCCACCGCCCGCACCCCCTGCGCAACATTCATCCGCGGAAGGACTTCCGCCGCTTCCACTGCCGGTTGTCCCGTTGCGCCGAACAGAAAAGAAGAATCCGCCGCGTCCTCCCGTGCTCATCGCAAAAGTCAGTACGCAAGACCGTAACGACTGGGCGACCAATCCGACGGACGCGCAGAACCTCCTCAAATGGATGGCCAAAAATCTCAACGTCAACTTCTCGGACATGGTCCTGCCGGACAACCAGATTCCGTCCGATCCGAAGACCGTTCCGATTCTCTATCGCACTGGGCATGATGCCTTTACGTTCACACCACAGCAGAAGCAGAATCTCCGCCACTATCTTTTCAACGGCGGCACGCTCATTCTTGAATCCTGCTGCGGCCGCCGTGCCTTCGCGGAATCCGCCCTCCGTGAAATTCGCGATCTTATTCCCGAACGTCCGCCCTACAGACTCTCCAACGATCATCCGCTCTTCAAGTCTTATTTTGACATAAAGTCCATCAAATACCGTCCTTACGCATTGAAGGCCGGAGCGAAGGATGATCGTGCGGACATCATCGGCGTCGATGTCGGCTGCCGTACCGCCGTTTTCGTCTTCCGTTGGGATGTCTCCTGCGGATGGGACGATCAGCCAGACACCCTCCGCCACCGTTGCCTCGGCTACACCATCGAAACCTCCAAGCAACTCGGCGCCAACTTGCTGGCCTATATCTCGTCCGAGCGTTCCACCGCCCTGCCCCTCTCGCAGGCCCTCGAATTCGCGGATGCAGACAAAACGTCCAATGACAAATTCCGCATCGCACAAGTCAAATATTCCGGTCTGTGGAAATGCCGCGAGGCCGGTTTGTCCATGCTGCTCAACAACTTCCATGAACAAACCAAAGTCCCCGTCCTCTTCGAACGGGATGAAGTCGCTTTGACCTCTCCGCATCTCTTCGATTTGCCGTTCGTCTATATGACTGGCCATCAAGATTTTCAGTTGACGGATGCCGAACGCGAAGCGCTCGCCAAATACATCCGCCAAGGCGGTGTTGTCTTCGCAGAAAGCTGCTGCGGCCGCGACACATTCGCCAAGGCGTTCCGTCGTGAAATTGCCCGCGCATTGGATGGCGCCAAACTTGAACGGATTCCGGCCAATCATCCTATCTTCGCTTATCCGAACAACATAAAGGATGTGCAACCATTGCCCGCCCTTGCGGAAAAGCTACAGACCAAGACACGCATCCAGCCTGAACTCTATGGTCTGTCCATCGACGGCCATTTGGGCGTCATCTTCTCCCCGCGCGGCCTCGCCTGCGGCTGGGAGCTCGCACAATGCCCCTACTGCTGCGGCATCCATTCGAAGGACGCTCTTGCCCTCGGCATCAACATTCTCGCCGCCAGCCTTTTGCAATGAAATACGTTCCGCCCACTGTCTCATTCTGGAAATACGATCTTGGTGGCGGATGGGAGGCATGGGCTGGCAAAACCGCAGAAGACAACGACTTGCTCTCCTTGCGCGTCGCCGCTCCAGAGGACTTTTGGTTCCACATCTGCGGGATGTCTGGCAGCCATGTCCTCCTGAAAGCCGTCTCCGACGATGCAGGCGAACCGACGCGTGAGCTCCGCGAAAAGGCCGCCGCCGTTGCCGCCTACCACAGCAAGGCGCGCAACGCGGGCAACGTCTCCGTCTCCTGCACACGCGCCAAATTCGTCGGCAAACCAAAAGGCGCGCATGCGGGGCTCGTTGAAATCCGCCAGGAAACCAACTTGAAAGTCAAACCATCCATTCCAGGCCCGCCAACGGATGGCAAAATCACATTGGAATGAACCATGAATTGTTTTTCCCCGCAAAAATCTTAATCACCCTAAACATCTAATTGTTAATTATTAATTGTTAATTATTAATTATCAAAAATGCGCGTTAAAAATCTCGCTGAACTAGAAAAAATACTGGCCCGCAAACGAACGCTGACCACCAAGGCCGAATCCGTCATCGACGCTCCGGAAAAAGTCGATGTGCCGCAATTGCGCATCATCGGTCTGGACGTGGCGCTCCGTTGCACAGGTTGGGGCATCATCGACGCTCGAGCCCACAACAAGCAGGCCGCAGTCGATTGCGGCGTCATCAAAACAGATTCCAAAGCGGCTGTTTCGGAATGCCTGCGGCGTCTTGCGGGCGGCGTTCGCGAACTTGTCGAACTTTACAAACCGGACATCGCCGCCATGGAAGGCGGCTTTTTCTGCCGCAACGTCCGCACGGCCGTCGTGCTCGGAGCCGCCCGCGGCGTTGTCATTGCGACACTTGCAGAGAAGAAGATTCCTGTCCACGAATATGCGCCGCGCAAAATCAAACAGGCCATCTGCGGCTTCGGCAACGCCTCCAAGCCGCAAGTCGCCCTGCTCGTCTCGCAAATGCTTAACATCCAAACGGATAAGATGGCGTTCGACTCCACGGATGCCCTCGCCATGGCGTTGACGCATGCCCAACTGCTTAACATCGCACAAGGCATCGGCATCCCCGATCCAATTTAAATGATTCCTTGTATCCCTTTGATCCCTTGTATCCCTTCATCAAAATAAATGCGCAAGCAAATCTCCAAAACCAACCAACCGCTCATCGCCGAACCGCCTCGTGACCACGATTGCTGGAATCTCCGCTGCGGCGGCCGCGGCATCTGCTCCTCCTGCCGCGTCACGCTTCTGCAAGGCACATTCAACGTCGCGGGAAAGACCGTTGATGTCCGCCTCGGCATGCCAGTTCAGGCCAATGCCTGCCAGACGACGTTATTGAGCGCCACAGGCCTCATCGATATTCCGGATTCCGCCGTGCTCGCGCAAGGCGGAAACATCGCCAATGAATGGTAAGCCGCCCCCCTGCCCGTCAACGACTGCCCCGTCGCCGCCGTCGATTTGGGGACGACGACCGTCGTCGCCGTCCGCATCGAAAACGGCATCGTCACACGAACGGCTTCCGCCTTCAACTTGCAGGGCCAATACGGCGACAACGTCATCTCCCGCATCACCCATAGTGGGTCACCGGAAGGACTTGCGCAATTGCAGAAAGCCGCCGCCAAGACCATTGATTCGCTTTTTGAACAATGGCCGGACAACGCGGATATTCAAGTGCTCGGCCTAGCGGGAAACACGACGATGACCTGCCTGTTGTGGGGCATCGACTGTACGTCCATCGGCGTTTCGCCCTTCACGCCGCCATTGCGTGTTTTTCCAATCAAAACTGCTTCAGAATTAGGCATTTCGGCATTACCGCCAAATACGCCTGTCTATGCTATGCCATCCATCAGCGCCTATGTCGGCGGTGATTTGACGGCGGGGCTTTATGAAACGGAACTGCAACCGGGCGAGGCACTTGTGGATATCGGCACGAACTGCGAAATCATCCTACGCACGGCGACAGGCGAACTCGTCTGCACGGCGGCGGCCGCCGGCCCCGCCTTCGAAGGCGCAGGCATTGCCTGCGGTCGCCGCGCAGTTCCGGGAGCCATTGATCATATTCAGCCAAACTGGAAATACACGACTATCGGAAATCAGTCGCCCAACGGACTTTGCGGCTCCGCCATGCTTGATTTCCTAGCCGTCGGCAATCAAGAAGGATGGCTTTCCAGTTTCGGACGGTTGGAAAAAGACGAACTCGCCGACCGCATCCGCGACATTGATGGCGTCACGGCCGCCGAAATCGCCCCGAACGTCACACTTTCGGAAAAAGACCTTGAACAACTTCTGAAGGCAAAAGCCGCCGTTTTCGCGGGCATCCAGTCGCTGCTGGAATCGCAACACATGTCATTCAACGACTTGCAGAAACTCCACTTGGCGGGCGGCTTTGCAAAATACATGGATTTGAAGAGCGCCGTCGCCATCGGCATGCTGCCGGACGTGCCGTTCAAAATTGTCGGCAACACGTCTTTGGCGGGCGCGTCGCGCCTCGCCGCTGCCCCATCCATGATTGACGAATTCATCCGTCTCAGCGACCTTCCACGCGAAATTCCACTGAACGACATTCCGTCCTTTGAAGACAACTACATTGATGCCTTGATGCTGCCATGAAAACATCCAGAAACAATATGAAACTGGCATTGCTCAGTTGCTGCCTGTTCTTCCTCCTTCCGTTGTTCAGCGGATGCGTCATCATTCCAGCCAAGCCGACGTGGAGCGGCCATGAAGATGTCGTCGGAGTGCGTTCCGATTCCGATGGAACCGTCCGCGAGCAAATTATCCACCGCAAGATGCGACTCGATTACGCTGCCATCGGTATCACTCCACACGGACTTGCCTACGGAGGCTATTGGATTTATTCAAGATACCAGCTGGTAACAGAACAATCCAGAAAGTATATATGGACGTTGGCGCATTTTCCTTTCCTATCAATAGAACCTGTTGGCATTTGCCTTCCAGTCCCGGACACCGACCGCTGGATCGCGGTAGAAGACACCATTTTGGGAATGAATGAAATCAAACTGAAACTCATCATCTTTACGTCAAAAGGCCGTCGCCTTGCCAAATTGAATTTTCCCAATGTCCAGCGTTGCCCACCGAAAGGAGCGATCTCCCTGCTCGGATTCGTCTATATGGAAGGCAATTCCGACTTGAGCTGGCTTCGAATCCACAATACGGACGGGACATGTACGCTGGTCAATACGCTAACAGGCAAAACAATACCTGAACAGGACGCCACCGAACCGTTTGTGCCGTTTGATTTCAACAAGTTGCCAAATTATTGGAATCATGACGCATGGAAGTCGGTATTGAAGCAGAAACAACGGAGTTAACGTCAGAAATAAGAAAACAAAGAGGTCGGCGAAACAACTGGACCAGAACTTCCAGAATATCCAGAACTTCCAGTTACAGCGTCACTTATCATCCTTATCCGCGCAGATATGGCAACGCGCGCAATTCAGTTCAGGCGGCATATAGGTTGTGCCTTCACGCTCCGCCTTGCGGATCTTATGGTGGTTGTTGATGGCCAAGAAGACCGCCAATACGATGAACGCGCCTGCAGGGAATTTGAACAGCAGGAACGACGGCCAGCCCGGAACCACTTCGTATTCAAAGAATGTTCCGCCTGACAGAAATTCGCGAACGCCGCCCAACGCCATCAACGCCAGCGTGAAGCCCAGCCCCATGCCGATACCATCCATTAATGATGCGAATGCGCCGTTTTTCGACGCAAACGCCTCCGCGCGGCCCAACACGATGCAGTTCACAACGATCAGCGGAATGTAAATGCCCAATGTCTTGTTCAATTCCGCCGGAGCGTAGGCATTCATCAACATCTCCACAATCGTCACAAACACGGCGATGATAACGATGTAGCACGGGATACGGACCTTAGACGGTATTGCCTTGCGAACCAATGAGATAGCCAGATTGCTACCCAGCAGAACGCATGTCGTTGCGATGCCCATGCCCAATGCGTTTTTCGCACTGCTGGAGACAGCCAGCGTGGGGCACATACCCAGCATCAGCACCAGTACGGGATTCTCCTTCCAAATCCCTTTCACCAATTCTTTCATGACTGACATATTTATTTCCGCCTATCTATAAATGGTTGATTGCTTTGTGGAAACGACTTAGTTCTTCTTGTATTTCCCGTATGCGCGGCAGGCCTTGTTCACGGCGTTGTGGACCGCCGTGCTACTGTACGTTGCGCCGCTGACGCCATCAATGGCGGTAAACGGTCTCGCTTCCTTGCCATTGTATTTGCCGTCCAGATACGGATTCGGAGGTAGTTCGCCTTCCGCCAACGCCTTGCCGCCGCCCCAAATGGACTTCTTCTCTTTACGGTCCGTCGCCTGCGTGCCGAGGCCAGGCGTCTCGCTATGGCTGGTGACGATCACATGGATGATACGGCCGTCTTTGTCGATGCCGGTCAACGTCTTAACCATACCGCCGAAGCCTTTTCCTTCCGCTTCTGCCGCCACGGCGATTTCTGCTCCAGCCGCGTCAAATGCGCGATACAGTTTCACGCCGTCGATGACAACGACCTTTTCATTTTCGGGAGCGCCTTCTTCGTCGTTCGACGCGATGGTTGCCGTCTCCAGAGGCAGGACGAGTTTCAATCCATCCGTCAACGTCGCTTTGGCGGCCGCCTTGCGCGGACCATCCGTCACATTGTTCACGTATGCCAAGGCACCTGCTCCGACCAGGCAGACCAGCCCCAAACTCACGCATAACCGTAATATGTCTTTCATTGAAATATCACCTTATCTAGTTTTCCACCAATTACTTGCCAAACGGACGCCCCGCTGTGAACTTGTCGATCAGCGGTGTCAACGCGTTCATGATCAGAATCGAGAAACTGACGCCTTCCGGATAGCTGCCCCACAGGCGGATGACACATGTCAAAATGCCGCAACCGACGGCGAACACCACGGAGCCTTTACGGTTCAGCGGCGTTGTCACCATATCCGTCGCCATGAAGAACGCGCCCAGCATGAGGCCGCCGCTCAGAATGTGCAGAATCGGATTGAAATGCGCGCACGGTTCGAACGCATACGCGATTCCCGTGAAAATCGCCACCGTTCCAATGTAACAAACAGGCACCTGCCAGCGGATGATGTTCACGCAGATCAGAAAGATTCCGCCGATGATCAACGCGATGGCGCATGTCTCGCCAAGACTGCCGCCGCAGTTGCCGACAAACAGATCTAACACGCTGGGATATCCAGCGGACGCAACAGATTCCACCGCTTTGCGCGTTGCGGTAGTCGTTGCATCGCAATGCGCAATCAACGCCAACGGCGTCGCGCCAGTCGTTGCATCGACCCATTTTGCGAAACCACAGCCCACAGGCTTAACCCATGTCGTCATCGCAGCGGGGCAACCAATCAACAACGCGACACGCCCCACCAACGCGGGATTGAACGGATTGCCGCCCAGACCGCCATAAACCATCTTGCCCAGTCCGATGGCCGCCAGACTGCCGACGAGGCACATCCAAATCGGCACCGTCACAGGAAGATTCATACCGAGCAACATGCCCGTCAGCAACGCACTGCCGTCGTTGATCGCCAATTCGCGGCCCATCATCCGCGTGAACAGCGCCTCGAAGGCCGCGCACGACACCATGCATAGCGCGATGACCATGAACGCACGCCAGCCGAAGTAATAGACGGATGCCAACGCGGCGGGCGTCAAGGCGCCGATGACCTTGAACATGATCTTCTGCACCGTGTCACGGTCGTGGTAATGCGGCGAACTGCTTACCACCAGCTGGCTCGTGTCCGGCATTTTGATAGTTTGCTCTGTCATATTAATGATTAATGATTAATGTTTAATGATTAATGATAAATGGTTAATGGCTAGCCATTAATTGTAAATTGTTAATTTTTAATTGTTCATTCACTTCTTCGCGGCTGCGGCGGCAGCCGCTTTTCTGGCGGCGGAAACAACCGCCTTCGCGCGGCGGATATGCTGCACTAGCGGTCGTCTCGCGGGGCAGACATACGCGCAGCTGCCGCATTCGATGCAGTCCAGAACATGCCATTTTTCAGCCAGTTCGAACCTTTGATGCTCGATCTGGGCGCTCAGGATGCCGGGCATCATCGTCATCGGGCAGACATCGTTGCAACGACCGCAACGCAGGCATGCGCTCGGCGTGTATTGCACGACTTCGTCACGGCTCATCAGCGTGATACCGGACGTTCCTTTCACAATTGGAATCTCCAGCGAATACACCGCCATGCCCATCATCGGGCCGCCGGAAATGATTTTCGCGGGATTTTCGCTCACGCCGCCGCAAAGCTCCAAAGCCGTGCGGAACAGCGTGCCGAAGCGGAAACGGAAGTTGCCGGGCTTCACAAGCGGTGTACCCGTCACTGTCGTAACGCGTTCATACAACGGCTTTCCAAGGCATACGGCCTCGCAAATTGCAGCCGTCGTGGCGACGTTTGACACGACGCAGCCGACGGCGGCCGGAAGGCCGCCGCTCGGAACCGTCCGCCCTGTGACGGCGTAAACCAACTGCTTTTCCGCGCCTTGCGGATAACGGACAATCAGCGGCATGACGGTCACATCCGTCCCCTTCGCCGCTTGGGTCAATGTGTCAATCGCATCAGGCTTGTTCATTTCAATGGCGATCACAATTCGCTTCACGCCCAGAATGCGTCCAATGATCCGCGCGCCTTTGATGATAACTTCCGGCGTCTCCAGCATGAGACGATGGTCCGCCGTCAAACAAGGCTCGCACTCAACACCGTTTAGGATAAGTGTATCAATAACAACGCCTTGCGGTGGCGAGAATTTCACAATTGTCGGGAACATCGCGCCGCCCATCCCCACGATGCCGGCCTCTCCGACACGCGCTTTCAGCGCGGCTGGATCCGTTTCCTCCCAATTCTCGAATGGCGGCAGCGGATCCGCCGTTTTGTCTTCGCCGTCGCTTTCGATAATCATCGCAGGCGTCTTCGAACCGTTCGCGCTCAGACACGTCGTGAGATCTTTCACCGTACCGCTGGTGGGGCTATGGATAGGAGCGGAGACGAAACCACCCGCTTCCGCAAGCAATTGGCCACGAAGCACTTTGTCGCCCTTCTGGACGACAGGTTTCGTAGGGGCGCCAATATGCTGCTGCAATGGAACTGTATAGAGCTCCTGCAACGGAGCGTTGACAATCGACTCGCTGTTCGAGACCTTCCCTTCGGAAGGATGGACGCCGCCGTAGAATTTGATATGTTTCTTCGCCATGATGCACCGCCTCCTATTCTGCCTTCCGCAGACATTTCGCCGGACAGACTTCCACCACGCTCTCCGGCGGCGGATTATCGTAGTTGACTGCCGCCAGGAAGCCATTGATGATCATCTGGCCTTCGGCAGCCGCCTTCACGCATTTACGGCATCCAATGCAACCGCCTGAACAAACCTTTTTCTTGACAGGCGCCTTCTCCGGCGAATTGCAATAGACATTGATCGCCGCGGCTGAACGCGGAACCAGTTTGATGACGTGACGCGGGCAGACAGATTCGCATTTTCCACAGCCTTTGCAAAGGTTTGGATGAATTTTCGCCACATGCGTCGGCAGAATTTCAATCGCTCCGAATGGACAGGCCCGCGCACAGGAGCCAAGCCCAAGACAGCCATATGTGCAGCCTTTCGCGCCGCCCGCCACCATCATGGCATTCAAACAGTCGTTAACACCGTTGTACAATGCGACACGCGTCGCATGATGATCGTCTCCACTGCAACAGACAACGGCGACCTTCGGATCGCCCTTTTCCGCCTGCACACCAAGCAGTTCGCATACCTTCTTCAACGTCTCGTCTGACATCGACGGACAGCTCCCAGGCTTCGCCTTGCCAGCGGCCATCGCATTCGCGTAGTCTGCGCAGCCCGCGAAACCGCAGCCACCGCAGTTTGCGCCAGGCATCAGTTCGCCCAACTGCTCTACAAGCGGATCCGTCTTCGCGCCAAAGAATTTCGCCACCAGGCCGATGGCCAGCGCCATCAACACGCCGACGACTGTCAGCATCACGATGTCAGTCATTTTTTATACCTTATATTAATATTGATAATGGTTACGCAGAAGCCTCATTCAATCAGAAAAAACATCATGAGCCGAGCCCCGCGAAACCGGAGAACGCCAACGCCAAAATGCCCGCCGTCACCAATGCGATCGACGGCCCTTGGAAACTGCGCGGAATGCGCGACAATTCCAGCCGTTCGCGCACGCTCGCAAACAAAACCAACGCCAATGCGAAACCAACCGCCGATGCGCAGCAGAACACTGTCGATTTGAGAATCGCGCCTTTGAAAGCGTCTTCCGTCGCGCAGATGATCGCGGAACCAAGCACGGCGCAGTTCGTCGTAATCAACGGCAGATAAATGCCCAACGCCTTGTACAATGTCACGCTGAAGCGTTGCAGGAGAACTTCCACAATCTGCACAAGTGCCGCGATCACAAGGATGAAGAGAATCGTCCGCATGTATTCCAGATGCATTGGAACCAATAGGAATTTGTTGCAAAGGGATGTCACGAGACCGGCCAGCGTCATGACGAAAATGACCGCTCCGCCCATGCCAAGTGCTGTTTCAAGACGTTTCGACACGCCCAAAAACGGGCAGATGCCCAAAATACGGCTCAGCACGAAGTTGTTCACCAACACCGCGCCGATGATCATCAGCAAATATTCTCGCACGTTTAAACTCCTATTTTTGCTTCGGACGTCCTGGCGCCATGACCATCCATCCGAAAAAAGACAAATCTTCTCACTGTAATAAAATAAAATCTAAATCATCTCTGAAAAAAAACAAGATGCATTCAACACTTTCCTTTAGGAAAAATTCATCATTCATGACATTCGTGCCACTGGAGAGGGATACATTCACGTTCCACCCAACTGGCAAATAAAAAACTACCACATCAAACAGGTTCAAGCAGACTCTTTGGCGGGCAGTGGAGCGCCTGCGCCAAACTCAGAAGCGAATCCGCACGGGCCGCATCAAGCCTTTTCTGGCGTTGTTCATACTGCTGGATGGTCCTCAACGGCACACCGCTGAGCGACGCCAACTGGCTCTGGCTCAAGTTGGCCTCCATTCGACTCGCTTTCAGACGGCTCATCGGATGGGTGGCCTGATACCATTCATCCAATAATTCAACAAATTTCTCTATATCCATTTCATGATAAGGATGGTACAGAGAGTAAATCTTTTTTATGTCTGCAAACGAATTGATCTCCTGAAACGTCCAGCCACGATGCCATTGGTAATAGGCCAAAGCCCATCCAGTCCAATACTCAGGACTGTGGCCATCTGTGGCCAACCATTCTTTATCTGGCATAACTTGTTCATTTTCAGCCATTACTTCATACGCCAGCTCTATGCCCGAATGTCCTACCAGCATGTCAGGCTCGCCATTGGCAAAACGTCTTGCAACCGTGCTTTTCAGGAAAAAGTCATAGAATTTTTCCAAAGGAATCCGAAAATGGTTCGTTCCGACATCAAGCATTCGGCCGAAATTGTTTCGTGCATGCATTAAATATGTTTCAGCGTAGGCGTGGATCATTTATGGTAGATATTTATTATGTTGCATTCTCCTGTGAATTGTTTCCCTGTTCATCCATTAATATACTCCCCTAGGAGTATAGTCAAGTTGGATTGAAAGATTTTTCACAAGAAAAATTGGCCGCCTGCCAGTCATCAAATGACTTGACACTCCGCCATGCTGGCGTACATTAGCAGGAGACCATTTTACCATTATTTATATAAAAGGAGAAAACACATGAAACATTGGTTACTTGGTTGCACGGCCATGCTGGTCTGCTGCATCGGCGCCGCCGCGGAAGACGTCAACTTCGGCAAATTCGATTCACAAGCCGTTCCGTCCTATTGGAAACTCCGCAACGTCAAAGGCGAAGTCCTTCCAGAAAAGAACGCCATCCGTCTCACCTATCCCAAATGGAAGGAAGGCATGGACTTATGGCCTGCCGTCGTCCGTGATTTTCCGGATGACGCCAACCAGACAATCGATTGGTCCAACCACCGTTTTCTCGCGTTCGACCTCTACTATCAGGGCACACAGAATTCCGTCATCAAACTGCGGCTGGACGACAAGCAGAAGCATATTAAACAATTGGATCTGAACGTCAAAGCCAACGGCCAGCAGACCGTCGTCGCCATCAATCTATCCAATCTCGCCAACGATTTGAACCTTAAGGAAATGGTTCATTTCGACCTCTTCCTTGAAAAGCCCGCGGCGGATTTCGTTGTCGATCTCTCCAATCTCCGCTTGACGGATCAGCCGTATAGCGAAGAATATGTCGTCAATCTCGTTCAAAAGACGATTCCGAAATACGTGACCGCCATCGACGCCATAAACGCCGCCGCGGATCTGCCCATCCGCAAACCGCTTCTCGACGATGCGCAAAAGCAGCTCGCCACTCTGAAGAGCAACGCCTCTCTAGCGGAAAAACTCGCCGTCTGCCAGAACGGCTGGCTTGCCCAATATCCTGCGGAACTCAAACGGATTGAGTTCTTTGCGAAATTCGCAGACCGTCCCTTCCATCTGATGCCCATCCCGACGACGCTGAATCTTCGCATTGACCAATTGCCCGCCGTCGAATACGGCACGGATCTTCTGAAGATGGACGCCGCCCGCGGCGAAGCGGAAAGCCTCCAACTTCTCGTCACCTGCGGCGACAAGAAGCTTGAAAACGTCACCTACAGTGCAACGGATTTCGAAGACGCGAAAGGCAACGCCATCAAGCCTGAACTGTCCGTCGTCGGCTACATTCCTGTGGCGCATCCGACGCCGAAGCCCAACGGTTTTGGCGTTGCGGGCCTCTATCCGGATGTGTTGCTGCCGAAGCAGACGTTCGATGTCGAGCCGTATAAGAATCAAGCCCTCTGGTTGTCCGTTTGGGTTCCAGAAGACGCTGTCCCAGGAACTTACAAAAGCGTCATCCGCATCAAGACTGCTGATGGACAGGCCGTCACCGCCGTCGCCATCCTGCAAGTCTATCCCGTCACCGTTCCGAAACTCGGCAAGCTGAAGACCTGCTGGGTCTCCCAGCCTGCCAACACAGACAATTGGAACAAAGGCGCTTATGACGATTTCCTCAAGCTCAATCTGAAATACCGTTTCGCCATGGACACACTCGTCAGCAGCGACTGCCTCCCGTGGAACAAAGTCTTCACCGTCGCCGAAGACGGAAAAGTCACAGCGGACTGGACGGAATTTGACAAGCGAATGGAATACTGGCGGTCGCTCGGCAAGAACACGTTCACGTTCTATTCGCCGCGCTGGTTCGCCTACGAGCCTATCGAAAAGCAGATTGGCAATATGGACGCCGAAAAACAGAAGCTCCAGCTTGCCGCCAAGCATTTGAAGGAAAGAGGCTGGATCGAAGACTTCTACTGCTATGTTTTCGATGAGCCGCATCCGTCACTGACGGAAGTCACGAAGAGCATCTGCAAGTTCTTCCAAGACACCATCGGCCATGATGCGCATCTGATTCTCACCGCCTGCCACGGCAACATTCCCGCCTACGCGGGCTCCGTCAACATCTTCGTGCCGCACATCAACCTCTTCGATCCCGCCTACATGCACGAACGGCAGGCGAAAGGCGACCATGTCTGGATGTACACGTGCATCGGAACCGTCGGCACCCGCTATCCGGACACATGGAAGCTCGACTTCTATGGAACAGGCCATCGCGCCGTCGGCTGGTGGCTCTTCAAATACGATGTCGAAGGATATCTCTATTGGGGCGTAAACTATTGGCAGGAAAATCCTTGGAAAGACGCCATGACGTTCCCGAACGGCAATGGCGACGGTTCCATGTTCTATCCGGATCCGGAACGGAAAGGCTTGCCGTGGCCATCCGTCCGCGCGGAAATCGTCCGCGATGGCTTCGAAGACTATGAACTGCTCCATCTGCTCCGCGCCAAATACGCGGGCAAGGTGGACGCGGACGTCGAGAAGCTCCTCTCCTGCAACGACATCATCTACGCGACCAACAGCTACAACGAAACAGGCGACATGGACTACATCAACCTCCACCGCCGCCTGCTTGAACTGCTCTCCAAATAACGGCATTCATCTTGAACTGGATGTTCTGGATGGTCTGGATGGTCTAGAATCGCTCAATCTCCAGAAAATCCAGAAAAATCCAGAACGTCCAGAATTCAAGACACTTTGTTCAAATTCCATGCTTTTCGCGAAGGAATCCCCGCGCGAAGCGCATGGAAACCGCCGAGCAGACGGAGGCCATCTAGATTCTTCTTCACTCAAAATTCACATGTTGACAACAAACTCTTCAGAACCATGGCCGACGTCTGCGAGGCTTTCTTTTTCTTCCGTGTATTCTGTGGACCAAAAATTCGTGTCCATTCGTGTCCATTCGTGGTTGAAAATCATCTTCTTTGCATGGGCGTTCGTCATGATCAGCATGGCAAACACCCTCCCCTTGGCAGCTCCCATGAAACAAGAAACGCAGATTCCCGTACCGCTTGGCAAGACATCACTTCTGGACATCGGCCTCTATCAAGTGGCCTGCCAGTCATACGGCAAGGAGCTTATCTCCTTGCCGCCGAATTTCATGGGCAGCGACACCACCACGGGCGTCATCTATGATCCGTCGTTCCAACAAGATGGGATGAAAGCTCTTCTTCTTCACAGCCCATGGAAGCTTCCTGCGGGAAGCACATGGGTCGATTACCAGTTGTTGCTTCCGAAAGCGACGCCGCTGAAACTGCAGTTCGCCGTCGCCATGCGCCATGGCGTCGTCGATGCCACACACAGTGACGGTGTCACGTTCAGCGCCTACGTTGGCGAGCCCGGCCGTGAACCACGCGAACTCTACCATGAACACATCGTATCAGACAAATGGAAGCAACTGGAATATGATCTATCCTCCTTTGCGGGAAAACCTTGCGTCATCCGCCTGCAAGTCGATCCAGGCCCTGCCAACAACGCGAGTTTCGACTACTCCTATTTTGGTGAACCGACCATTGTCGCAGGATCATTGTCGGATACAGCACTTCGCCAGCAAGCCGTTGATTTGCTGAATCTTCCAGCCCTCAAAGCCATCAACGGCGCTTCTTTGAAACCATTGATCAACACGCATCTTCGTGGCGTCACGCCGGGCAACCTGCTGCCGTTCAAAAATTCACTTCAGCCAATCGACGGCGGCTGGATATTCCGCTACGAAGCGGCGGATGGTGTCATGCAGTATGTCTATAAGCAGCAAGGATTTCCGTTGGAGGATATCACGCTGAAAGTAGATGACGGCGTTCCGTTAGCTGTCGCCACAGGAGCGGGCTTCGAATGCGGTTCGCCTGTCAAGACGACCGTTGTCTCCTGCGAACAAAAAGGCGACCAATTGTTCATCACCGCCAAGCATGAATTGAAAAACGATTCCTTCACATCCACATGGAAACTCGGCATATACGGTAAGTCGTTGACATTCAACGTTTCCGCTGACAAACCGCTGGTCCACCAGATGCGGCTCGGCGGTGTTGCCGCCCCGCTCCGCAAAGCCATCCACACCCCCTATTTCACGGATCAAGTCATCTATCTTCCCGCCAACCATTTGTTCACTTGCCGACGGCTCGACTGGACGTTTTCCAACGCCACAAATGCCGACGGAAACGCCATTTACCTTAAGAAAACGGACGGCACGCGCAATCTGCTCGCGGAAACTGCCTATATCGCCTTTTCCGCCACGCCTGGCGAAGTTTTCCCGAACATCCCCTTCCCGCCATCGCGCCATCGCACCACGCTCGGACCGCTCACGATTCTCGATATATGGGGCATCACCGGAAATAATTTCGCCAACGACGGCGACCACCTCCGCCTCTTGAAAGATTACGGCGTGGATTACATCGGCATCATCTACCACACATGGCAACGCTACGGCTACGACATCAAATTGCCGGACCATATTCCCGCCAATCCTGCGCACGGCGGCGACGACGCCATGCGCGCTCTCGGCCAGGCCGCAAAGGATTGCGGATATCGTTTCTCATTGCATGAGAACTACATCGACATGTATCCGGACGCGCCGTCATACGACGAATCGTCCATCGCCCTGCTTGCGGACGGCAAGAAGTTTCCCGCCTGGTACAACGCCGGAACAAAAGTCCAGAGCTACATGCTCAAAGGCAACCACGCCTTGAAATACGCCAAACAGAACTCGCCGGAAATCCATAAACGCTATCAGACGACGATGGCCTACATCGACGCGCAAACCTGCGGTTCGCCTGGCTGGCGGGTCGATCATGACGCGACACAGCCGCTCGCCGCCATGGGCCGCCTGAAAGTCGAAACGGAGCAGAATCTCTATGAATACATGCGGAAAACGCACGGCGGACCGTTCCTCGGCGAAGGCAATGGCCATTATTTCTGGGCGGGGCCGTGCGACGGCGTCGAAGCCCAGACGGACGGCGAAAACCAGCCGCCCTTCCTTGATTTCAACCTTCTGAAAATCCACCACCAGATGACCAACCACGGCATGGGCTACTATGCCCGCTGGCAGGCCAAGCCCGAATCCATCGTCTGGGGCTTCAACGCGGGAACGCCTGACCGCATTGACAAATATCGCGCGCAGGAAATCGCCTACGGCCATGCGGGCTTCGTCAGCGTGCCGCAAGCCAATAATCTGCTGTGGGTTGCGAAAGAGCATCATCTTATGCACGCCATCCAGTTGCTCTACGGCACGGCGGATGTCGAAGCCATCGATTATGAAATCGACGACGGTGTGTTCGCCCCCGCCGCCATCGCCGTCCCGTTCGGCCTAACATCCCGCCAACGCGTTCGTTATGACAACGGTTCGACAATTTGGATCAACTGGTCGCCCAAGCCATGGACCGTCAATGGCCGCGCGTTGCTCCAATGGGGCTTCCTCGCCATCGGCAAAGATACGACGGTCTATGGCGCAAGTATCGATGGAAACGCATATTCCGACTTTGCAGACTGCCCTGAATACGTTTTTGCGGACGCACGGACGTCTTTCGACATGCCCTACATGACGAACGCCAATCCGCTTGCGGAAATCAGCGTCCACGAACTGAAATATCTCGGCGACAACAAAATCCAGATTTCCTACAAATGGAAGTACTTGGCAGACAAACCGAAAACGACCGGTTGCTTCGTCCATTTTGTCAATCCATCCGCCGAACGGTCGGACAAACTGACGTTCCAGAACGACCATGGTCTGCCTGTTCCCGCCGCTGAATGGACCGTCGGCGGCGAAGGTGTGACAGGGCCGTTTACACTCACCGTTCCAAAGGATTACGATTACCACGACATCACATTCGGCCTGCTCGACGCCAGCGGCAACCGCCTGCGTCTTCGGGGCCGTTTATTCAACAATCTGCGATATCACATCGGCCGTATCAATGTCAAGCATGATAACGACGGCAACATCGCCGATGTGACATTCCAGCCTGTTTCTGAACTGCCGGAAAAGCCTGAAGAGCAACCACTTGACTTCAATGTCCGCATGACACCCAAAGGCCATGTCATCGACTTCGGCCCCGTCGCGACGGACGGTTCCGTCAAAATCAACCGCTCCGCCGAGTCGTTGGTGATTTTCCCCTATCCGCGCGAAAAGGACATGACGGTGAAAATCAACCTGAAGCATTTCACATTGCCACAACGCCCGCGCAAACTTATCGCCAAAGCTCCGTTGACGCAGGAAACCATTGGCGACGTGCCATTTACGATTGAAGGCGATTGGTTCATCTTCAAGACAACCGTCCGCAACGCAGGACGGTATGTTTTGGAATAGAACGAAGCTTCAATCGTTACAAATGTATTGTGACTTATCACAATTTGTGATAAGTTCATTATTTATTTTCATCCCAACGTGTCTTGGCTCATGACGATTTACCTTGCTGTTCAGACAATTGTTTAACAGCGCGGTCAAAATCCGATTCTATGGGTTGCGTGCGGTTGAAGATGTCATATTCCGATTTGGCGAAAGCCTCCGCCTGCGCTTTGCTCGTTTTGCCTTTATCAGGCAGGATCTGGTAGCGGCGAAAGGCGAGGAATGCATCCACGCTTGCGGCGAATTGCTCCATCGTGAACGTGTTCTCACGGTCGATCAAATCCTCTATGTAGTCGAAAAAGCCTGTGACAGCCCGCTCCAGTCGTTTGATTTCCTTTTCCGGCAGATAGTTCTTGGCGACGGTTACATCGCTCTTTAAGATTCGTCCTTCGGGTGCGTACTTCCATGTTTCCAGCCCCATGTGCTCCTTGGTATGATCGGCACGGGACAAAATGATCTCCACCGCCGTCTGTCCCGTGATAGCATAATGGAACTTGTTCTGCACCATGGCGTAAAAGTCATGTGTGACGGACGAATCTTTGTCATAGTCGATGGAACATTCTGCAAAAATGTCCGTAATCTGCTGCCAGATGCGTCGCTCACTGGCGCGGATGGAGCGTACTCTTTCTAGCAACTCACGGAAATAATCCTTGCCGAAGAGAGTCTTGCCCTGCTTGAGCCGCTCATCATCCAAGGCAAACCCCTTCCGCATATACTCCTTCAGCACGCCGGTTGCCCAAATGCGGAACTGCGTCGCACGACGGGAATTCACACGATATCCGACGGAAATAATGGCGTCCAGATTGTAGAAGGTGACGTTTTGAGTCTGTGTTCGGCCATCCATCGCCCCATGCAGAGTGGTATGTGCAAAATTTGCACATACCACTTCCGCGACAAGTTCTCTCTCATGAGGTAATTTCAAAAGTCTTTGTTGATTTCAAGTTTTTTTATCCGGCGGCTTACCGGACAGCCCTATGAAGCCCTTTTAGCCGTTTTTCTTGTGAAAAACGACCGAAAGCCGCTTTTCAAGGCGCAACCGACCGTCCCTCTCCGTTTCCCCAAAACGTCCCGGTTCCCTGCCTGACGGTTCCAAACCGTTTCAGCAGAGCATGTTGAAGAGCGCCTTCGATGTCAGCGCGACGACGCCGAGCATCAGGTGGAGGAAAACCTTCAGGTGCCCCCGCACCCTGACGTTGCGCGCGCCGTAGTTGTCCTTGAGCTCCGAGTTGCACCTCTCGACGGCGCTCCTCTCGCGGTAGCGGATCTTCTCCGCGGGGGCGAAGGGCCCGGCCTCCCCGCCGCGGGCGTTCCGGTCGATCAGCGGGACATGCCCGAGGCTCTCCGAGAACTCCCGTATCTCCTTGCAGTCGTACGCGGCGTCGGCGAGGTCGTAGAGGCCGGTGACGCGCTCCGCCGCCATCTGCATGAGGGGGATGGCCGCCTGGCTGTCGTGCAGCGACGCGGAGGTCATCACGGCCGCGACCGGCACGCCGCCGTCCGCGACCGTGAGGTGGAGCTTGTAGCCCAGCCAGTAGTTCGTCTTCCCCTTGCTGTCGCGCTTCCCGCCCCAGTCGCATCCCCTGGGAAGATCCGCAAGGTTCTCCGCCAAAGTGCGTTGCGGCTGGAGTTCGACGCGCTTTCCCTTGTTGTCCGCAACGGCCGACGACGTCTTCTCCGCCTTGCGGGGGCGGCCGCGCTTCCTTTTGGCGGGGGACTTGGGGGCCTTGCGGCGGCAGGCGCGCTCGCGCCCGTCGATCTCCGTGGAGTCATGGCTCGCGTGCCCGACGATCTTGTCCTTGTAGTTCTCGGCGACCATCGCCTCGTGCAGGCGCTCGCCAAGCCCCGCAGCCGCGAACTCGCCGAACGCGCGGCAGAACGTGGCGCGGGACGGGATTTCGCACGCGAAGTCCCAGCCGCACAGGCGGCGCAGCCGCGGGGACGTGCGCAGGTTCTCGACGAGCATGTCGGTCGTCGGGAAGTTGTACACGGCCTTGAGCAGGAACGCGCGCAGAAGCCTTTCGCGGCTCCGGCGGGGGCGTCCGAGAACGCCGCCGAGAAGGGCGTCCGGGATGAACCTGCCGGGCTTCAGAAGCTCGACGAGCATCACGAACTCCCGCATTTTTGCTGTCAATTTGCCGATTTCCTCCTCCATCGCTGGAAAAAGGAACATTTGCATGTTAAAGTAAAACTGTTGTAGAGGCTTCATATTTCTCCTATGTAACAACACCACCATTAATATGTAGCCTCTACATTTTTTTTCATGTTTTCCATGAAAAAATCAGACTTTTGAAATTACCTCAAATTAAAAAATACTATTTATTTAATTATATTTCACACACAAAAAAAGCGCGGACACGACATTCATCGTTTCCACGCCTTTCTTCAAAACAAGCCATTCTTTAACAGCAAGGCTGCAAAAAAATTATTTCTGTACGTTCTCCCTGAACAACGCGCGGGTTCCAAGCGGCGGAAGCATAAATGCCTTGCCGTCGAACGGTTCTCCCGTCACCAAATCCTTCAAGCCATCCGCATCCGGCAAGAAGATCTCCACCAGACGTTCTTCCTCATTGTGGTTCAAGATGATATAAACGGTTCCCTCCGTTCCGTCCAATTTGGCGACCTCCACCAAGCTACCAGCTGAGTCATCGCCGTTCACAAGCACGCGAGCCGTCGGCGTCGCTCCGGCTTCCGCCACCAATCGTTCCAGAAGCGCCGTTGTCGCCTCCTGGGGTTCACAGAAATACTGACGGAAGATTTCCGTTCCGGCCATGACGGCCAGCCCTTTGCCATAGCGGTTCGCTACTATGGCGGGCGAACCCGTTTCATATTTCGCAAGGACTTGCGCCCCAGCGAGATGCCATTCATGCCAATAGAAGAAGACATCCGCCTTGCCGCCGTTGTTGAAGACCATCTTCGGAGCGGATTCACGGCCTTCACGGTCGTTTGTCCAAGCCCCGAACACGTCTTCCAAACCGAAAATAGGCGCCCGTCCATGGAGAAAATTGTCGCCATCCTTGAAGGCAAAAGGACTTTCCGCAATGACCGTTCCGCCCTGCGCCACATATTGGCGGATCGCCTCCGCCCATTCGGCCGTCATGTTTTCCATCATCGGCAACAGGATCAGTTTGTATTTCGACATGTCCTGCAGATTCCACTCAGAAATGAAATCCGTCGGTATATTCCTGTCCCACAAGAACTTATATGCGCCTTTCAACGAACGTGTGCAAACTTCCAGCTCCTTCGCGCCCGCCTCCAGATTCGGAACCAATCCGTTGCCATGCGTCGCCAACGTCAGAATCGATTGCAATTCAGGCGCGAAGACCGCCGCCGTCCGCCCGACGGAGACATTGTTCATCAACCGCCCGTGCGATTGCAGCATCTTCGAGAACTCGCCATTGTAACGTGCGCGGTTCGTGATGCTTCCGTCCCACGCCATCATATTGAAGTTGCCCACTTGATTGTCGGAATAACGGCAGCGGTAGATCCACAGCAGGAAGCATTTGACATTGTGCGCCAACGCCATCCAGTGGTTCAGTTTCCGTTGCGGCTCCGTAATCTGCCGCACGTTCGGCCCTGCTTCCGTCTCCAGAATCCACATCCGCCGCGACGGTTCGCGCGACACAGAGCGGTAGCGGCTCAGGCAGTACGCCTTGTGCAACGGATCAAACGTATCTCCCGTATGCGCACGGGTATAGAATGACAGTCCAACGACATCCAACGACCCGCCCGCCATGTCCAGATTCAAATTGGCCATCGTATGTCGGTAATACGCCAGCGTATGGACCAAATTGGATGTCACAGGACGTTGCAACGTGTCAAATTTATGCACGATGTCGCGAACCGCCCCCAAGGCGTCCGCCAGCCGCCAATGCGTGAACAGATGCCAATCCCGCCATGCATTTAATCCGCCGCCAGTAAAACCAAAACCGGCGGGAGCCTGTATTTCCTCCCAACTTTCATAATTGATCGGAAATTCCGAGCCCCAGACGCGATTCAATTCCGCCAAGTCTCCGTTGTATTTTTCCTGTAACCATTTACGAAAACGCTTCTGCGTATCTTTACAGTAGCAGAACGGCAACGCGGGTTCATTCCAACTCATCCAGCCGATGACGGCGCGGTTTTCCGCATAGCGTTTTACGGTCGTCTCCATGAAAGCGAACGCCTTCCGCCTGTACAACGGATTGTCCAGACAAATGGAAATGCGTGGCGACGCATTCTCGGCAACCGCCGTGGGCGTCGGTTTCGGCGGTTTGCAGCCATATTTCCGAGCCAGCCATTGAGGAGGATAAACGCCTGTCAGACAGGAAAATACGCCGCCTAGATTCAGAATGATTCCAATGCCGTACTTCAGCCCCAAATCACACAAATGGTCGTAGGCATGGAAATCCAGTTCGCCTTCCTTCTGTTCGACGCGATCCCACGCCACATAGCAGCGGACGGCCGTAATGTTCAGTTCCTTCATCTTCTGGAAATCGGACTCCCATTCCTCCTCCGGATAGTCCAGCGATTTCGCAAACGGCGCCACGGAAGCCCCGAACAGAAATCTCTCCGGATGCTCTGACTGAAAATCACTCAATGCGTCAATCATACGTTTCTCCTTAATTCATACCTTATATATGATTCTTTCCTTTCAGTAACTCACTCTTCCGTTTCCATTTGCCGGGCAGATAGTAGCAGATTCCGACGCAGAACGGCGTCAAACCCGCCAACGCCGCGCCCAGCCAGAAGCCGCGGTATTTCAGCCCGCAGCACAGGCCAAGAAACGCCGTCATGCAAACACGCATGACAAATCCGTCGAAAAACGCCGTCCAGAAGTTCAGCCGATAGTTGCCCGAACCATTGATGAAGGCATTCATTGGCGAACGCAACGCACTGCCAATGAAGATGATAACGGCAATCGGAATGTATTCGCGGCAGACCGCCAAAACCTCTGCGTCATTTGTGAACAGGCCGAACAGCGCATTTGGAAAACACGTGACGATAATGATCAACGGCAACGCGCAACAGAAGTTGATCGTCGCCGCCGTATGCACGACTTTCGATACGCGGTCGTATTTCTCCGCGCCGATGTTTTGTCCGATCATCGAACTGCCCGCCGTATTTACGGAATTCGCAATCAAGTTGCTGACGTTGTTCAACTTGGCCCCAATTCCTGAAACTGCCGAAACGACAACGCCATACGTGTTGATCCATGAATTGACGAACAGTTTCGAAAACTGAAGCGATGCGCTTTTGAAAGCCATCGGCACGCCCAGCTTGACGAGCGGCCCAAGCAGTTCGCGGTTGATCCGAAAATACGACAATTTCAGATTCACACCCAGGCTTTCATGGTTCAGCAGAATATAAATACTTGCACTGATGAAGCTTGTGGCTTGAGCCAACACCGTCGCAAACGCCGCGCCAAACGCCCCCCAGCCCAATTTCAAGATAAACAGCATATCCAACAGCAGATTCAAAACCGCCGCGAAGGCGATGATCATGAACGGCCGTTTGGAATCCCCCATGCCGCGCATGATGGCGCTCGTCGCGTTGTAGCCGTAGGTAAACACCAGCCCGAACATGCATGTCGTCGCATACATCAACGCCTGTTCACGCGATTCCGGCGGCGCATGGAGCCAGTCCAGAAGATAATGGCGGAACGTCAAGCAGAGAACGCTCATGGAAAACGCGCATGTCAACATAAACGTCAGCATCGTCCCGATGAAACGCTGCGCCTTCTCCTTTTCGCCCGCCCCCAGAAACTGCGCGATGACCACCTGCCCCGCCCCTGAAAAGCCCATCGCCATGAAATTCAAGAACTTCTGAATGTCGCCGCCGACTGATATCGACGACAGTCCCACACGCCCCAAGACATGCCCCATTACAATCATATCCACCGTATTGTAAATGGCTTGCAGAAAATTCGAGCAGAACAGCGGCGCGGAAAACGCAAGGAGCTGCATCGGTATGCTCCCTTGCGTGAAATCATGTATCAATTGCTTCTGCCGCGCCATTATCACCTGTCCTGTGACATTTTCTAAAACAATTGTTTAATCTACATGCTTTTTCCAAAGTTGAAAGCTATATTAATAAAAAATTTTCAATAAAACTTATCCGGAGGTCATCATGAAACAGGCCATTTTCACCACCACACTGCTTTTGACACTGCTTCTCTGCGCGGAACCACTTCAACTCGACCGCGCGAACTGGAAAGGCAATCCGCTTACATGGGAGGCCATTCCAGGCGGATTCAAAACCATCGCGACAGGCCATACGCTTGAATACACGAATGCTCCGTTGTCGGAAAATGCTGAAGTCGAGGCAGTTGTCACCATCCAGAAACGGCTTCAAGTCAGCTATGCCGTCGTTGGTGTCGCGCTCGTGCAGAATTACGCCAACTTCTATCATCTGGCACTCGTCGAAAGACCGCTTGCTACCGGCGGTGCCCATCATATCGAACTGCATCAGAAGCAGAACAATGCATGGCCCAAATCGACCAATCTCACGCAAGTCGCTGTCGAATCGCCAGATATGAACTGGAAATACGATGTGCCCTATCGTCTGAAGCTGTCCAAGAAAGGTGACACCGTCACGGGAACGGTCACAACGCTGGACGGCACACTCTGCTACAAACGCGTGGTCCGTTTCAAGGAAGGCGCGGAGACGCCCGTCAACTTCGTCCGTCCCGCCCTCCGAAATGATTTGGCCATCGCCACTTACACGGAACTGAACGGCTCCTATTCCGGCAAGACCATGGATGTGACCGCCGCCAAGACGTTCCCGCCATATGAATGCGACAGCTATATTAAAGGTAAGACAACAACACCCACGGGCTTCTTCCAAGTCAAGCAGGACGCCGACGGCTCATGGCTGGCGTACGACCCGCTCGGCCGCGGCTTCATCGCGCTCGGCATGGGCTCCGTCCGCTACAACGGCCAGCCCTGCGAACGCCTTCAGAACAAACTGCTCTATAAAATCAATAACGACAAGAAGTACAAATCGCCCCAAGAATGGGCAGAGAACACGCGTGATAGGCTCACATCATGGGGCTTCAACACGTTCTATGGCGACGCAGGCCTTCGCATGAAAGGCCTCTCGCGGCAGCATTTCCTGTCCGTCGGCACGACCATGGCGGCCCTCGGCCCGGAATTCGACATTACGCCCTACGAACGCAAGCCGTGCACCGCTTTTCCAAATGTCTATCATCCAGACTTCAAGGCATGGTGCGAATGGCGCATCGCGGACATCTGCGCAGATGATGTCAACAATCCATGGGTCTTCGGATATTTTATGGACAACGAACTCGCCTGGTGGGGCCGCGGCGACGGCTATACGGGCCTTTTTGACGCCGCCATGAAGAAACCCGCCAACCATCACGCCAAAATCGCCATCCGCAATCTCTTGTTCAAACATGCCGACGGCAATCTTGAAAAATTCAACGAGACATGGGGCCTGAGTCTCAAGAACGCCGATGAACTACTTGACATGACGTCGCTTCCATCCGCAACTCAGGATCAGCGATCTATCAAGTTCGCTTTTCTTGAACAAACGGCCGAACTCTATTTCAAGACCATCCATGACGCCTTCCGCAAAATCGATCCGAACCACCTCCTGCTCGGCTGCCGTTTCGCTGGCATCAACACCTCAAGACATCATCCCATCGTCTGGAAAGTGGCCGGAAAGTATTCGGATGTCATTACTTGGAACAGCTATATTCCAGTCGATCTCGACGACGGCGTCGTCTATTCGGAGATGTCTGACAAACGCCTTCCCATGATTACGACCTTCACCTCAGTCTATGAGAAGGCCAAAAAACCAATCATGATCACGGAATGGTCCTATCCCGCACTCGATTCCGGCCTGCCCTGCACACGCGGCGCGGGACAGCGCTTCTTCACACAGGCCGAACGCGCCAAAGCGACGGACATCTTCGCACGCACGCTTCTTTCATTGCCGTTCGCCATCGGATACGACTATTTCATGTGGGTTGACCAGCCGCCGCTCGGCGTTTCGCTCGTCTTCCCGGAAAACACAAACTACGGCATCGTCAACATCGAAGACGAGCCCTATCCGCTTCTGGTCGATGTCTTTAAGAAAATCCATGCGGATCCGCTGGCCTGCCGCCCAATCAAATATCCTTTACCGCACAAAAAGCCCCAAGCACGCCATGAGCTCTACAAGGAACTATGTCCATCGGCAAACTTCCCAAACGATTTCACCAATGCGAACAAGGCGTTTACCATTGAACAACGTGGTCCACGAAACTTCGACGTCTCCAATGGCAGGCTGACCATTGAAGCACGTCCGGATGACTGCCGCCTCTATTTCAGCCTCGACGGGCAGCCCATCGCCACCTACAGCGCCATGCTCCATTATATCGCCCCCAACGGCAAGCCACGCTGGGAGGAAGCTCAGAAACTCCGCAACGCCACCATCCAAGCTGACGACAAACGTGTTGTCATCAGCCTCCTCGCCAGCAACAACGATTTCACATACGAAATCGAATACCGTATTATCCTCCCGCCGAACACGCCGTGGATGCTATGGGAGTTCCAAGCCGTCACCAATTTGAGTGGCTCGCCAATCAACTGCCAAAACCTCTTTCTGCGTTCCTATCCGAACTTTGATAATAAACGAAATATTTTGGAAGATACGATATACCAATCAGTTCCGAATCTCTGGGCACCCGTCAAATACAGTGGCTGGACCAAGCCAGACCTTTCCATGACCGTCGCTTTCGCCGCCGACATCCGTGACAACGTACGTATCGCCTGCAGCCACAATCTTGAGCGAGACACCTACCACCCTGACCTTTGTATGTTTGGCGAACCCTTCAATCCCTCCATCCAACCGCAACAGCGCTATACGCCTCGATCGCCGTTCTGCGTTCTCGCGCTCGTCACGAAAGGCACGTTGCGGGACGCCCTCCCGGAGCTTATCAAACTTTGGAAATGACAACATCACGCAGGGTGGTGCGCACATCCTGCATGCGATTTTCTATACCTTAATATATATAAATACGGCCCTTCATGAAAAGCCATGGAGGGCCGCCTTTTTTCCCACCGAATCCTATATGCCCGACATCGACCGTTAGATGGATTTCACACTTGGATTCGCCCCATATGCCGTGTGACGCACAACAACATGCTCGATATCAGTTTCTTCATCAGCTTTTCTCCTCTGGCAGCCATCCTGCCGCTCTCCTTGACATAACTGTCTTGCATTTCTATTTACTCTTACTTTTGATAATTCACAGTGGGAATCATCATTCCATAGACCATGATACTTTTTCAAAAAAATGCATCATGATCACTTGACAAGATCTCTGCATAAAAGCATATCATAATACCAAAAATGGGAAATGAAATATAAAAATGAAAAAAAATGTATCAAGTTTCACATTGATCGAACTGTTGGTTGGTATCGCAATCATCGCGATTATTTACCAGATTACAAATAATACATTCATCTTATTATATATTTTATTCAATATATTATTTGATTATTGTCATCAGAGTGTATATCCCGGTCTTTCCTTTAAATCTGATAGTTCTGCACATCCAAACTTGATTCAACACACATTTTTCAAAAGAAAATTACTCTAAAAAATCCATAAAAAATGGAATTTTTTAAGACTTCAAACAAAATTTGAATACTTTTTCATGATAAATATATATATAAATTAATACATACTTTTATATTTATTTTTTATAGATTATAATTATTGATTTTTTGTCATCACATTTTTTTTGGTAAAAATATAATATTTGTTGTTGCAATTTTGAAACAACATATTCTATTATCAAAGAAACATTGTTTGAATGCCCATCCGGGGCGTAACTCCGGCTTTCCAGCCGAAGCAAAATCATAACCATCAGTCAAAGGAGGCTTGTAAAATGAAAACGTAGAAATCCCATCGCATGCAAGTCGTTTTATTCGCAAGGGAAGGGCCGTACAATGGCCTCCGCATTGGGAAGCGGAGCATACCACACGGTAGGAGTATTCACTCACTTCAAACCATGTTGAGAGGAGTAAACAATGTCTAAACTATCAATCTTTTCCCAGTCTAGTCGAAATCGAATAAGGCCAGCATTGACCAATATTGCCAAGTTCCAGACAGAGCAACGTCGCAGGTCTCCTCAAGACCTCGTTCAGGCTTTATCTGCTTTGGCAAAATCCCATTGCCCAAGAATAGACGCATATAACCAAAGAATAGCGTCTTCCCTCCCGATTCGAAAGTCAACGGCAATTCCGCCGGTGACGTTATCACCCAAATCAACCATAGGACAAGACCAACATGAGCAACACTCAACACACCCGCCACACACAGCGGCCATTCTCGCTGATTTGCAGCCTCGTCATCATCGGCCTCTATAGCCAGCAGTTGCTTGGCATCGGAACCAAGAACAATCTTGACAACAAAACGCTCAAGATGCTTGAACCGGAGTCCCTTAAGGATTTCTGCGAAGGGATTTTCCAGATCAACCTCAACGTTCTGCTTGGCCGGACCAATCACGTCAACGCGATTATCTTCCTCTTCTTCGCGTTGGAACGGGAATTCACCTCGTCTATTGTGCAGTACATGCGCTGGCACGGCGGTGCAAACATGCCGGATGACTTCAACACGTATACCCCTGGACTCGTAATCGATTATACCGGTCGAGACGAAACACGCAAGATCCACTTCAATAAAATCATTAAATTCCGCGGGGAAACCTTGTGGCAGGCACCAACTATTGGGCAAGCATTGAATTGTTTCGAAGTATTCTGTGAAAATTTTGATATTCAGTTATTCGAGCAAGGCAACCAGAAATTCATCGATGATTGCCGCAAGGTCATCGACATCGCAAACCACATGCGGCATTTCCAGATGGGTTTTGTCTCGTATGAAGAAGCTATTGAATACAAAGCACAACTTGAATGTTTTCTTAACAACTATATGCACACCTTATACGAGCTCAAGTGCTTTCTCCGAGGCAACTTTCGGTAAAGACATCGGAACACCGCCATATCCCACCATCAAAAAACAGAACATTCGCTTCTGTCCTGTTCACAATCCCAAATCCATTATCGACAAATACCGCGATATCGCTGACTGATTCCTTCGTTTTTCCATTACATGAGGCCAGTTTCAACACTACCTCATCATACAAATTCCTGTTTGTTGTTTGTTGTTTGTTCATGTGACATGAAACGCCATGCGATCTCCGCATGAGCCGTTTCATGATCGCAATGTAGGAGTGAAAGTGCGTTATCCGCTTTACCCAAATAAGAGGCATGTATTTTCCCAGCCTTGAATGCGGATACGCACTGTGGCCGGGACCATTCCAACTTGATAGATGGGATCCCCTTTCTTATCTGAATTATATTTCCAGTTTCGCTTGTTGTTTCTTCTCCGTTCACCAAGAACTGTGTACAGCTTTTTGTACACTCCAATTTCCATTTGAAACGCGATATATGGCTGCATCCCCATACGTTCATACAATAAGTATGCCGCCCAAAATCCGCCGTCATAAAGCGTATATCATCGCAGAAGTCACGGCTCCGCTTTTATAGATAAATATATATCCAAGTAATACCTCGCTAGAGAATCGATTAACATGTGCTATGTTATACATAACCATGACAAAAACATGACAAAAACAGTCAATCTCAGACAACACGAAACATGCTTGTTACAAGCAAGTTATTAACAGGATGTAAAAATTTATCTGAAATATATCAGCATTTCGTTTTCAGTACGATAATCAGATTATCAACCCACCTCCTCTTCATAAAAAATATCAAAAAAACATAAAAAAAATACCAACTTTCACAAATATCGGGATAAAATAAAACGTTATAATACGCGCCTCTAAGCGATGAGACCTTTGGCGTTTTCCAGACCGCCATTCGGATTGCCACGACATTGCCCAAGAGGCAATCGGCGGCGTTTCCGCCAAGAAGTTCTTTGTAAACTTAGCATCAAAACAAGAGGAAACTATTATGACTAATCCTGAAGATGTTCGTCTCCAGTGGGACGAACAAACACCTCCCCCCTATGCTCCCCTCTTCAGCTGGACTCCCCATTTCCCGATCCTCCTGCAGCAGCCTATGACATTGCCACAGAAGTATCTTGACATGCTCCATCCGCTCTCTGCAGTGAACTACCAGCAGCTAAGCCAACGCATCCCCCGGAATCCATGTGATCAAGGCATGGATTATTCTGCGGAAGCGTTTCTTATCCTCCGGATTTTCGACCGTGAAATGACGAGCAGTGTCGTCCAATGGTTGCGCCGTGAACTCGGTATCAAAATGCCGGATTTCTTCATGAAATTCGAATATGGCAAACATGCCAATTACCACGGCAAAAATAAGAACAAAAAAATCAACTTCAACCATTGCCAACGGGACACGAAGACCGGTGAATGGATCTGGAAAGCACCAGCCACGGGACAGGAATGCACGTGTACCAAGACCTATTGCAAACGTCACAAAACCGTTCCCTTTGAAAAAGCCAACAACTCTTTCTTCTGGAAATGGGGCATGTTTGTTTCCGCGCGCAATCGCCTTTACCACACATCTGACAACGATCCTTTCACCCTCATGGAGCTCATTGCGCTGAAAAACGAGCTTGACAACTTCATGCTTTCCTATCTCCCATACATGTACGCCCTGAAAAAGGAGCTCAGCTCCCCTGCCAAGCAGGAAAACGACTCCTCAAACCAGGAAAACGACTCCTCAAACCAGGAAAACGACTCCTCCAAGTCGGCCACCTGATTCTTTCCTCCCGCAGTAGCGAACGGGATTTTGAGTTTTATCCCGCTTCGTGATTGATTAAACACAACAAACTTTCCGTTTGCTCATGAAACGTCGTCGTTCGGGGCGGCAGTTTCATGAACAACACGCGAAATCCCGTGCGATATCCGCTTCATGCATTATATTAGAGGCATGTATTTTTCCAGCCTCGAACATGCGGACTCGCACGATGCCTCAAACAATCCAAAACATCTTAGCACATTTCGCCCCCCACGTCATCCTAACGGCTTATGACGCGGGACAGGCCATTATGCGCATTTACAACGGCGACGATTTCGAAATACAACTCAAGGCGGACAATTCTCCGCTGACCGCCGCCGACAAGGCCGCCCATAATCTCATTATGGAACGTCTGCAGCAATTGTACGACTTCCCTGTCCTCTCGGAAGAGAGCAAGGAAATCCCATATGAGACACGGCATGCATGGACTACTTATTGGTTAGTGGACCCCCTCGATGGAACTAAGGAATTTATTAAAAAGAATGGGGAGTTCACCGTCAATATCGCCTTGATTCACAATGGAACACCAATCTACGGCGTCGTTTTCGCGCCGGCCATTGGTCTCTTCTATGTTGGAGCCAAAGGACATGGCGCATTCCGTTTCAAACAGGGCGACGATTTCGCGAACCGCGCGGAACTGGCCGAAAAGCTCCACGACATCCGTGAGCATTTCCAGCCGATCCCCCGCCCGCGTCCGCAAGGCGAACATCAGTTGCGAGTTGTCGCCTCCCGCTCACACTGCAACGTGGAGACGACCGACTTCATCGAACGACTGGAAGAAACGCGCGGCCCGGCCAAGCTCGTCTCCATCGGCAGTTCATTGAAGATCTGCCTTGTCGCCGACGGTTCGGCGGATGTCTATCCGCGAATCGCTCCCACGATGCATTGGGATACGGGCGCCGCACAGGCCGTCTTGGAAGCCGCCGGCGGCTGTCTCGTCCAGTGGGACGACCATGAGCCACTACGCTACGACCGCCAAAGCCTCGTCAATCCGTATTTTGTCGCCTACGCCCACGATTGGGAATAATCATATCCATGGAAAACTACTCGTTCACACATCTGCAACAGCTTGAAGCTGAAAGCATTTACATCATCCGCGAAGTCGCCGCGGAATTTCAGAATCCCGTCATGCTGTATTCCATTGGAAAGGATTCGAGCGTGATGCTCCGTCTTGCCCAGAAGGCGTTCTATCCGGGCAAGATCCCCTTCCCGCTGATGCACGTCGATACGCGTTGGAAGTTCCACGAAATGATTGAGTTCCGCGACCGCATGGCGAAAGAGATTGGCTTCCAGTTGCTCGTCTGGACGAATCCGGACGGCATCGCGCAGAACATCAATCCCATCACGCATGGTTCCGAAGTCCATACACGCGTGATGAAAACAGAAGCGCTGAAACAGGCTCTCAACCACTATGGCTTCGACGCGGCGTTCGGCGGCGCGCGGCGTGATGAAGAGAAATCCCGCGCGAAAGAACGTATCTACAGTTTCCGCAACAAGTTCCATCAATGGGATCCGAAAAATCAGCGTCCTGAACTGTGGAATATCTACAATTCCAAAATCAACCAAGGCGAATCCATCCGCGTCTTCCCGCTCTCCAACTGGACGGAGCTTGATATATGGCTGTATATCAAGCGTGAACAGATTCCAATCGTCCCATTGTATTTCGCGAAGGAACGCCCCGTCGTCGAACGCTCCGGCAATCTCATTTTGGTCGATGACGACCGCCTCCCGCTGAATCCGGGTGAGAAGCCGATGATGAAACGCGTAAGATTCAGAACATTAGGATGTTATCCATTAACTGGCGCGATTGAATCAGATGCGGATACGCTGGACAAGATCGTCCAGGAGATGCTTCTCGTCAAAAACTCCGAACGACAAGGCCGTGTCATCGATTACGACGGAGCCTCCTCCATGGAGGAGAAGAAAAAGGACGGATATTTCTAGTGGTTAGTAAATTCCTTCCAACCATTTGGTTGCGCAGTTTAGCCATTTAACGTTTTATCAATCAATACCTTGTAATATCTTCCCATGATCATACCGGACGAAGAACTCATTGAAAAAGACGTCAACGCCTATCTGGAACAACATTGGCGTAAAGATCTCCTCCGCTTTTTGACCTGCGGATCCGTAGATGACGGCAAATCAACGCTTATCGGACGTCTGCTCTACGATTCCAAGATGATCTACGAAGACCAGCTCGCCGCCGTCCGCCATGATTCGCAAAAATACGGCACGACCAATACGGATTTCGATCCCGCCCTGCTGACGGACGGCCTCAAGGCCGAACGCGAACAAGGCATCACGATCGACGTCGCATACCGTTATTTTTCCACCTCAAAGCGGAAGTTCATCATCGCGGATACGCCTGGACATGAACAATATACGCGCAATATGGCGACGGGCGCCTCCAACTGCGATCTCGCCATCATTCTCATCGACGCACGCCACGGCGTGACCGTCCAGACAAAGCGCCACTCGTTCATCGTTTCGTTGCTCGGCATCGTTCATATCATCGTGGCTATCAACAAGATGGATCTGGTCGATTGGTCGGAGGAAGTCTATGACAAAATCCGCCGCGACTACAACGACATGGCCGCCCGCCTCAGTTTCAAAGACGTCCATTTCATTCCAATCTCCGCCCTGAAAGGCGACAACGTCGTCGATCCAAGCCCGAACATGCCGTGGTACAACGGCCCGACGCTTCTCCATCATCTCGAAAACGTCAATATCTCCACGTCGCGCAATCTCATCGACATGCGCTTCCCCGTGCAATATGTCATCCGCCCGAATCTGGATTTCCGCGGCTTCGCGGGAACCATCGCCTCCGGCGTCGTCCGTCCGGGAGACAAAGTCATGGTCCTGCCGTCGCGCAAAACCACGACCGTCAAGACCATTACGACGTGGGACGGCAATCTCGACTACGCGTTCGCGCCCATGTCCGTTGTTCTGACGCTCAACGATGAAGTCGATGCGTCTCGTGGCGATATCATCGTGCCCGTCAACAACTTGCCGCGAATCGAAACGGAATTCGACGCCATGCTCGTCTGGATGGACGAAAAGCCCGCGGACGAAGGCCGCGAATATTTCCTCAAGCATTGCTCCTCCATCACGCCTGCGACGCTTGACAAGATCCGCTACGAAATCGACGTCAATACTGGCCACAAGAAGGACGCCAACGGCCATTTGCAGCTGAATGCGATCGCCCGCATCCATTTGGCGATGCACCGCCCGCTCGTCTATGACATCTATGTCCGCAACCACGCCACAGGCTCGTTCATTTTGGTTGACAAACTGACGAACGCGACCGTCGCCGCCGGCATGATCATCGCCCGCATGTCCGCCGCAGAAACAAAAGAAGACAAGCCGAAATCGGAGAACATCACCCGCGA
Organism: Victivallales bacterium; assembly: GCA_017554445.1. Lineage (GTDB taxonomy): Bacteria > Verrucomicrobiota > Lentisphaeria > Oligosphaerales > Oligosphaeraceae > UBA1407. The sequence continues at coordinate 39,220 of JAFZIJ010000037.1, forward strand.
AGAATCATTTGTTTCATCAACGGACCGCCAAGCCTTGCTGAAGCAGAAACCGCAAACGCTGTGGTTCACAGGTCTTTCCGGCTCAGGCAAATCCACCATCGCCAAACTGCTGGAGAAGACGCTTATCGACAACGGGAAACTCTGCTTCCTTCTCGACGGCGACAACATCCGCCATGGTCTGAACAAAGATCTTGGCTTCTCGCCGGAAGACCGCAAGGAGAACATCCGCCGCATCGCCGAAGTCGCCAAACTTATGAACGACGCGGGCCTCATCGTTCTGACGGCCTTCATCTCCCCCTATCGTGAAGATCGCGACATGGCGCGGCAGATCATCGGCGAGGCCAATTTCCGTGAAATCTATGTCAGCACGCCACTTGCGTCTTGCGAAGAACGAGATCCGAAAGGCCTTTACAAAAAGGCTCGCGCAGGCCTCATCAAAGGCTTCACTGGAATTGACGCCCCCTACGAACCGCCCGAAAATCCCGCGCTTGTCATTGAAACGGATACGCTTACGCCAAAAGATTGCGTAGATGCCATTCTGGATAAACTTATATCATAAAATATCCAGTCCCGCAGGAGCGGAACCCTCCCAGAATATCCAGAATATCCAGTACTTCCAGAAAAAAATGATTTGTAAAAGCTGTGCCCATTACTGCAACATCGAAGAAGGCCATACAGGCATCTGCGGTCGCCGTCGCGTCATCAACGGTGAACTGCAAATTCCTTACGGTTCCATTTGCAGCCTCGCTTTGGACCCCTACGAAAAGAAACCGCTATATCATTTTCATCCATGCGATTACGTCCTCAGCTTCGGCAATCTCGGTTGCAATTTCAAATGCGCATTTTGCCAGAATTGGGAAATTTCGCAGGTCGGAAAAGATCCAGGCGTTTCTGGGCAGGAACAGCCCGTGACAGCGCAACAAATTGTCAATCTTGCACTTGCGCATCGCGCCAACGGCATCGCCGCCACCTACAACGAACCGCTCATCAGTTCCGAATGGGTCACGGATATTTTCACGCTCGCGAAAAAGAACGACCAGCCAACATGCCTTGTCTCCAATGGTTTCGCATCGCAGGAATCTCTTGACAAATTGCTTCCCGTGACGGATGCCGCGAATTTTGATTTAAAATGCTTTACGGAAGATGGTTATAAATGGCTTGGCGGCAAGCTTCAAGTCGTTTTGGACACGATCAAAATCTTCCATGACGCAGGCAAATGGGTTGAACTGACCACGCTTGTCGTCCCAAATTTCAATGATTCAGACGACGAACTGAAGAGCATCGCCGAATTCATCGCCGCGTTGGATCCGTCCATTCCATGGCATGTTTCCGCCTATCATGCGGATTACAAGATGCTTGACGGTCCGCAACGTACGCCGTCCGAACGTCTGATACGTGCCGTCGAACTTGGGCAGGAGGCGGGCCTTCATTTTGTCTATACAGGCAACATCGGCGGCGCGGCGGCGTATGAAGACACGATCTGCCCGCAATGCGGCTGCAAGCTCATCGAACGCAAAGGTTTCAAAATTGTGGCGAACCGCCTGCAAAAAGGGCGTTGCCCAAATTGCAACGCCCTCATACCAGGTAGGTTCTAGCCTTCTAGATGTCTAGCCTTCTAGCCTCCTAGCCTTCTATTTTTATCGGATTCGTCCACGCGTAGCGGCCGTTCCTGTCTTTGAGCTGCAAGCGGAACCAGCCGTTCGGGCATGTCTTCAGCTTGAACTGGCAGCTGGTGATTTCCTGGAGGCCGTCCTGCGGACCGTTCATATTCTCGCACATTGCGCAATAGCCGCTGCTAAGATTCGACAGGCCGATCACTTCCGTGCAAGGCGTGAACTCCGCCTCGAAGACGCCGTCAACATAGCTTACACGTTTGATTTCAGGGCCTTGCGACGCGTAAAAATCACCTGCCTTCAATGCGTCGATGACGACCTGCTGCGACAAAGGCTTGTCCGTCAGAATATTCGTCCATGACATGAACAAATCCTCCGAATGATGCGTATCGTCAACGGCCACAGCGGGTAACAGGCGTCCCGCATCGCTCAGTTCGTCCCACAGCTGCCGGCTGTCCCCCCTGCCGATGTAACGCGTCGCCGTGTTGATTCCTTCTATGGCCACGATTCCTTTGATGGAATTGACCTGCGCGGATGTCAGCCCGCACCAATACGGATGTGCACAAACCGCCACACCGCCGACGGCATTGATGGAATCCACAACTACCTGAGGCTCAAGACCTTTCTGAAATACCATGTCTTCTGGCACGCCTAACGCCACAAAATGCCATTTGACGCCATTCGGTTCATCCCGTGGATGCATTTCCATACCGGAAATCAGCGTCATCCCCTTGCCGCAGTACGATGAGACCGGATTCGTCCGCCGATGGTCGGTAAACGCATAGATATCATAGCCATGGCGCGAATACATGTCAATCATCTCTATCGGAGTGAAGACACCGTCGGACATCGTGGAATGGTTATGGAGCGCCGCCTTGTATGACGTCAGCCGCCTACCGTAGTAATCAATCGTTGGCATCATTCATCTCCGGCATTAATTGTTCACCAGAATCGGATTCGTCCACGCATAGCGGCCGTTCCGGTCTTTGATCTGCAGACGGAACCAGCCGTTCGGGCGTGCCTTCAGCTTGAACTGGCAGCTGGAGATTTCCTTGATGCCGTCCTGCGGGCCGTTCATGTTCTCGCACATTGCGCAATAGCCGCTGCTAAGATTCGAAAGGCCAATCACTTCCATGCACGGTGTGAACTCCGCCTCGAATACACCGTCAACATAGCTGAGACGTTTGAATTCGGGGCCTTGCGACGCATAAAAGTCACCAGCCTTCAACGCGTCGATGATGACCTGCTGCGACAGCGGCTTGTCCGTCAGCAGCATCGTCCAGCCCATGAACAAATCGCACGGGCGATGCGCGTCATCGACGGCCGTCGCGGGTAGAATCCGCCCCGCGTCGCTGAGTTCGTCCCACAATTGCATATTGTAATCACGACCAATGTAGCGCGTGGAGGTGTTGTACACTTCGATACCGATAATTCCTTGCAGCGCATTGACTTCTGCCGATGTGAAGCCGCACCAGTGCGGATGTGCGCAAATCATCACACCGCCGATCGCGTTCACGGCGTCGATGACCGACTGCGGCTCGCCCTGCGGTTCGACAAAATCTTCCGGAACGCCCAGTCCCACGAAATGCCACGTAATGCCGCGCGGTCCTTTCGGATGGATTTCCATGCCGGAAAGCAAAAACATGCCTTTTCCACCATAAGTTGAAACAGGATTCGTTTTGTGGTGATCCGTGAACGCGTAGATCTGATAGCCCTGCTTTGAGTACATGTCGATCATCTCAAGTGGCGTGAAACGGCCATCGGAAACCGTTGAATGGGAATGGAACGACGACTTGTACGCATTTAATTTTCTGCCATAATAATCAATCATTTACTTGCTCCTTGCTTGACTTGTTGAGTTGCGGTCTAAAATTATAGGTTATATTAGTAATTTTTCCACACATCCTAAGAAAAAACTTGTGATTTCCTTCTTCCATGGATTACGTCGTTTTAGATTTTGAAACAACAGGCTCTTGCCGCGGAAACGCCAATCTTCCGTGGCAGTTGGGCGTTGTAAAAATGACGGATCGACGCGTCGTTCCGGAAGAATCACGCTCGTTCTTCCTGAAGGTTCCGAAAGACCATCAGTTCAATCCCTATGCGCCAGGCCGCTGGGCAACCATCCGCGACATTCTGGCCGAATCACCGTCGCTGCTTGAATTGTGGCCGGACCTCCAGCCATGGCTGTCAGGCCACTTTCTCGTCGCACACAATGTCCCGACAGAGCGTACCATCCTCTGCAAGACATTCCCGCTCCACCACTTCGGCCCATGGTTCGACACGCTGACATTGGCCCGCAAGGCCTATCCGCAATTGTCGTCCTACCAGCTGGAGGAAATCATCGCCACGCTCAACATCCTGCCAATCGTCCACAAACAATGCCCGAATCTCGCGCCACATGACGCGTTGTTCGATGCTTTCGCCTCCGCCTATCTGCTTGAACATCTCCTCCATCTCCCCGGATGGAGCAACCTGCAAGACCGCCATTTTCTTTGTAATTAGTTTTCTGGATATTCTGGATATTCTGGATATTCTGGATTGTCCCCAACCTTCAGAACTCTTCCAGAATGGCCAGAATAATCCCTCCACAAAAATCATCCAGAGCATCCAGAACTTCCAGAACTTCCAGAACTTCCAGCCCCCCCAAAAAACTATGAACCTACCTCTTCCTCCCGCAAAAATCTTCTGCATCGGCATCGGCGGCATCGGTGTCTCCGGCCTTGCGCAACTTCTTGTCCATCAAGGATATTCCGTCGCGGGAAGCGACCGCGGCCTCAACGATCTCGGCAAAGAGCATCTCTACGACGGCCTCCGTGCGCAGGGCATCCGCCTCTATCCGCAGGACGGCTCCGGGCCGAAGGCCGAACAACCGGACGCACTCGTCATCTCCACCGCCGTTGAAGACACCAACGCGGATTTGCAAGTCCTTCCAAACTGCCCTGTCATCCATCGTGCCACCGCGCTTGCGCAGGCCTTGGATCGCATCGGCGCGCCGCAGATCGCCATCGCCGGCTCCTGTGGCAAAACATCCGTCACAGGCTGGATCGCCGCCGCTTTGAAAGCGTTGGGCAAACGCGTCCTCATGGTCGACGGCGGCTACTCCCTCAATGCGGAACGGCCCGGTTTTCCAGGCAACTTCTTCGCGGACGACAAGCCGGAATATATCGTCGTCGAAGTCGATGAATCCGACCGCTCGCTATCCGCTTTCCATCCGCAATTCGGCGTCCTCCTTAACGTCGGCAACGACCATTACGGAAAGGACGAATTGAACATCGTCTTCCGTAACTTCTTGGGGCAGTGCAGCCAAGGCGCCGTCATTCTTGATGAAATAAAGGAGCTTGCCAATCTCTGCCCCGGAACCGTTTCCTGCTTCAGCGGCACATTCTTCTCCGACAATGCGAACTGCATCGCGCCGTCCAATTTCGAGACGACACAGAATGGTATCGTCTTCGACACCAAAGAGTTCGGACACATCATCACAACGCAGGACGGTTTCCACAGCGCCATCAACGCCTGCGCCGTTCTCGCCGTCATCAAACAGCTCAATCTCGGCCTGCCAACCGACAAAATCGCCGCGGCGATTTCATCTTTCAAGGGCATCCGCCAGCGGTTCGAAGTCATGGGCAAGAATTCCGACGGCGTCACCGTCGTCAACGATTTCGCCCACAATCCGGAAAAAGTCGCCGCAGCGCTTTCCGCCGCCCATGACCGTTTCGGCTCGCCATTGACGGCCACCTTCCAGCCACACGGCTTCAAACCGCTCCAATTCATGCGGGAGGCGCTCATCGAATCGCTTCAAAAATGTCTCGGCAAAGACGATTTGCTGATCATGCTACCCGTCTTCTACGCAGGCGGATCCGCCTCATTCTCACCAACTTCTGACGAAGTTGCCGCCGAACTCTGCGACCATGGTCTCAACGTCATCGCCGCCAAGCGGGACGCGGCCACTAAAATCATCAACAACCGTAAATCCTCCTGCATTCTCATCATGGGCGCGCGTGACGCCTCGCTCCGCACATGGGCCGCCGAACTCGCCGCCAAATAGTCGTCCCTTTCGTCCCTTTTGTCCCTTTCGTCTCTTAAAAAAGGTATCTTATGGATTTCTCCAAACGTGATTTTCTGGCCTCCATGGCCATGTTCGGCGCCGCCGGTCTCGCGACAAACGCTATCGCACAAGAACAGCCCGCCCCGCAGAAAAACGATGATTCGCGCTTCAACGTCAAAGACTTCGGCGCGAAAGGCGATGGCGTGACGCCGGATTCCGCCGCCATCCAGAAGGCGATTGACGCAGCCGCCAAAGTCAACGGAACCGTCTGGTTCCCAGCAGGCAAGTATCTCTGCCACAATCTGAAGGCGTATCCGAACATCACGCTTCTCGCCGATCCAGTCTGGATCTACCACACAGAACAGGTCGGTGCCGTTCTCATTCTTGATTCCGACGAATCAGACTGTCTGTTGGACATCACGGGAGCCTTCGCCGTCCATATCCGCGGCCTCCTGCTCGACGGCTCCCGCTTCAAAGGCTCTCAAAAGAAAATCCACGGCATCTTCCTCAACAATCCCACGAAATTCAGTCCGAAGGAAGACACGATCGTCATCGACGATACGAAAGTCCAGAATTTCTCCGGCCATGGCATCTATCTCCTTCGTATCTGGCTTTTTATCATCCGCCACAGCCAGTCCATGGGCAACGCTGGCAGCGGTATCCAGATCTATGGATGGGATGGTTTCGTCACCGATAACCAGCTCTCCGGCAATGGCGGCCACGGCTTCGGTACGGAAAATTGCGGCGCGACCGTCATGTTCACCGCCAACCGTGTTGAATGGAACAAAGGCTACGGCCTCTATCTGTGCGGCGGAGACGCCTGGAACGTCACTGGCAACAGCTTCGATCGCAATTGGGGCGCAGGACTTTGCGCATTGAACATGTCCGCCACCGCCGTCACGGGCAACCTCTTCCGCCGTTGCGGAAAGGACAGCCACATGCTGGCGGAAGGCGAGCAGTCCTGCCACATGCGGCTTGAAAACTGCAACGGCATCTCCGTCTGCGCCAACACGTTCGCCGCAGGCCGCGACGACGGCGGCCAAGGCAAATTCACGCCGCAGATCGGCTTCATCGTCAAGAAGATGTCCTATTCCGTTGTCTCCGACAACTCCCTCTTCCGCGGCTTCATGGACAAATTGGTCATCGACCAAGGTGGACATGGCCCTGATTTCATCTTCAAAGACAACGTTGGTTGCCCCGCAAAATAAACGGGAGGGGCCCGCTCCTGCGGGAACGCCACGGCAAAATAAACGGGAGGGGCCCGCTCCTGCGGGAACGCCACGCAAACAATTTTCCAAATCGTCAAACCTATGAAAACAAACCAAAATTCAAAAGTCATCACAGAGCGCAGCCTGTCGGCTGATTTCGTGGTCGTCGGCGGTGGCCTGTCCGGCCTCTGCGCCGCCGTCGCCGCCGCGCGGCATGGCGTCAGCGTCGTTCTCATCCAAGATCGTCCCATGCTCGGCGGCAACGCCTCCAGCGAATGCCGCATGGGCATCATGGGTGCCAAGGGCGACAACAACAAGGAGACGGGCCTGCTGGAGGAAGTCCAGTTGGACAACATCTACCGCAACCCGCTCATGCGCTACACGTTATGGGACGACGCCATGCTAAATCTAGTCATTTCGGAGCCGAATATCACGTTGTTGCTCAACACCTCCGTCCATGACGTCAAAACTGAAAACAACGCCATCACGACCGTCAAGGCGTGGAACTGCAACGAATACTGCGAATACACCGTCAGCGGAAAACTCTTTGCCGACTGCTCGGGCGACGGCATCCTCCGCCTCTCCGGAGCGGAATTCCGTATCGGCCGCGAAGACGCAAAGGAATTCGGCGAACACTGCCTCCACGAAGGCAACGACGACAAGACGATGGGCAATTCCATCCTTCTGCAACTCCGCCGTTGTACGGAGCATCGCCCGTTCATCCCGCCGCCGTGGGCGTTGAAATTCACGGATGAAGATTTCGTCGTTCCCGAATCCGAAAAGAAAGACGGCCTCATCCATTCCTTCAAACGACTCTATCCCGACAACAACAATTTCTGGTGGATCGAATACGGCGGCAACATCGACACGATTGCCGACGCGGGCGACATCCAGCGGAAGCTGAAGGCCATCGCCTATGGTGTGTGGGATTACATGAAAAACCATCCGGACGGACGTTGCAAAGACTACGAACTCGACTGGATCGGCAGCCTCCCCGGCAAACGCGAAAGCACACGCTTTGTCGGCGATTACATGTTGTCGCAGAACGACATCATGAACAATGTCCACTTTCCGGACGTCGTCGCATACGGCGGTTGGACGTTGGACGACCACCATCCGGACGCATTCTTCCGCAAAGGTTTCCTCAGTACCCATGACAAAGCGCCGTCGCCGTTTGACATCCCCTACAGGTGCCTTTATTCCAAGAATATAGAAAATTTGCTCTTCGCGGGCCGCAACATTTCCTGCACGCATCTCGGCATGAGCGCCACCCGCGTCATGGCGACATGCGCCCTGCTCGGACAGGCGGTCGGCACAGCCGCCGCCGTCGCTCTCCATCACGGCACCACGCCGCGCGGCGTCTATGAAAAGCACATCGCCGAACTGCAGACCATTCTGGAAGACGACGATGTCATGCTGCCCGGCCGCTGGCGCGCCGTCTCCCCCATGACCGCTTCCGCCGCAACGACTTGCCCCAATCTTCAGAACGGCATCGACCGTTTCTGGAACAACGATGACAACGGCTGCTGGCTCGAACCGCAGGAATCCGTTGAATACACGTGGGATACGCCGCAGACCATTTCATCCTGCCGTTTCATTTTCGATACCGAGCTCTCCACCCAAGGCAAACGCATGCGCAAGCTGGAAGCCCTGCCGGACTATAAACCCATGCCGCCCGTTCTCACGCGAGACTTCCACATCGACGCATTCGTCAACGGCGAATGGAAGACCGTCGCGACGGCGAAGGAAAACTTCCACCGTCTGCTTCGCCTTTCATTTCCAACCGTTTCCACAACGCGCCTCCGCTTCGTTCTCGACCAATCATGGGGCGCCCCCAAAGCGCACCTATTTGCTTGGGACGTCCTTTAGCAGGCTTCGCCTGCTAAAGAGCTTAAAGCCAAAAGCTTAAAGCTTAAAGCGAAATGCAAATCACTAATCACTAACCACTAACCACTAACCATTAAGCCTTCGCTTTCAGCTTTCAGCTCCGCGAAGCGGCAACCCACTAACCACTAACCATTAAGCCTTCGCTTTCAGCTTTCGGCTTTCAGCTTTCAGCTCCGCGAAGCGGCAACCCACTAACCACTAACCACTAACCACTAACCACTTCTTATGTTGCTCTACGTCATTCGCCACGGCGATCCCATCTACAATCCAGATTCACTGACACCGAAAGGCAAACGCCAGGCCGAAGCCGTCGCCAGACGCCTTTCCGTCCATGGTCTCGACCGAATCTTCTCCTCCCCGCTCGGTCGTGCACAAGACACTGCCAGACCGACCTCCGAACTGCTCGGCATTCCCATCGAAACTGAAGACTGGACATCTGAAAACCTTGCGTGGGGCGAATTTACGTTTCTTGATCCGGAATTCAACAAGAAGAAACGGTGGCTTTTCTCCATCCCCGGCTTCCGTTTCCATGAAGGAAAAGACCACGAACGCAATCCGGATTGGCGTGACTGCGACTGCCTCCAGAATCTCGAAGGCGAATACGATCCGAAAACGTGCTATGACCGAATCGGCCCCGCGTCCGACGACTTCCTCCGCCGCCTCGGCTACGAAAAGACCGGAAACTACTATAAGATCATCAACGCCAACGACCAACGCGTCGCGTTGTTCTGCCATGAAGGCTTCACGATGTGCTGGTTCCCCTATCTGCTCGGCATCCCGCCGCATCTCTTCTGGAGCGCTTTCTCCATCACCCATACGGGCATCAACATCATCCATTTCGAAAACCACAAGTCCGGTTTCACCTTCCCGCGCTGCCTCTCATGGGACGACCTCTCCCACATTTACGAGGCACGCCTCCCGCTTCAGCACAAGAACAAGATAGATATCTGATTACCAACCACTTGTTTGATCCGTCCCAAGTGTGTCAAAAGTCATCCATTATCATATGACTTTTATGATAGTGGATGACTTTCTATGATTATGATTGCAATCTGCGTCAGGCGATCTATCTTA
>JAFZIJ010000038.1 GCA_017554445.1 Victivallales bacterium
ATTCCGATCGTGACTGCAGGCGAAGCGGCATGCGGTGGGCCAGTACGCAGACGGCCAGATCGCGTGCGTCTCGCGGCATCACGTGGTCGCGGCCTTTCATTGCCGCAAGTGATTGGCTTGCACGCAACAAGGCCAAAGTGGCGCGGGGGGAGCATCCGAAGGCGAAGGCGGGATGGTTACGCGTTTTATTGATAAGCGTCACCAGATAGTCGCGGAATTGGGCGGAAACATAGACAGTTCGCACAAGTGCTTGGCAATGCAGAAGATCCGAAGCTTCCAGAACGGCTCCCAACGATGTCAGCGGATTGTCCTCCACATGGCTTTCCAGAATGCGTTTCTCCGTCTCCGGATCCGGATAGCCCATCGTCAGCCGCATGAGAAAACGGTCCAGCTGCGCTTCCGGAAGCGGATAGGTGCCTTGGTATTCGACGGGATTCTGCGTCGCGATGACAAAAAACGGTTTATGAAGAATATAGGAGCTGCCGTCGATGGTTACGCTAGATTCCGCCATGCATTCCAATAGTGAGGATTGGACACGTGGCGTGCCGCGGTTGATTTCATCCGCCAGAACGACATTGGAGAAGATCGGGCCAGGCATGAAGACGAATTTTTTCAACGATTCGTCATAAATGTTCACGCCTGTGATATCGTTTGGAAGCATGTCCGGCGTGAACTGAATCCGCTTGAAATCCGTGTTGATGGAACGCGCCAACGCCTGTGCGAGTTTTGTCTTGCCGACGCCTGGCACGTCTTCCAGAAGCACATGGCCGTCCGATAACAGTGCGATAATCACATGACGAATCACGTCGTCCTTTCCTTGGATGACCTTTGCGATATTTGCCTGCAACCTGTCGGTCACTTCCTTCACGAAGGAGAGACTGCGGCTGTCGCCCAAATCGTCCTTTCGTTCTCGCACTTCCGTAAGATCATCGACGTCAGAACCTTGTGAAACAGCTGAATAGATGAGGAGGACATCGTCGATTTGGATGTAGTCCTGATGTTTCAGCTCCGTCGGCTTCATGAGCGGCTTGCCGTTCAGAAACGTCCCGTTTCGTGAACCGAGATCCTCCAGCAGGACGGAGCCCTGCTGATAGGTCAGCTGGCAATGTTCACGTGAAACACCAACATGGTTGCTCAAGACGAGATTCGCGTCCGGCCCACGACCGATGATGCTTTTCCCTTCGGGAATCACATATTCGCCTGTCGCTTTGTAGTCTTCCTGTATCGTCAATTTCGGCATTGGATAATCCTTATCTGAAAATCAACCGGGAGGAACGCGCTCCTGCGCGACCGTGAAATGAACGATGGTTACAGATCCGCTTCCATCACGTAATCGTTCATGAAGAAGCCGTTGCCGATGGGATTGTCAACGGTTTCAATCGTCTTGAAATTGTTTCGGACGTAGGCCTTGATGGCCTTTGCATTTTGTCGGTTCACATTGAGCCGCAGATGTTTGTAGCCTGCTTCACGGGCCATTGACTGGGCTGTCTTCAGCATCATGGAACCGATGCCTTTCCCTTGGTAGGTGGGCAGAAGATAGCATTTGTGCAACTTTGCCGTCTGTGGCGCGCCGTCGTAATGGCCCCAGATGAGATAGCCGACGGCATCCGTGCCGTCGAATACGCCATAGAATTTGATGCCTTCGTCAAATTCCTTATCCATGACTTTTGCCGCGTACATCATCTCCATCATGTAGTCAATTTGTTCAGGGGAAAGGATTTCCTTGAACGTGACTGGCCAGACGACATCCGCCACCTGACGGACGAGTTTCAGCTCGTCCTTTCCTAAAAGTCGTATTGATATATTCATGACTTTTTGCTCCTTTTTATCTTTTTCTTTAACATAAAATAATTCATATGCGTCCTTCTTCAATTAACGGACGCGATTGCTGATTATTTTTTCAAAAAATGGTTTCCAGAAGTCATGAAATCAAAAAAGCGGATAACGGCTGGGGGCGTGTTCTCCGCTTTTTCATCGACAATTTTCTACTCTTCCTCTTCGAATGCAAAATCGCCGGCCTCTTTGGCCTTTTTCTTCACATAGTCTATCATTGATGCGAGATCAAGTTCCGATAAGACGTTCATGATTTTTTCAATCTGCTCTTCGTAGTCGGGCAATGGCTGATATTTGGGCATCTTAATGGTCGGTGCAAACGTATAGTGTCCTTTGTTCTTTGCTGAATTATTAAAGTCACATTTGAATTCAGTCGGAATATACGGATGGTGATTGACATTTTTCAGCAATTGGATTTTGGTCAGCAACACCTGAAGCGTGTTGAAGTTGGAGCAGAATTCAGGAGCGGCATCCTCTTCTCGGTAATAGGAAAACAGGTTGCACAAATTTACGAATTTTTCTATCATGTCTGCATTGTACTGATTGAAGAAAACTGTTTCCAATGCGGATTCCAAACTGAACGTGTTCATAGTGAACCTCCTTCTCTTTCGTTTTTCGGCTAAGCGTCAAACCCGATACGAATTGATCATCGGGCGATTATCATGGCAAGAGGCCCCCAGCCTCTTGAAAGACTATTCTTTAAAATAGTTTTCTGTCAGAAAAAAGCAAACAGCCGGAGAAAATTTTTCTCCGGCTGTCTCATGTTTCATCTAGATTGGGACGGTGATATCAATCCTTCGTGAGCTTCATTTGCGGGAAGAGGATGACGTCGCGGATGGACGGTTCGCCTGTCAACAGCATGACGAGGCGGTCGATGCCCATGCCGAGACCGCCGGTCGGCGGCATGCCGTAGTCCAACGCGTTGAGGAAGTCTTCGTCGATGCGGTCAACTTCGCCGTCGGTGTCCGCGCGGCCGATGAGTTGCTGGTCGAAGCGGGAGCGCTGTTCGATCGGGTCGTTCAGTTCGGAATATCCGGGGCTGATCTCCTGACCGTTGATTTCCAGTTCATAGACATCGACGAGTTCCGGATCGTCCGTGCAGCGTTTCGCGAGCGGGACGAGATAGGCGGGGAGGCGCGTCACAAAGGTCGGCTGGATCAGCGTGGCTTCGATCGTCTTGTCATAGATTTCATGGGTGACGGCCTTGTCGTCCATGTCATCCGTGATGTCCAGTCCGAGAGCCTTTGCCTTTTCGCGCTTCGTGGCCAACGGCAGTTCGAACCAGTCGTCGCCCATCTTGCCTTTAATCAGATCTTTGTACGGGGCGACACGCCATGGACGGGTCAGATCGACTTCGATGCCGTCCTGCCGTTTGAACTTCAGCGAGCCGAACAGCTTTTCGGCGACGGTGCAAACCATGTCTTCGATCAGTTCCATCATGCCGCGGCAGTCCGAATACGCCTGGTAGATTTCGATGGACGTGAATTCCGGATTGTGCTTGCGGTCCATGCCTTCGTTGCGGAAGTTACGGCCGATTTCATAGACGCGTTCGAAGCCGCCGACGATCAGTCGCTTCAGATACAGCTCCGTGGCGATGCGCATGTACATCGTGCAGTTCAGCGCGTTGTAGTGCGTCACGAACGGACGTGCCGCCGCGCCGCCCGCCAATGGTTGCATCATCGGCGTTTCGACTTCCATGAAACCACGGCTGTCCAAATACTTGCGGATTTCGGAGATGATCTTGCTGCGCAGTTCGAATGTCTTGCGGACATCCATGTTGCAGATCAAATCCAGATAGCGCTGGCGGTAACGCTGCTCCATGTCCGTCAGACCATGCCATTTTTCGGGCAATGGACGGAGGCATTTCGACAACAGTTCGAACTTCTCCGTGCGGATGGACGGTTCGCCTGTGCGCGTCACGAAGATTTCGCCTTCCGCCGAAATGATGTCGCCAAGATCCAACTCTTTGAATTTCGCATATTCGTCGTCGCCGACGATGTTCTTCTGGACGTACAGCTGGATGGAATCGTTGCGGTCGCGCAGGCTGGCGAACAGCGACTTGCCCATGATACGGCGCGCGATCATGCGTCCCGCCACGCGGACTTTTTTCACTTCGCCTTCCGCCAATTTTGGCGCGATTTCCTTCACGACCGTGCTCGGCGTGATGTCATCGACGCGATGACCGTAGGCGTTGCCGCCGGCTTCGACGATTTTGTTCAGCTTCTGGACACGCTGTGCACGCAGATCGTCCAGATTTTCCATCGGTTGCTCTTGGTTTTCGGACATGGTTCAGTTTCCTAATAATATATGGTGTAAAAACGGATTCAGGCAAAACTTATAATGTAATGCCTGAATCCATTTTTGCTGTATTTTAGCAGGAATTCTTTTTTGTTCGGGGCAGAGCCCGAACATCTTCGCGGGTTTACGCCCACAGTTTCTTGTAGAGATCCGCGACGCGATTCTTGCAGAGGGCGATCATCTTCGCGGCCGATTCATCGCCGCCGAAGTATTTCAGCATCAGGCGGCCTTCCTCTGCGCACTCTTCATGGTGCAATGGCAGGATTTCGCGCAGGCAGAAGTAGGCGAACTTCACATAGCGGAATTGGCCGTGCAACTGCGGGACTTCCTTCTCAATCCAATGGACGGCAACGCTGCGTTCGTCTTTGATGGCGGCACGCAGATCGGGGAACTCGCACGTCGGCGCGAAAACCAATGAATAGTACCAGTCGAACAGGCCTGAATCCTGCGTGCCGTGGGAATCGGAGACGCCGACGACGGGAATCTTCTTGCCTTTCGCGCGCTCTTCGCTCCAACGGGAGACTTGCAGTGAGTTCGCTTCGGCCTGCGTCACCCAGAAGCCGCCGATCAATTCGAACGCGTCGAACTCGCATTTTTCGAAAAAGGCTTTCTGCAATGCTTCGCTGACGTTGTAGTGATCGCCGGTAATCCAGTATGGATGGCTGAAAATCGCGATGCCGCCACCTTCCTGAATCTTCTGGAAACACCATTTGGAGGAAGCATAGCAGTAGCGGTCATGTTCGTCCAGATACGGGATGTCGAGATTCTTCTGGATTTCCGCGACCTCCTTTTCATACTGTTCCGTCTGGCGATGCAAGTCGTTCACACTGAACGCTCCGCCAAAATTCACCTGATGGACGCAATTGCGCGGCGGGTGGACTTCCTCGCCCGGATACACTTTGAAGTTCGTCTCAAGCTTTTTGAAGGCTTCGATGACTTCCTGCGATGGACCATACCGATGGTGATCCGTCAATGCGAAGAAATCGAAGCCGTGACGGCGGTAGTTGGACGCCACATAGACGGGGCTTTCACGACCGTCCGAACGGCAGGAATGGATATGGAAGTCACCTTTCCATGGGCGGTAGGCGAACAAATCCGCTTCGACTGCGTACAGGCAGAATTCCGTCTTAACAGTGCGGCCGCCTTCGACAGAATCCGTCAAGACGAGCGTGTATTCCTGTTCCATCGTCGGCGTGAATGTGACTTTGATGGCGCCGTTTTCAATCGCCATCTCGATATCGCCCTTCATATACGTATCGCGCTCTGAAAGGATCATCGAATACTTGTGGTCGTCCTTAAGCGAGATGTGATCATATTTCGGACGAACCGTGACCGTCGCCTGCTGGCCGACTTTCAAGACTTTCGGATAGACGTCGTAATTGTAATCCTGCAGCTTCATGACAAATGCCCTTTTTGTTGTGAAATCGTTGATTATTCTTGTTGAAAAATTAAATTTTCATATAGACAAACTAAAAACAATAATCCGTATTCATGCAAAGACAAGCAAAAGCATGAAAACACCACTCGCCAAATCAAAAGTTTTCCAGAAAATCTGCCGAGACGCGGCTGTCGCGGCGGGGCGTTTCAGCATGCTGACGGAAGGCGACAGGGTGCTCGTCGGCATCAGCGGCGGCGAAGACAGCCTGACGCTCATGCATGTTTTGACGGAGCTCCAACGACGGTCGCCGTTTCATTTCGACGTCATCGGTGCGACTATCGACATGCAGTTCGGCACATTCAAGATGGATGTTCTCCGCGACTACGCCGCCCAAAACAACTGGCGGCTGGAGACTGTCTCTCTGGACGGTTATTCGCTTATGAAAGAAAAAGGCGCAGAGGAACGCCCCTGCGCCATGTGTTCGCGGCTTCGTCGTGGAAAACTCCACGGTCTTGCCGATCAATTGAATTGTAATAAAATCGCGCTTGGACAGCAATTGGACGATCTTTGTGTATCGTTGCTGCTCGCCATGTTCCGCGGCGGCGGCTTGAAGACCATGGGGGCAAACGTCCCTGCGGACGCCGCCACCAAACGGCTCATCCGGCCGCTTTGCCTTGTGACGAAAGCGCGCATCCATGAAGCCGCCGTCATCGCGGATTATCCGAAGATCAAGTCATGTCCGTATGAAGAGCAACTCCGCAACGACGGCGACCGCTTCTATCTAGAACAGCTTCTCAACACGTTGGATGCGCGTTTTAAAGACGTCCGTTCCGCCATTCTCCACGCCATGGGGGATGTGCGTTTGGCCCATCTGCTGGATACGCGGTATTGGCATGTGGAAGAGGACGATCCAGACGCGGGAAAGCTATAAAAGCTTAAAGCTGAAAGCCTAAAGCTAAAAGCAAATGCAAGGCTTTTCAATTTAGTGCCTCTCGTTTCTTGCTTTCGGCTTTCAGCTTTCAGTTCCGCCGCAGGCGGTGTTATTTCTTGAAATACAGCGGCGCGAAATGATCAACGTCGTGGAAGAAGACTTTCGGCAGAGGGGCGGAGCTACTCAGCTCTTCCTTACCGTCGGGAAGGTATTTGGAATAGTCATAGCGGGCGAAATGGAAGCTCCATTCTTCGCCGTCGTTGGGAGCCTGACGACCTTTCATCCACGGAATCGCCTTCCATGGAATCGCCATTTCCAGCGTCCAGCTTTCGTCTTTGTCCAACGGTTCATTCAGCGTGCCTTTGCGGGTGACGGCGCTCTTCAGGCCTTCGCATTCCCACTTGCAGGCTTCTTCACCATTCAGGCCTTTGGTGCGATCTGGATGATAGGCGTCATAGACCGTCCCCATCGCGTTGATTTCGAAGTTGATGTATTCCAACGTCTTCGGACCAGGGCCAGGGGCAAAGAAGAATTCCAAAACATCGTCTTTGTAGGTCGGGCCGTCGTGGAAATCCGTGTAGGCCATCAGATCGAGATCTTGCGCGACCAGCAGAACATAAAGGTATTCGTCATCCCATGCGATGCGGCCTTCCGTCTTCGAAATTGGTTCCGCGTAATTCGGAGGACAATGGAAATGCGTCACGGCGGGAACGGCCTTCCACGCTTCGTCCATCTTGCCGTCAACGACGATTTTGCCTGGGGTGCGGACGCATGTCGTCGCAATCATTTCTCCCGACGGCTCTGTTATTGTTATTGTCGTCGTCTTTTTTGAATAACTTATGCATCCAGTCATCATAGCAGCCAACGCCATCGTACCAAACAGATTCACGAGTTTCATCAAAACATCTCCTTTTGTTACGAACTGAATCGACTAAACAAAAAAGCCCTCGCCTGAGCTTTTGCATCAGGCGAAGGCCCATCATCAATTAAGATAGCACATTTTTACGTGCTTGACAAGAATTAATAGTCTCTGGACCAGTTGCCCATGTTGGTCTGGTACTGGTTGCGGGTCTCGACGTGACCGTCCGCCCACTGGTAGTTGTGGTTGTTGCCGGAGTTGTGCTGCGCGTCATGCGGATTGCCGATACGATCCTTCGTGTAGGCACCGGAGCTGGCATCCGGCAGAACGCTCGTTTTATCACTCGCGAAGTCCGTATCTGTCGATTTGTAGAGGCCGCCCCAGCAGTCCGCGCCGGTGGCAACGCACTTGTTGTCGGTGAAGAGAATCGTGTTGGAGGCGTTTTTAATGGTCGCCAGTTTGCAGCCTTTGTCCAGACGGTTGGTAGCGCCGCTGTTGCAGGACTGGTTGATGGCGTAGGAGACTTCCCAACCGGACTGCAACTGGTTTTCGCCCGTGTCATGGACAACACCCTGGAAGTTCGTGGAGGAGGAGGGGCATTTCCACACTTTGCGGTCGCCGAGATACTGGGTGTAATGGTACATGTTGTAGCAACGGAAGTAGTTGTCGCACGGCTGGTAGTAGTTCGGGCAGAGCGTGTTTCCGTAGTCGTCGGCGTACAGCAGCTGGGCCGTGCCGATCTGCTTCAAATTGGACGTGCAGGAGATGGCCTGCGCCTTTTCACGGGCCTTCGCCAACGCGGGCAACAACATGGCGGCCAAGATGGCGATGATCGCAATCACGACCAACAGTTCGATCAAGGTGAAGTGTTTGTCTTTTTTCATTTTTTGTTCCTCTTTTGATTGTTCCTTTGCGTTATGCAGTTACTTTTAACTAAAAATTAACTTTCAATGTGTATTGTAATGCTTCAATTACAAATTGTCAAGTAAACATTTTATTTTTTTCTATGGACTGGGCAATCTTTTCTTGCGTCGTGAAAAATCGATTGTCAAAGATATGGACATGGTCACAATACTGGCCGAAGCATACCGTTATAAATATTTCAACAGCGTATTATACAATCCCTTTTGAGTATGGATTTGCATGATGTTCGGCCCCGGGCAGTTGTTTCCTTCGACGAGTTCAAAGCCTTCCGGCGTAATCGCCACGTCCCATCCCGCATACCGTATATCCTTGCGGAAATCAGCCACCTCGCGAATCCACGCCAGCAGTTCCTTGAAACGCGGAATTTGGAAACCGACCATCAAAACATTGCTTCCCGGATGACGGACGAACTCTTCAAGCTTGGAATTCCGTCCTGGATAATCGACAATTCCTTCCTCGACATTCACATGATAAGCCACGCCACCGCCGAAGTAGTTGTCCACAACGGCATCAGGGCCGCCGATGCGCATCACGATGGCCATGATATGTAGCTCACCACCATGATCTCTGCATGTGACAACACGGATTGTATTCAATGAGGTTGGATTCAAGCTCTTTAACTTATCGCAGTTACTGATGAATTCTTCCGCCAGAAAAACCTCTCCATTACATTTCATTTGTATGATTTGATCGGTTTTGATCTTCCGCACGCCATTGCCATGACACGATGAAATCGGTTTGGCGATGCATTCGGCATGCCGAGAGACAAAATCGTCGATCTTCGCCTCTGGCGTGTCATTGTCAATGAATAACCAGTCTCTTCTGACGAATGGTGCGTATGTTTTTAAAAATTGATGCTTGTCCAGCAGTATTTCAATCCCTTCTTTGGAATTGAACTTTTCATCCAGATCCGAATGCCTTCCGTCTGTAAGGAATTTATTCTTCGACCACCATCTTCTATTGTAGAACTCAAGCCCCATGTAGCTGTCTGGTGATGTCCCATACAGCTTCATCGACAACCAACGGTCAAGAATGAAATAGGGGACAAGCAGGTGGCTTGTCTTGGTTATGGCGCAGACTTCCTTCGCCGCATTCGTTGACCGGCCTAATCTTTGCCTGAATTTCAAGAGAAAATTCATGTTCTTGCTGGATGCTGGAATGCGAAGACGGAGCGCCTCCGCGACTGCCGCCATTTCACATCTTCGACTTTATGTTTTCATACAAGTCACTCAATGTCACGGCATTGCGCATGTCATCGCCTTTCAGCACGACATCGAATTCCTCATCAACCATCGCGATGATCGACAATGCAAGAAGCGACGAATATTCGTCCAGATCATGAAATTTCGTATCCGCCTTGATTTCGGATGGATCCGTATCTTCGAACTGTTCGGCGAACAAATCAACGAATTCTTGCAATGACTTCATAATAGCCCTTTGAATCTACTTGAAAGATTATGTTAATGACTTTTGATTAATTATAAACGAGACTTTCTATTGATTCCGCAGCGGAATCATGAAAAACATATTGGCATTTTAAATATAACTATTTATAAACGAATTGCAAGTGAATGCAATCTAAACCGATCCCTGTATTGAGAAAACAAAAGTCCGAAAACGTGTTCCCATGATATCGGTGTCGCGGCATCCACATGTTGACTAGGGAAAAACGACAACGCCCCTTATTTGTATTTCAACGGATGACGGGTATATTGACTCTTTTACTATATTTAACATCTTGTTTATCAAAAAGAACATGCTTGATATCCAAATCCCAACGTTACAAGACGTTTGCATTTGGATATTTGTAGAATATGGATTAAAATCACATGTCATTTCTGGAGTTTAACGCAATCAAAATCGCCGGAATGTCCGTTGGCGTACCTGAAAACGTCGTGCAGACTGTTTCAACCACTGACCAATACGGGGCGGACGATTTTATCGCCATGACTGGCATCAAGGAAAAACGGTATTCCAACAGTTTCACCACATCGGATCTCTGCCTACCCGCCGCGGAAAGGCTGATAGAGGATCTGAAATGGGAGAAGAGCGACATCGGCGCGTTGGTGTTCGTCACACAGACGCCTGATTATGTCCTGCCGGCAACCTCCTGTATTTTGCAGGACAGATTGAAACTTAATAAAGAGTGCATGGCGTTGGACATATCGTTGGGATGTTCTGGTTGGGTTCATGGTCTTGCCGTCCTGTGCGGTCTCATGCGTGGCGGAACCATCAAAAAGGCGCTGTTGCTTGCGGGGGACGCCAGAAAGCAGGTGTATGAAGAACCAGACCAGTTGTTCGGCTATGCCGGCACGGTGACCGCCTTGGAGTTCACGGATGACGCCAATGACCGCTTCATGTTCCATTTCGGAACAGACGGAAGCGGATATAATGCGATTATCAGACATGCGGGTGGTTGTCGTCACCAGGCGACTCCCAAGGATTTCGAACTTGTTGAATGTGACGATGGCCGCAAACGCCACAATTTCCAGACACGCATGAAGGGAATGGATGTTTTTGGCTTTGGAATTTCCACGGCTCCGAAATCCATCAAAAAACTCGGCGAGCATTTCGGTTTCAATTATCTGGATGCCGACTATTGCATCCTGCATCAGGCCAACATGAAGATGAACGAAGCGATTGTCAAGAAACTGAAATTTACTTCAGAAAAGGCGCCTAGCAGCATGTTGCATTTTGGAAACACCTCTTCCGCGTCCATTCCATTGACCATCGTGACGCAGTTGAAGAACAAAATCGAAAACACGAAGACCAAGTTCATCTGCTGTGGTTTCGGTGTTGGCCTTTCGTGGGGGACCGTCGCATTCGAAACGAATTCCGTCGTCATCTCTGATCTGGTTGAAGTCAAGGAAGCGTAAGGACTTGGCAATATGGCAGAAGCGTACAATCCATTCTCATTGCAAGGAAAGATAATACTGGTCACAGGCGCCTCGTCGGGCATTGGGCAAGCCACGGCAATCGAATGCTCCAAACTCGGCGCGAAGGTTGTGCTTTGCGCAAGAAACGCGGAGAAACTCCAAGAGACGTTCGCGCAACTGGAAGGCGAAGGCCATAGCCAGATTCTTGCCGAACTGACATCGGCGGAAGATGTCGCTGACTTGGCGGAACAGGCTCCTGAAATGGACGGCTTGGTGCTGTGCGCGGGTAAGGGGTTGACACTGCCGTTTCCGTTCTGCACGCGTGAAAAATACGACGACATATTCAACATCAATTTCTTCTCGACGGTCGAGACGTTGCGTCTTCTGGTGAAAAAAAAGAAATTGTCAAAAGGTGCTTCAGTCGTTATTGTGGCTTCCATTGGTGGAGTAGGGGTGTTCAGTGTTGGCAACGCGATTTACGGAGCCTCAAAAGCCGCTCTTACATCGACCATGAAATTCTGTGCGAAAGAGTTGGCGGTGAAGAAGATACGCGTCAACAGTGTTAATCCGGGCATGACCAATACCAAACTGATTAATCGCGGTTCGCTGACGGAAGAGCAGTTTCAAGCGGACATGGAAAGATATCCGTTGAAGCGTTATGGAGAACCGGAAGACATTGCCAACGGCATTGTCTATCTGTTGTCGGACGCGTCGTCATGGGTAACAGGGCATGCCCTCGTGATTGACGGGGGAGTTTCAATATGAAGTTCATTTGTAATATATTATGACCACTGAAGATACAATCAAGAAAATCATAGCCGAAGCCCTTGACGTGGATTTGGAGAAGATAACGGACGACTTGGCCATCAATGGCATTCCTGAATGGAATTCCATCGGAAATCTCGCCATTATCACGGCTCTTGAGGATAAACTGGACATTAGTTTCCCCATCGACGATTTGTTTGAATTGACAAGCGTGGAGGGAATTGTCGAGGAGATCGCCAAGCTGGAGAAGGAAAATGCTTGAGCACAGCCCAATCCTGTCCGCCGTTCACAGGCATGCCGTTGAAGTTCCACAGGCTGTGGCGCTTGTGTCCGCCTCCAAAGAACGGGTGACGTATGCGGTCCTGTTCGAGAGGATCGTGCAGGCCGCGGCTTTCCTGCAGGAACGCGGCCTGCGGAAAGGCGACCGCATCGCGCTGTCCGCGCAGACGGAACTGGATTTCATTTATGTCTATTTTGCCGCCCATCTGCTGGACGTCATCAATGTCGTCGTCGATGCGAATGCCAATCCGAAGAAACTGGCGTATATTCTCGAACTTACGAAGCCGAAGCTTGCGTTCGGCTTCGAGACGGAGACGTGTGTTTCGTTCAAATATGACCAAATTGACTACGGAAAGCAATTTGAATCATATGATGAAGTGACGATGTCTGTGGATGACACGGCGGACATCGTCTTCACGACGGGCACGACCGGTGTGCCGAAAGGCGTCATGCTTTCGCATTTCAACATCTTTTCTTCGGCGGACAACATCAACGGATTCATCGGCAACACAAAAGATGATGTGGAAGTATTGGGGTTGCCTTTGTGCCATTCCTTCGGGCTCGGGCGGCTTCGCTGCACGTTGATCAAAGGCGCGATGATGGTGTTGGTGGGCAGTTTCGCCAATCTGAAGCTTTTCTTCAACGCGATGGACGAGTTCCATGCCACTGGCTTCGGCATGGTTCCCGCCGTGTGGGCGTACATCCGCAAATTCAGCGGGACGCGGATATCGAAGTTCGCAGGCCAGCTGAAGTATATTGAAATCGGAAGCGCGGCCATGCCTATTGATTCCAAGAAAGAACTGTGCGCCATGTTTCCGACGACGCGCATCTGCATGCACTACGGCCTGACGGAGGCTTCGCGTTCGGCGTTCATGGAGTTCCATGAGAACATGGACAAGTTGAACACCATCGGCAAGCCTGTATCGGACAAGGTGGATATTCAGATATTCGATGAAAACGGCGGGATGCTGCCCGATGGCGAGCAAGGCGAAATCTGCGTGAAAGGCAACATGGTGACGAAATCCTACTACCGCTCGGAGGAGAACGCGAACGCGTTCTTCGGCGACTATTTCCGTACGGGAGACATCGGCTATCGCGATGCGGACGGCAATTTATATCTATCTGGCCGCCGAAAGGAATTGATAAACGTAGGGGGAAAAAAGGTCAGCCCGCAGGAAGTGGAGGATGCTGTATGCTCGCTAGGCGTGGAGGATTGCATCTGCGTTGGCATGGAGGATCCGAACGGCATTCTCGGCGAAGTCCCCAAAGTGTATATTGTTAAAAACGGCACGAAAATGCCGTTTGATGAAATCCGTCGGAAGCTGTTGCCGCTGCTGGAAGACTACAAGATTCCAGCGGCGTTCGATTGGATTGACGAAATACCGAAAACGTCTTCCGGCAAGAAACAGCGCCTGTCTTTGAGAAAACCATAATATGACTTGCCAATTAACCACCAATCATGTCAAAATTGTCGGTGTCGGCGCCTGCGCCCCGCGTTTCGCGGAGGAGAACAGATCGCTGCCGATATTCGCCGATCAAGCGGAGGCCGAGAAGGTCGTCCAGTCAACAGGCATCGAACGCCGCCACATGGTCACGCCGGGGACGACGGCCTCCGATTTGTCCGTAAAGGCCATTGAACGGCTGCTGAAGGATCTTGGATGGGATATTCGGACGGTGGACTGCTTGTTCTATGTCTGCACGTCGCGTGACTACATCGCCCCGCAGACATCATGTATTTTACAACATCGTCTGGGAATGCGGAACGACAGTTATGTGATGGACCTGCCGCTCGGTTGCTCCGGTTGGGTTTACGGCATGAGCGTCATCACCTCCATGATGCAGACAGGCTTCCTGCGTCGTGGTCTTCTTGTCGCCGCTGAGACGAATACCCTCAACCGAAGCATGAAGGATCGTACGGTGAGACCGCTATTTGGCGATGCGGGAACGGTGACCGCCTTGGAGTTTGATCCGTCATGGAACTATCCGAATAATTTTGTCTTCGGCGTGGATGGCTCTGGAGCGGAGGCCATCATGGCGAAATATGGCGGAACGCGGCATCCAACAACCGTTGAATCTCTTCAAGAGCGTGAAGTCGAGCCTGGTGTCATTCGCAAGGGGACGGACATGGTCGTTCGCGGGATGGATGTGTTCGGTTTCGCAATCAAACGGCCGCCGCAATCACTGAAGGAACTGGTGGCGACTTTCAACGTGGATGTTGATTCCATCGATTTCCTCTATCTTCACCAGGCCAATCTCTTCATTGACGAAAAGATCCGGAAGGCGTTCAAGATTCCGTTGGAGAAGGTGCCTTACTGTATTCGTGACTACGGTAATGTTACATGCGCGTCCATTCCGCTGACCATGGCCACGCAGGACAAGGAGGCGTTGTCGTGTTGTCTGAACCATTGCATTGCATGCGGATTCGGCGTGGGATTGGCGTGGGCCAGCATGGAATTCCATCTGGACAGGATCCTTTCATCGGGTGTCGTGGATTATGAAGAATGAGGCGGTTTCGTCGTCTTGGTATTGGATAAAATTGAAAAGAAGTGGCTGAAATGGTATATTAAGGCACTGATAACTGTTCTGTCTTGATCCGTTTTTGCTGTCCATGGAATGCACTGTCCGATTCAAATTGACTTCTGAACTGACGCCTGAGGAATGGAATGCCTATATCCATGCATTCAACGAGGTGTTCAAGAAGGATTACACAATCGAACAGTTGAAATTTAAATATATGAGTTCTTGCTGGGGGTATTCCATGCATGGGCTCGTGTATGTCAATGATCTGCTGGTGGGCGGCCAGACGTTCATGGTCCAGAAAGTGAACTACAAAGGGAGAGAGATACTGCTTGCAAACGGTTGCGATTCCTTTGTATTGAGGGAATACCGCGACGATATTGAGGCGATGGCGAAGACCCGTAAGCCGATATATGAATACATGAAAGCGCATGGCGTCAGCGGCACGTTTGGATCGACTTACAAGTTGTTTGTAAAGTACCTGACGCATTTTCTCGGTGTGAAGGTGATCGGTACACCGACCAACTGGGTGTTGCCAGTGTCCTATGTGCCTGGAAAGTTAGGATTTGTCGTCAATCCATTGTTAAGGGTGGTTGTGAAAATGCTCCTGTCTTTCAGCAAGTTGAGTCGGCGGAAACTGTACAGCGGTGATGAGTTGTTTACACCAGTCGGTTATTACACGCCGGCCGCCTACTATACTACGTTCAAGAAGCTGAAAAGTGGCCGGAAATGCAACTACTATATATCGGCAAAGAATCATCTTGTACTGATTCAGGATGATTTTGAGACAGTCTCAGACTTCATAGGCGGTGTCATGGAATTGCTGGCGGACTGCAAATATCGTGTTCGGGCGGTGGAATATCGTACAGGATGTCGCCTCCCGTTCCCATTCTTTGCCTACAAGAAAGATGAAATCATGAATGGTAATCTCTGGGATGAAAGCATTTCCATGGCGGATTTCTGTGATTTCACCAAATGGCGGTACAAGCGAGGCTATTTTGATTAGATTGATTGTCAATGCGGATGACTTCGGATATTCCAGCCAAGTGAACGCGGCAATTGTGAAAGCGTTTGTCGACGGCTTGGTTTCATCCACTACGCTGATGCCCAATATGCCGGGCTTCGACAATGCCGTGGCATTGATCCGGCAGGGGAGTATTCCCCAAAATTCTACGGGGGTGCATTTGAATCTTTTTGAAGGCGAACCTCTGACGGAACGAATGAAGGCATGCCGTGTGTTCTGTGACGATGACGGTCACTTCAATGGCCGGCGGATTCCGTTTTCTGCGCCTCGCCATTGTCTGGACGCTGTCAGACTTGAATTGGATGCGCAATTAAAAAAGGCAATGGATACGGGAATTGCATTCACGCATCTGGACAGCCATGCGCATCGTCATACGAACTGGTTTGTGGGGCGTGTGGTTATAGATCTAGCCCAAAAATACGGTATTCCGGCGATTCGTCAAACGACTAATTTAGGAAAGAGTGGTTTACAGCGGACATTGTTGCGTCTTTTGTACAATTGGCGGCTGGGTTCGTTAAGAAAGACCTGCTATTTCGGTAATATCCCAGACATGCATGCCGCTTTTCAGCGGATTTGCAACATGGCGGACGGTGTTGTGGAGATCATGTGCCATCCTGTCTGTAACGATGGCGACCAATTGGTGGACGCCGAATTCAAAGAACCGCTGGCGGAACTATTGGCGCCGTTCATCGGCTCATCTGCAATTCGCATGTGCAGTTATTCCGAACTTTGAGGAAAGAACTTCTGGAACTTCTGGAGATTCTGGAATATCCATTACCAAATGAAAAGGGGCCGTTGCGAAAAACAACGGCCCCTTTTTGTGGATGCTATGGCATCAGGCTGAATGAATTACATCATGCCGCCCATGCCGCCCATGCCGTCCATGCCGCCGGCGGGCATCGCGGGTTCCTTCTTCTCTTCGGGCAGATCGCAGATCATGCATTCGGTCGTCAGCAACAGGCCGGCGACGGAAGCCGCGTTCTGCAGGGCGCAGCGCTCAACCTTCTTCGGGTCGATGATACCGGCCTTCAGCATATCGACGTATTCGTCGTCAGCGGCGTTGTAACCCATGTTGCCGTCGAGTTCCTTGACCTTCATGACAACGATGGAGCCTTCGACACCGGCGTTCAGAGCAATCTGGCGGAGCGGTTCGTCAACGGCGCGCATGACGATGTCGGCGCCGACGGCTTCGTCGCCCTTCAGCTGCAGTTTCTTGATGGCCTTCGCCGCGGCACGGATGATGGCGACGCCACCACCGGGGACGATACCTTCTTCAACGGCCGCGCGGGTCGCGTGGAGGGCGTCTTCGACGCGGGCTTTCTTTTCCTTCATTTCGGCTTCCGTGGCGGCACCGACGTGGATGACGGCAACACCGCCGGCCAACTTGGCCAGACGTTCCTGCAGTTTCTCGCGGTCGTAGTCGGAGGTCGTCTCTTCGATCTGATGGCGGATCTGGTTGACACGGCCGGCGATCTTGGAGGAGTCGCCGCTGCCTTCGACGATGGTCGTGTTGTCTTTGTCAACCGTGACGCGTTTTGCGCGGCCCAGCTGATCCAGCGTGACGTTTTCAAGCTTGATGCCGAGGTCTTCGGTGATGCAGATACCGCCCGTCAGGATGGCGATATCTTCGAGCATGGCCTTGCGGCGGTCGCCGAAGCCAGGAGCCTTGACGGCGCAGACATTCAGCGTGCCACGCAGTTTGTTGACAACCAGAGTCGTGAGGGCTTCACCGTCAACGTCTTCAGCGATGATCAGCAAAGGCTTGCCCTGTTTCGCGACCATCTGGAGCAGGGGCAGCATGTCCTGCAGGGAGGAGAGCTTCTTCTCGTGGATGAGAATCAGCGGGTCGTCCAGAACGCATTCCATCTCTTCCGCGTTCGTCACGAAGTACGGGGAGAGGTAGCCCTTGTCGAACTGCATGCCTTCGACGACGTCGAGCGTCGTGTCGATGGTCTTGGCCTCTTCGACGGTGATCGTGCCGTCTTTGCCGACTTTGTCCATGGCGTCGGCGATGATGTCGCCGATGACGTGGTCGGAGTTGGCGGAGATCGTCGCGACCTGCGCGATCTGTTCGCGGGAGTCAACGTCGGTCTTCATGGCGGCGAGTTCGTCGGCGATGGCGACGACGGCTTTGTCGATACCGCGCTTCAGGCTCATCGGGTTGGCACCGGCGGTCACGTTCTTCAGACCTTCGCGGAAGATGGCTTCGGCGAGGATCGTCGCGGTAGTGGTACCGTCACCGGCGTTGTCGGACGTCTTGGAAGCGACTTCCTTGACCATTTGCGCGCCCATGTTTTCAAAGGCGTTCGGCAGTTCGACTTCCTTCGCGACGGTCACACCGTCCTTCGTGACGGTGGGGGAACCGAACTTCTTGTCGATGATGACGTTACGGCCTTTCGGACCGAGCGTGGTCTTGACAGCTTTGGACAAAGCGGCGACACCGGCCAACAGGGCCTGACGGCCTTTCGTATCGTATTGAATTTGTTTAGCAGCCATTGTTTATTCTCCTATATATAATACTCTTTCTCTGGTTGGTGATTATTCGACGATGGCGAGGATGTCACTGGCGTTCAGGATCTTGTATTCTTTGTCGTCGATCTTGATTTCCGTGCCGCCGTATTTGGAGGTCAGAACGGTGTCACCGACTTTGACGTCCATCGGAATCAGTTTGCCGTTGTCGTCCTTCTTGCCGGGGCCGACGGCGATGACTTTCGCTTCCTGCGGCTTCTCTTTCGCGGAGTCCGGAATGTAAATGCCGCCTTTGACGGTATCTTTGGCTTCGATGGCTTCGACCAGAACGCGGTCACCCAATGGTTTGATGTTCATGATGTTTTCCTTCTTGTTGTTATGGTTTGAAAATGGGAATTATTCCCTTTTTACACTAATAAATTATTTGTCCGTCGTGTCTGTGAAGTCCGCGTCGATGACATCGCCGTCGTCCTTCTTCGAACCGCCGTTGTTGCCGCCTTCATTCGGTTGTGCACCGCCGCCGAACGGATTTCCACCGCCGAACGGATTCGCTCCACCGAACGGATTGCCGCCTTGCGCACCGCCAGCCTGTTGGCCGCCGGCCTGCTGCTGGGCTTGGACGTTCTTGTAGATTTCCTGACCCATGGCCTGCATGTGGGCTTCCATTTCTTTCATGACGGTGTTCATGCGGTCGGTGTCATTCGCGTCGATGGCGCTCTTCAGCTTGGAGATGTCATCTTCGATCGGCTTCTTCACGCTGTCGGGCAGCTTGTCGCCATATTCCTTCAGCTGTTTTTCAAGCTGGAAGACCATGGATTCGGCGCGGTTCTTCGTATCGACGGCGTCTTTCCGCTTCTTGTCTTCGTCCGCATGGGCTTGCGCGTCGTTGACCATGTTCTTGATTTCGTCTTCGGAGAGGCCGCTGTTAGCGGTGATCGTGATCTTCTGCTCCTTGCCGGTGCCAAGATCCTTTGCGGAGACGTTCAGGATGCCGTTCGCGTCGATA
>JAFZIJ010000039.1 GCA_017554445.1 Victivallales bacterium
CAGGCGGGACGCCGCGCGGCACTTCCGAGGCCGCAGGCGGGACGCCGCGCGGCACATCCCAAGCTGCAGGCGGGTTATTTGTGCAGTCGCTCTGGAGAGCGCCCCTCCCTGTTCAAAGCTTCTCCACCTTGGCATCCTTCAGCCGACGTGTTTTGCGACTGAAGTTGAGTCCAATGAGCCAAATCGGCAGATTACGACTACGGTATGGCTCTTCATAACCTTTCTTCTTCACCTGCTCCAGAGCCTCTTCGGCACTTTCATCCACTTTCAGTTCGAAAATGAACACGCCGCACGGATGGACGGCCACGATATCCGCCTGACCATTCGACTGGCGGTCCTCCGCCGTACACCGCATGCCCTGCGACCACAATAAAATCAACAGATTCCGCTCGAAGGAGAACTCGTGCACGCTTTTTTCCTTCGCTCCATACGGGAGGCTGGCATACAAGGACTTCAATCCTGTGAAAAACTCGTCCCATTTTGCGCGCAACAGTTTCTTCCCCAATGCGGATACCCACGACGTGTCCTGCCCCGCGGCGACGGCTGTCGTCAGTATCGCAAGATCCCGCCGGACTTCCCCATCAGGGACGCGGAGCGAAAACATCCCCGTGCTTCCATCGAATTTGTCTATGGTAAGATAGCCTGCCTGATAGAGCATCGGTATGGTCTTCAGATTACGGAGATCCGTGACGTCGAAGTCCCGTTCACGCACTTTCTTGACACCGTCCATATCGACGGATAGGAACTCTTTCCGCTTCAAGTAGTTCATGAGCATGGAAGCCTTGCCCGTCGATGACCAGCAGGATTAGAAAGTCACTTCCGGGAAAGCAAGATTCACGCCGATGGACACGGGATTGTAAACGGTTTCCACGTCTCCCTTGCCAAAGCGGTAACCATTGAACCAGACCTTCAGTTCCGCACGATATTCGTCATACGGCTTCTTCATCATCTTGGCATGGGCGCGAATATGGTCGTCGAAATACCGGTCCAGTTCCGCCTCCGTGTAGCCGAGCATCGTCGCGTAGGCGTCTTTCATAGAGATATCCGTCAGGTTGGACAGGGCGGAGAACACCGACATCTTCGTGAATTTCGACACTCCTGTAATCATCAGGAAGCGGATTCTTCCCGTGCGGTCCTTCATCTGGTTATAGAAATCCGTCAGCAAACCACGGACTAGTTCAGCGTCGTCCGGCTTGTCCAGAAGACGCGCCACAGGCGCGTCATATTCGTCAATCAGAATCACGACACCGTTTCCATCATTCTTGGCGCACAACTCATCGATGGCGACAACGAAATTACCCGTAGCGGAATATTGCGCATCGAACGTCCCGCCGGCCTCGGAAATCCCCTTTTTCACTTCAAGCAGGAATAGTTGCCTGAACTCTTCCACGGTCGAGGCGGCGGCGTTGATGAAGTTGAAATGGATCACGGGGTACTTTTCCCACGTCCAATCCGTCTTCGAGATGGCGAGACCGTCGAACAGCTCTTTCCTGCCTTGGAAGATGGCCTCCAGTGTGCTTATCATCAACGACTTGCCGAAACGGCGCGGCCGCGACAGGAAGAACCGTTGTGTCTCCTGCCTTGTAATCAGATCATGGAAATAAGCTGTCTTGTCAACATAGACGCACCCTTTCTTTCTCAATTCAGGAAAATCACTGGAATCCGTTAATATTGGCTGTAGTTTTTTCATATTGCCCAAGGCACATTTTCAATCAGAGCGTTTGCTTTATCTATACATTATATACGATAGATGATTTTGCAAATATCTCCGAATGTTTTCCTCATGCCATTCCCATCCAATGACGGAACACACAAAAGACAAGCCATATACCTTGATGACTCTGCATTTGCTTTAAGCTTTAGGCTTTGGGCTTTAAGCTGTTATGGCAGCTTCATCGGAATCGATGTTCCAAAATCGCGTTTATCGACGGATTCCACGCCTTCGTCCCGCATTCCATGTAGTTCGAAGACAACGACTTCGTTTCGGCCTTTCTTGAGCAATGGCGCAGGAGCGTACAACGTCAGTTGCGGGCCGACATTCCAATAGCGGCCAAGATTGAACCCATTCAGCCAGACGTTTCCTTTCATGCCGCCCGGCACTTTGATGAATGTATCGCAAACCGTTTCCGCATAGAAACTTCCACGATAGAACGCGGGCTCTTCCATGGATTTGAAAGGCTTGAATGGAAGCCCGCTTATGTCGTTCATCGGCAACGAGATGGCCTTCAGTTTTGACATCTCCCGCATGGCTCCCGCGACGCCCATGAACAGGATGCCTTTGCGGTCTTGATTCATCAGATATCCGTAGTTGATGCGGCCCATGTTTTCCACCAAAACATCGACGTCCGCCCCGCCTTCGGGAATTGTCACCGTCACGCGATGTGGTTGCGGATCATTGCGATAGAGCGTT
This sequence comes from Victivallales bacterium, assembly GCA_017554445.1. Taxonomy (GTDB): domain Bacteria; phylum Verrucomicrobiota; class Lentisphaeria; order Oligosphaerales; family Oligosphaeraceae; genus UBA1407. The sequence continues at coordinate 2,411 of JAFZIJ010000039.1, forward strand.
CCCGCAGGCTTGCCGTTGACGAGAATGACGGCGCGGTCGCGCAGTTCGAACAGTTCCACAGGATACGTTCCAGGAACGTTCAGTCGGTAGCGATACATGATGAAACCGTAGTCTTGATTGATTTCCTCCATGCGCGGCGCACGATGGTAGTCCTTCCACTGGCCCAACGCGGGTAGCGCATCGTACAGGCTGACGGATTCCGTCAGTTCAATCTTCCCGTATGATTTTTTCGGCAGGATGACAGGCTTTTCGATCGGAATGCCCTGCGCTTTGCAAAGTTCTTCCTGCACGGCGTAATATTTCGCCGTCGGATCGCCTTCTTCATTCAGCGTGCCGTTGACGTCATAGCTTGTAATCAACGGCTTGTACGGACAGTTGCCGCCGTTCGCGCCGTTCATAAAGCCGAAGTTCGTGCCGCCGTGGAACATATAGAGATTGAAATTGACGCCGTTCGCCAACGCTTCTTTAATATCACCACGAACATCTTCCGCCAAATGTTCGCGGCACTGCTCCTGCCAATGGAAGGCCACGCCATTCCATAACTCCATGACAAACGGCGGGTTATCGTGATTGAATTCATCCAGTTCCTTCACCAGCCGCGCAGGATGGCAACGGCCATCGACGCATGCCATTGTGCCCGGAACTGTTCCCGATGACAAATGGTGCGGCGTATTGCCGTCGGCCGTGAAAAGCGGAATCGTAAATCCATGATCCACATAGCATTGGCGATATGCTTCCAGATATTCATGATCGTCGCCATACGAACCGTATTCGTTCTCGATCTGCATCATGATCAACGGCCCGCCTTCCGTATATTGCCATTTCTTCAGACGCGACAGCACTTCGTCCATATACCGTTTGGCATATTTCCAATAGCCATCGTAAAGAGTGCGCAGACGCATCTGCGGGTCTTTCAGCAACCATGAAGGCTGTCCGCCCAAATCCCATTCCGAGCAGATGTACGGCCCCGGCCGAACCATGACCAGAAGTCCTTCCTCCTGAGCCATTTGAATATACCGTTCGATGTCCAGCCAGCCGCTGAAATCGAACTGGCCTGGCCGTGGCTCATGGCGGTTCCAGCACATATACGTCTCCAGGCAGTTCAGCCCGCATTGACGCAGCTTCACGATTCGGTCACGCCAATAGTCCGGATGGATGCGGAAGTAATGCATCGAACCGGAATGGATTTTCACGCTTTTGCCATCCAGCAAAATCTCGCGTTTTTTGATTTCTATGGTTCCCATAATGACATCAAAATAGTATCTTTATTTCAATAAATAATCTATTGTTTCTATGCTTCGTGTTTTAGTCCTCTACACGAAGCGCTTTCAGACCGCCAAGCTGCAGGAGGACTGCCAGAGCTAACAGATCATGAACTTCGAGCTTCCGCATGACGTTGTTTGCGCTTGCGCGAAGCGTGACGAACCGCCGAGCCGCCGGAGCCGTTTGCATCATTCATGATCAACGTTTCGTTTCACCATGAAATCCTTAGGGATGTCGTCGGCCCGGCGGCGAGGCTTTTTCAGTGTATTCAGTGTATTCTGTGGTTTGAAATTTCGTGTTCTTTCGTGTCTTTCGTGGTTCCTCAAGAATGTTTTGGTTGCGGCCAACGGCCGCTCCAGGTATTCAGTGGACTCATCATGAACATTCGTGTCCATTCGTGTCCATTCGTGGTTCCTTTTCAATAACTTAGAACATAAAGCAATGCACATTGCCCGCGAAATCCGCCACCACAAGCCGATGGCCGATGACGGCGACCGGAGCGATGATCGGCGCTCCAAGATTCAGTTTCTGAACGACTTCGCCCGTCTCTGGATTGAACACATACAGATTGCCGTCGTTCGCGCCGACAACACCGAAGCCGTTCACCAAAACAGGACCAGCGAAGACCGTTTTCCCGCCAGTCGTGTAAGGCGCGTTGGAGACAAGATTTTCATCTGTTTCTATCTGCCATTTCCGCTCCCCCGTCTCGACATCATATGCCAGAAGGCCCAAATTGGCCGTCCCATAGATGACAAGATTTTTGTACAACAACGGAACGCCGCCGACCTGCTTGTTGCCCGCTGCATCAAATTGCTTCTTGATTTCGCCAGTGCGCGGCTCAAGCAACACGACACCGCCGCTGTAGCTCGCCAACAGCGCAAGTTCATTATTATAAGGTATGACGCCGAGGCCGCGATAACGGAATATTTTCCCATCGTTCTTCGACCACAGCTTCTGGCCCGTCTTCGCGTCGTAACCGTTCGTCGAAGCCCAATGGCGCGACCAGAAGATGACGCCATTGACGATGGACTGCGGCGTGGAAGTTCTTGAGCAAGAAGCACCTGCGTCCTTATTCTCCCAAATCGTCTTGCCCGTCGCCGTCTCCAACGCCAGCAACGTTGAACCGCAAGTCATGATGTAGCGGTCGCCGTCCAAAATATTGGCATGCGTCAACGGCAACGCCGTGCGCAATGCCAAATCGTCGCGTTTCCAGCGGACCGTGCCGTCCGCCGCGTTCAGGCCATAGACGCCGTTGTGATCGTCCAATGCAACGACCACGCCGTTGTAAACGTCCAAACTCTGCCGCACGCCGTATGGCGTCTCGAAGGCCCATTTCTGAACTCCCCTAGTTATATTCAATGCTCGGACGCCCGCGCCCTTGAATTTCGAATCCGGCATGGTCGCGACAAACACTGTCCCGTGCTCAATCACAGGCGACGCCTCGAAGATCGGATTGCCGACGTTTGACGTCCATTCTTTTAACAATTTCAAAGTCTTGTATTCTTCATCAATTTTTCCGATCGAAGCAGTTCGGCTGGCATTGCCGTATGCACTGCCCCATGTTCCCAAACCTGCCAAAGCATCACCGACAGGCAAATCTGGAACGCCATAGCCCCCCGTGATAGTTTTCTTTTGCCCATCTGCAAACGTCGCTGTAGCGACAACCTTATCACGCTGCAGGATGTCTTTATCAACGCCTTTCACCCCCCAAGTCCAATGACTCAATCGTTGCAATTTGATCTTTTTTCCGGCAATATCTTCAACCTCCACACTGACCACAGGGCTTGTCGAATCGTATGCATTGACCAGTACATTGCATTCAGTCTTATCATTGGCAAATGCCACCAAGTGGTCGATTTTGGCAAATCGCCGTTCCACATCCACAAGTTTTTTGTTTTCAAACGTATAGACAGGGAAACTTCCCGAACTGAAATCGATGCCGCCGCGACCGGGCGGCGGCGTGCAGACGGACACGGCGCCGTTCTTGTATGTCGAATACACCCAGTCATGATGATGGCCGTAGATGATGCAAATCAGATTGTACTGGCTCATATCGACAGGGCAGTCCGTCCCGCTACCGTAAATCAGATCGCCATCTACTCCATGGACGAAATGCGTCACCATGATCAACGCCTGTTCGGGATCCTTCAGTTCCAAATCGTTCTTCAGCCAACGCGCCACTTCCACCGTCTTGTAGCCTGTCTTCGCGTCGCCGTATGGAACAGGAAGCATGACGATGTGCAACTTGCCTGCGTTCCATGAATAGAACGGCGGTCCAAACAATTCTTCAAACGTCTTTTCGCCGAAACCTGCGGGATCATCCTTCAGCAGATCATGGTTGCCGTTTGTGTAATAGATTGGCATACCGAGCTTTTCAGGATTGACGTTCTCCGCGTGGTACTTCAGACCATTGCGGTAGCAGATGTCGCCCGAATGGATGAGCGCGGCGGCTCCGATGGCGTTCGCGTAGTCCCGCGCATTTTCCGCCCAAACCAATGATCCGCCTGCCTGTTCCGTATCCGAAAACTGAATGAAACGAATCGTGTCGCCTGCCGAACGTTCCCACGGAAGCAGTTCGAAATCATACTGCGCCTTGCCTTCCTCCACCTTAAGATAGTGGCGGACTTTCGGACGATATCCTGCTGGAATGGAAACCGTTACAAAATGCGCTTTTTCATGTCCAGCCAATGTGAACGCGCCATTCGCATCCGTTTTGACACAGTTCAATCCATCCGTGACGACGATGCCGCCCATTCCTTTTCCGCCGCACGATACGGTTCCCTTCAATTCCGCCGCCATGACGGCGAACGCCGCCAAAACAAACAAGCCAGTCAATCGTAATGTTCGCATGATTCTTCCTTTTCTTTTAGTTATGGTAAAACAATCATATTTTTCGCCAATAAGAAAAGGTAGATGGCAAAATGCAAAATGCAACTGCACACGACCATCAAAATCTTTGTACAGTCATCCTGTCCAGTGATCGCGTGGAAGCGCGATGAAAATCAAAGCCCCGTGGGAACATCCAGAAACACCGTTTCCACATCAAAATTCGCCGCAATCAACTCCATGACGGCTTTCACGCCTGTCGTCTCCGTCGCGTAATGGCCTGAAGCGATGACAGATACGCCCATCTCCATAGCGGGATGGTAACATTGATGGCGGAACTCACCTGTCAGCAGGCAGTCGATGCCCAACGACGCACATTCATCGATTGCATCATCACCGCCGCCGGACACGATGCCGATGGTCGCCATTGGCTTATCCGCCGCCGCGAAGAAACGACTATTCGTGTGCAGTTTTTCATTCATAATCGACGCGATTTCAGACAGTTCCATCGTTTTTGGCAAACGTCCACAGAATCCAATGTTTTCGCCATGATAGGCGAAAAACGGCTTGACGTCCTGCAAATCCAGCATGCGGCAAAGAACGGCGTTGTTGCCATGGACGGGATGCATATCTAACGGCAAATGACAGGCATACAACGAGACGCCGCCCTGCATCAACGTCGCGACGCGACGGCCCGTGTAGCCGTTCAGATATTTGATGCCGCCGCCCCAACTGAAACCATGATGAACGAACAGCAACTGCGCACCGCTGGTCGCCGCCATGTCGAATGTCTTTTGGCATGCATCGACGGCGAAAGCCATTTTCCGCACATCCGCCACGCCTGAATCCAGCTGCAAGCCGTTGTTGGAGAAATCCTGCGGAGCAAGACCTGCGAATGTTTCATCCAGAAACCATTTGATGTCAAGCAGTTTCACCATGTTCGGCCTCCTCCCGCGCCATGCGGCGTTTATGTTGGAAATACGTCATCGCGATGCACAGGCTGGACAGCAGGAAACATGCTCCAAGCAGAGAATACGCAAGATGCGTCCGGCCTGTATCGAAAATCTTGCCCAACACCATGGGGCTCAAAATGCAACCAACTGCACCGCAACCAATTGTAAATCCAGAAGCCGTTCCGCTGTATTTGATGTTGCGGACGGTCACCATGCTGACGACCATCGGCCACGCTCCCGCGCAGGCCAATCCCGTCAGCGTCATCAACACAATGGCGCTCTGCCAGTTTTGCGCGAAAACCTGCCCGATCAGCAGGATTCCCGCAGTGGTCATCATCCCGCAGATGGCCGTTTCGTATGTCTGCTTCTGCGGCAGGAATGAACACAGAAGACGTCCGATGGCGACCGCGCTCCAGAAGGCCGCGATGCTCAACGTGGACATCTTGTCCGTCGCCCCAAGCTGTTTCAAATAGTTCGGGCCGAATGCGTAAATGGACGTCTCCGCAAACACATACAAAAACAATCCTAACGACGGCAGCCAGATGTTCGGCAAGAGTTCCATGACGCGTCGTACACCGCCATTCGTATCCGCGGCGGATTCACTGGCCTTGTACGGGAATTTTGAAAACACAAAACAAACCACAAGAGCCGCGCCCAAAAGACACGTTCCGAAATAGAGCCACCGCCATGAAATGCCGCAACCGATCAGAATTCCCGCCGCCACGCTCGCACTGTTCGCGCCGATGCAGTAGAAAATCTGAGCAAGATTCATAAACAATTTGCTTTTAGTCGGATGTAAATCCGTCAAGCCGGCCGAACTAATGGATTCAATGCCGCCGCCGCCCATGCCGACAATCAATGCCGCGATGCAAACCACCCAGAATTTCGGCGCCAACAGCATGACCAGGCAGCCGATTGAAATCAACACGCATGCTGCCAACAAGCTCCTGCGCTTTCCGATACGATCCGAAGCAACGCCCCCCAGAAAGCACATCGCTGAAAAGCTGAAAAATTGCACGGGATACGCCCATTGCACAAACACGGCTTCGCGCATGCCGAACTGCTCGCCCATCTGCTTTCCGACGGCTGCCAAAAGATTTGCCGTGATGGCGAACGCCACAAGGCTCATCAGCGATGTACAGGTCGTCAGGCCGCGACGCTCATTTCCATTATTCATCATGGCTCCTTTTTGTCCTATCGATAGCTCACCATCACTTCAAAATCCGTCCGACCGACGAAATTCGCCGTCAACGCCTTCCGCAGCCGCTTGTCGAAACCGCGCCGTCCACGCAACGTGGCATCCGCCTCAAAATTCTCCAGAAACGCTTGGTAGCGAGGAATTACCACATGGCTTGGACAATCGCGAAAATCCGTCTGTCCCGCCATGATCGTATGGCGAATGGCCGTCAACAACGACAATCCGCAGGCCGCCGCCTCCGGAAGTTCCGAGCACAACGCCAGTTCGCTTTTCCATTCAGACGGCATTCCCTGACTGTACGCCTGCAAATCAAAGGCGATTCTCGCCCGCGGAAACAACGGCGCAATCGGATAGACAGACAGCACATGCCGTTCCAACATGTCCCGCGTTTTGTCATCGCATAACGCAAGCCATTCGTCTTTCGGTTGTTCCGTCGTTTTAGAAGACGGTTCCGCAACCGCCCCGCCATGCAGGAGATGGATTCCAAGCTCGCGAATAAACGTATCCGAAACATCTTGGAAATGCAATCTCGTCAGCGTCTCCGCACAACGGCTTGACAACGTATCCAACTGCATGGGAGACAACGGCAAATGAAGCCGCAAGACAGCGCTTAGCCGCTCCATATTCCATGGATGAAGCTCCGCTTCCAATGCCATCAGCGGATTCCGTCCGCGAAGCTCCGTGAACGTGGAGGCCACATCGCCGTAGCCAGAAGCCGTCAAAACAGACGCCAGCAGCGTGTCGATTTCGCTTTCCGTCATCGGCGACTGGCCGCGCAGACGCTCCTCCACCGTCAATGTAAATTGGTCAACAAGCCATGAATCACGCACGCCGTTCTGTTCGAAGGCCGCACGTAAATCCGCGCAAAGCCCTGCGAAATCGTAGCTTTCACGCTGGCCGCCTTCGCCTAGAACGAACAATGCCTGTTCAGGAATCAATATCATTCGCCGCCTTCCGTGTCGTTACTCTGCGACGGCAACTTGTGAATTTCGTTGATAAAAGCCTCCGCATCCTTGAAATGACGGTAAACAGAAGCAAACCTGACGTATGCGACTTCATCAATCTTCTTCAGCTCATCCATCGCGAACTCGCCGATCTTCTGGGACTCGATCTCACCCTCCGAATTCGTCTGCTCAGAAATCTTGTTCATCACATTCGAGACCATCTGGGCGATGACATCGTCCGTCACCTGCCGTTTCCAGCAAGCCTGTCTAATGCCAGAAAACAACTTGTCCGGCTTGAAGTCCTCACGGCGTCCATCCTTCTTCAGCACATATACTTCCGCAGGGATAATCGTCTCATATGTCGTGAACCGATACGAACATGCCAGGCAAAGACGGCGGCGCCGCACCGACGCCGCGTCTTTCGACATACGCGTCTCGATGACTTTATCCGAATCTCTTCCACATTTTGGACAACGCATAACTGACCTTTCCTTTTTTCGACAATTACTCAGACATCCCTCGTCTCCATCCACCGCGCACCCCTTTTCGCACACTAGGGCAAATCCCGCGTCACACGCTCGATTCCAGTCGCCTTCCCGTCTTCGCCAACCGTCACAATCGTTCCATTCAATCGTATCCCCTTGTCGTTCACAAGGAAACGACTCGGCATCCCCGTCGTGAAACGCCGCAGGACTGGCTCGATCTCACGGCCAAGCACGGATTCCCGCGCGCCTACCATGCCGACATCGCACTGAAACGCGGTGCCGCCAGCGAAAATCTGCTGATCTGCCGTCGGCACATGCGTGTGCGTACCGAGCACGGCGCTCACACGCCCCGCAAGATACCGCCCCATCGCAATCTTCTCGCTCGTCGCCTCCGCATGGAAATCGACGATGATGATCGGCGTTTCAACACGCAGTTTCTCCACTAGTTCATCCGCCTTCGCAAACGGGCAGTTCGACGGCGCATTTATGAACGTCCGCCCGATCAGCGATATCACGCCGACCTTCATGCCGTTCCGCGCTTCGAAAACGCCATAGCCACGACCAGGCTGCGAATCATGAAAGTTCGCAGGTCGCAACACGTTGCCAACGCTTTCGATTTCATCGGGGAACTCCTTCTGATCCCAAACATGGTCGCCGGATGTGAAGACATCAACACCGCTTTCATCGAGCTCGGCCAAGCACGATTTCGTAAAACCGCCACCACCCGCCATATTTTCGCCGTTCGCGATGCAGAAATCACAGCGGTTCTCACGCATCAGCTCACGGGTGGTCATCTTGACGGCAAGACGCCCTCCTTTCCCGACTATGTCGCCTATGAACAATATGCGCATCGTTTTACCTTGCCTCCGCAGCCATGCGGCCAAACCGCCCTGCAATCATTATTTCCTTTTTCAGTTGATTTTTCTATTTTTTTGCTTCGTTTGAAGAAAAAACTTGAAAATAATATAATTCATGCCGTCCATTCTGCTATATTTCAACGCAAAATGAAATATAGTATTTCCATATGTCATGTCTTTCTGTTCCACAACCGCAAAAATGGAAAATCACCATGCCCAGACAACCATCATCCGGCTCGCCGAGAAAAATGTTCCGTCAAGCCTCCGCTTACCAATATGATTCCGAACATCAGCCCAAAGCGAAGGCGGATATGACGGAATTCGAGCTTAAGCAATTGTTTCCCAAGCACGTATGGAAGCCGGGCACCATGCTGATGCCAGTGCCAGTCGTGCTCGTCTCCTGCGGCGGCGGCAAATCCCCCTACGCTCCGAACATCATCACAGTCGCATGGGCCGGAACCATCTGCTCCGATCCCGCCATGCTGTCCATCTCCGTTCGACAGGAGCGCTATTCCCATGAAATCATCGCACGAACACAGGAATTTGTCGTCAATGTTCCAACTGCCTCGCAGGCGAAAATCACAGACTGGTGCGGCATGAAATCCGGTCGCGACGTCGATAAATTCGCGGAGACGCGACTTACGCCGTTGCCTGCCACGCAGGTCAAATGCCCTCTCATAGGAGACTGTCCTCTCAATATCGAATGCAAAGTCGTCAAGACCATCCCGCTTGGCACGCATGACATGTTTTTGGCGAAAATCGTCGCCGTCTCCATCGCGGACTCTCTTCTGGACCGCCACGGCAGACTGGCTACGGAGCACGCCGATCTGCTCGCGTACGCACATTCCGAATACCACGCTCTTGGGCGGAAGGTCGGTTCGTTCGGCTTCTCCGTCAGAAAGCATAAATGATTGTTAACGATGGCGTCCCGTCGTCGAACGAGGGCGGGGATCCCCTAAATGATTGGTAACGACGGCGTCCCGCCGTCGAACGAGGGCGAGGACGCCCTCGCTACTTCGCAAAAAAACTCATTTTTACTATATAAACGCCACTGAAAATTGGCATTTTACAGTTGAAACGTTAATTTTCCATAATAGTTTTTTTAAGATTCCGTTCCCAGAAACAAAAGTAACGCAAAACAAGGAGTTTTCACCATGGCATTGAGAGTAGGTGTTGTCGGTTGCCGAGGCATTGGTACCACCCATGCAACAGCCCACAAGAACGACGAGCTGGCCGAACTCGTGGCCGTCTGCGACGTCGTCAAATCCCGCGCGGACGAACTCGCCGCCAAACTGCAGGTCAAAGCGTACTACAGCCTGGATGACATGCTCGCCAACGAACAGCTCGACATCGTAGATGTCTGCACAGGCGGTCCTGAAAACGGTGGCTGGCACGGCATTCCCGTCATGCAGGCCCTTTCCGCCGGCAAGCATGTCCTCTGCGAAAAGCCAATCTCCAACGACGTCGAAGAGGCCCGTCAGATGGTCGCCCTTGCCGCCAAGAACAATCTGTATCTCGGCGTCAATCTGAACCATTATTTCACGCAGCCCGCGGACGACGCCAAGAAGTTGATCGCCGAAGACAAGATCGGTGAAATCATCTACCTGCACCTCCGCATGGGCTTCCCGGGCTCCGAATGGGCATATGCCCGCACGGCCGGCGCCAACATGGAAGGCTATCCCTACTTCCACGTCAAGGCGTTCCTCGCCCACCCGTTCTCCATCATGCGCTATTTCGGCGGCAACGTCGCCCAGATCCAGTCCTTCATGAGCAAGCCGTCCTACCGCATCAAGACGGCCGATCCGATGGTCTCCGTCAACTCCATCCACCTCAAGTTCGAAAATGGCGCCATCGGCTACATGTTCTCATCCCGCGGCGACACGACGAACTACTACGGCGGCTGGTGGTCCATCGAAGTCGGCGGCACAAAAGGCACGTTCGCCATCGAGAACTGCGTCGAGAAACTCATCTACCAGCCCGCGCAGGGCAATCCGGACTACACCGCAGGACAGGGCCTCGGCAAGGCTCCCGAAGCCATTATCACCGATTACGGCGTGTCCGATTTCGGCACGACCTTCCCGCGCCGTATCCACTGCTTCCTCGAAGACGTCACGAACGGCGTTCCGAAGAACAAGCTCCGCGCCTCCGGCCGTGACGCTCTTGCCACGCTGGAATACACGTTCGCGGCCATCGACTCCTTCGAGCATGGCGGCATCCTCGTGAATCCGCATCC
>JAFZIJ010000040.1 GCA_017554445.1 Victivallales bacterium
TGGCGAAAGCCCGTTCGAAGGCCCGCGCCATCTCCTGCACATCCAATGTGAAGCAGATGGGCACCGCCCTGTTGATGTACAAGGGCGACAACGAAGACCATCTGCCGTACTTCCAGTGGGGTTCGCACCGCATTGAGGGCGGCTCCCGTCAGGACTACCTTGAGGCGAAGCCCTGGCATCAGGCCGCCTATGACTACATTGGCGACATCAAGCCGTTCCAGTGCCCCGGCAACCAGAAGAAGACCGGCGCCGTCTATGGCTGGTACATCGACAACTGGAATGCCAAAAAGGGGTCCGGCAGCAACGTCTGCCCGAACTACGGCTACAGCGAATACGGCATGTACAGCAGCTGGGTCATGACCCAGTTGAAGTATCCGAGCGAGAGTCTCGAACTGGCGGATTGCTCCAGCGGCCTTCTGGGCAACACGAACACGAACTGGGAAGCCGGCGCCGGCCTGACGCCGCAGGGCTATTTCTACCGTATCTGCACGAGTCTGGTCGGCGGTTCCTCCTCCGAAGGCGCGTATGAGAATTCCGTCCCGCACAACGGCGGCGTCAACCTCGAATTCTATGACGGCCATGTCGAATTCCGCAACTGGAAAGCTGTCCGCCGCTACGGCATGGGCGGCAACCTCCGCTACCATGACAGTGACGTCAAGTAACATACGGCTCTGAATCCGTAGCTTTTTCAACGAAGCGCCCCTATGATTTTTTCATCGGGGCGCATTTTTTTATGAAAAAATTGATTTTTTAATTGATTTATTTCAATTGCTTGATTAAATTTACTTTTACTTTAAGTTTTGATTAAGGAGAAAGAAGTCAAACTTAAAAAAAGGAGTTTAAAATGAAACGTGTGCTGACTTTCACACTGATTGAACTGCTGGTCGTCATCGCGATCATCGCGATTCTGGCCGCCATGTTGCTACCTGCGTTGGCAAAAGCCCGCGCGAAGGCCCGCGCCATCTCCTGCACGTCCAACTGCAAACAGATCGCCACCGCCCTGCTCATGTACAAGGGCGACAACGAAGACCACATCCCGTACTTCCACTGGGGGCTCCACCGTATTAGCGGCGGCACCAACGAAGCCAAGAACGAGGCGAAGCCGTGGCAGCAGGCCGCCTACGACTACATTGGCGACATCAAGCCGTTCCAGTGCCCCGGCAACACGAAGAAGACGGGTTCCGTTTATGGTTGGTACATCGACAATTGGAACGCCAATACGGGCTCCGGCAGCAACGTCTATCCGAACTACGGCTACAGCGAATCCGGCCAGAATGAGAGCTGGGTCCTGAGCATCATCAAACGCCCGAGCGAAAGTCTTGAATTCGCCGACTGCCGTTATGGTCTGATTGGCCATACGGGTACGGACTGGGCCGCCGGCGCTGGTCTAACGCCGCAAGGCTATTTCTACCGTGTGCTCGCCTCTTTGGAAGGCTCGTCTCCCGCCGAAGGTCTGTATGAGAATTCGACACCTCACAACGGCGGTGTCAACCTCGGCTTCTACGACGGCCATGTCGAATACCGCAACTGGAAATCCGTCCGCAAGGTCGGTTACGGCGGCAATCTCCGCTACAACAAAGACGAAGTCAGCGCCAACTAAGTTTCGCTTGCAGCGAAACTTAGGGCCTATAGGCTGATGGCTGATGTCTGATGGCCTATGGCTTATGGCTAAAAGCTTTAGACTTAAAGCTTTAGACTTAAAGCTTAAAGTAAGTTTGGAAAAACGAATATCCGCCGATGATTCAAAAAAATCATCGGCGGATATTTTTTTATGGAAAAATGTGAATTTGCATTGAAAAATCTCAATATTAAGTTTATATTGATTTCCAGATTTATTAAATCTTTTTTGTCAACCAACCAAAAAACAAAGAGAAAGGAAATCAAAAATGAAACGAGTATTGACTTTCACGCTGATTGAGCTGCTGGTCGTGATTGCGATCATCGCAATTCTGGCGGCCATGCTGCTGCCCGCGCTGGCGAAGGCCCGTGCGAAGGCCCGCGCCATCTCCTGTACATCCAACTGCAAACAGATCGCTACCGCCCTTCTGATGTACAAGGGCGATAACGATGACCACATCCCGTTCTTCCAGTGGGGCACCCGCCGCATCTCCGGTGGAACTAAGGCCGATTGGAACGAGGCAAAGCCGTGGCATCAGGCCGCCTATGACTACATTGGCGATGTCAAGCCATTCCAGTGCCCCGGCAACCAGAAGAAGACTGGCGATGTCTATGGATGGTACATCGACAACTGGAACCTCAACAAAGGGTCAGGCAGCAAAGTCTATCCGAACTACGGATACAGCGAACTCGGTCAGAACGAGAGCTGGGTGCTGAGCATCATCAAACGCCCGAGCGAAAGTCTTGAATTCGCCGACTGCCGTTGGGGCCTCATCGGTCATACGGGTACGGACTGGGCCGCTGGCGCTGGTTTGACTCCGCAGGGCTATTTCTACCGCGTTCTCGCCTCTATGGAAGGTTCGTCTCCTGCTGAAGGTCTGTATGAGAATTCGACGCCCCACAACGGCGGTGTCAACCTCGGCTTCTATGACGGCCATGTCGAATACCGCAACTGGAAGTCCGTCCGCAAGGTCGGTTACGGCGGCAATCTCCGTTACCAGAAGGACGAAGTCAGCGCCAACTAAGTTTCGCTGGAAGCGAAACTTAGGGCTTATAGCCTATGGCTTATGGCTTATGGGCTAAGGCTTAGAACTTAACGAAAAACCATCCGTTTCGCATATCGCGAAGCGGATGGTTTTTTGTTCTAGGCTTCTAGATTTCTAGGCTTTTAGGTTTCTAGGCAGAAAGTTCTTTTTGGGTATGGTTAATTTTGAATTGGTCAGTTCATTGACAAAACAAGAGGTTTAGGTTTGAGCAGCTATAGTTGTGTCTGTTCTCAAATATTGCTTAACTGGATTAATCACTGCATGCTAGGATGTAGTGTTTGGCCTGTCTTGCAGAAAGATGGAAGCTTGCGATAAGGAGCTTATGAATTCGTTCAATGGAATCGCCTAGATTTCGACATGCTCGTATGAGATCCCGAATACTTTCTTCCCGTTGCAAACGTGCTTTTTCCCGTTCTTCCTCTCTTCCTTCTTTTCTTCCTTCCTTTTTCCCGTCTTGCCAAAGGTCATCCAAAGCCTTGCACATGTCGTTATGCTCCTTCTTTTTCGGTATGGGTAATTTTGAATTGGTCAGTTCATTGAAAATACGGTAGATGATGGCCGGTGCGTCTCGGAACATCGGATCTTCTTGCGCTATACGCCGCATCGCCGCCTTGTCGCCATGTGTCTGCAACAGTTCACCAAGAATGCGGAGGGGGGATTTCAGATGGGACAGCTCTTCCGCCGTCAGATCGACAAGCGACACGACATTCGTCGGGCAATCCGCCATAAGAGGCCGTATTTCGGGTATGTTCGTATCAACGATATCCTGAAAGCGGGACGGCCCTGTCCATGGCTTCAAGCCTAGATACAACACCATGATGACGACTGGCGGAAGTCGGTCATCCTTCAGCATTCCTGAAATAAACTCTCCTTTTTTGAGCCTTTTGGCCTTCTTGTTTGCTTCCTTCAGTTGTGTCTTGTATTTCCACCATTGAAGCCCTGATGTGATCATGTTCCTTAACGGCATGTCACGCGCCACCTCCGACTGGTTCTCCACGCATAGCATCACGCAGTCTGTTTTTCCGATACGGCGCACGACCGCCTCGAACGCCACATCATTGGCCCTGTCCACCCATCCTTCTTGGTCCCCTATATTGACAGGTATCGTCAACGCCGTGTCCCGCTCCTCCAGACTGTTTATGTCCACTGTGATGCCGAAACGTCGGAACAACAAGTTGATCGCATCAACGAACACGTCCTGTCGTTTCATCAGCACTTTTGCCGCACTATCATTTTTGCCCATATTTCTAGTAAGTATTTATAGTATAGAGTAAATTTTCAAAATAACAAATCATTCAGACAAGAAAAATATTATAGCATGGAAAAATGAATATACAAGCAATTCAAATGCGAATCATAAAGAATCATAATAAATCATAAGAAGTCATTGGGAATCTTTATGATTTACAATGAAAAAGCCCCGTCGATGGGCTGAAATATCGACGGGGCTTGAGATGTGGCGTTTGCCAGAACGTGTTCAGAAAATGTGCTTTACGGCGGGATAAAGTTGATTGTAGCGGTCATAGGCGGAATCCAATGCATCCTTCCATTCCGAAACTGGCTCGACCAGATGCGAATTCCGCAACGGCGCTGTCAGTTCAAAGGCCTGTTGCGGCGTCTCGAGGACGCCGCTGCCGAGACCAGCCGTCAGGCAGGCTCCAAGACTGCCGACATCGTTGAAATCCAACACGACAAGCGGGCGATTTAGCATAGTAGCCTTAATTTGGTTCCATAGATGGTTCGTGCTGCCGCCGCCCGCCGTGACGATTTCGGCGGGGCGGAAGCTGAATTCCTTTTCGAGCAGTTCGAGCATCTGCCGCCATGCGCAGGCCACGCCTTCGAGAACGGCGCGGGCGGCTTCCGCACGGCCTGTCGCAAGCGAAAGGCCGAGAAAGACGCCGCGGGCGTTGGCGTCCCATACAGGCGTGCGTTCACCGAGCAAATAGGGGAGGAAGACAAGCCCGCCGCAGCCTGCGGCGGCGTTCTTCGCATCCGCCATGGCGGCATCGACGGAACATTGCAACAAGCTCTCGCACAACCATTTGACGGATGCGCCAGCCGCGCTCATGGAGCCTGTGGCGGACCAGACATCCGGCAGAATGTGGCGGACGTTGCAGAAGATCGGATTGCCGGATGGACGATCTGCGCAGACGATGATGTTGTCGGTACTGCCGCATGCCGCGAAGACTTGTCCGGGGAAGGCGACGCCTGCTCCGAATGCGGAGAGGACAGAATCGCCATTTGTCCAGATGATGGGCAGATCTGTCGGAAGTCCCGTCTCCTTCGCAACTTCCGCGCGAAGATGTCCCGCCGTCCCAAGCCCTTCCTGCACGACGGGAAGTTGTTCGGCCGTAATACCGACGGCATGCAGCAGTTCGTTCGACCATTCATGCTCACGGCCCATGGGGCACATGGCGGACAAAGAGGCATGCGCAGGATCCATGCCGATGGCACCCGTCAGGCGGTGGATGATGAACGTGCCCAACGTGGCGTAAGTCTTTGTCTTCGCTGTGATTTCCGGCATGTTCTGCTTCAGCCAGAGGATGCCCGGAAGAATGCTGGTTCCAGGCGTAAGTGTATTGCCTGTAATGCGTTCCACCGTGTGAAGACCGAGGCGTCGGTTGAGTTCATCGACCTGCGGTTGCGACCGTCTGTCGTTGTAGAGGATCGCGTTGCAAAGCGGTTTGTTGTCCGCCGACAACGGCAGAAGCGTTGGAAAAACAATGCTGATGGCGGCGGCCTTCAAGCTCGCGACTTCCTTCGGATATTGTGCGGAGATTTGCCGAAGGACGGAAGTAACGGAATGCCAAAGATCTTCGGCATCGATTTCCGCGCGGACGGAATCTGGATAGAGGTAGTTCAACGGATGGCGCGCCGTGGCGACGATGCGTCCCGTGGCGGAATCCAGAATGGTGGTCTTGCAGGCGGATGTGCCGATGTCTATTCCAAGTAGCATGGAGGCCTCTTTATATTGTTTTTTCTAGAATGTTAGAATTCTAGACTTCTAGTTTTTTCCGGCAGAGAGAAGACCATGCCGTCATAGGCGGCGATGGTGTTCGGAAAGACGGTCTGCGCTTCGGCGAGAAGGGCGGCTTCGTCGTAGCGGGTGGAATAATGGCCGATGATGAGCTGCTTTGCATTGATGGCGCGGGCCGTTTCGGCGGCCTGCTTCGCGGTCGAATGTTTCCATTCGACCGCGCGATCGCTGTCGGCATCGCTGAATGTCGTCTCATGGTAGAGGACATCGACGTCTTGCAACTGCTCGAACATGTTGGGATTGAACAATGTATCAGAGCAGAAAGCGTATGATTTCGGCAGTTCGTCAATAGGCTCCGTCAATTCAGCGTTCGGAATGACGGTGCCATTTGGCAGAACATAGTCCGCTCCTTCTTTGATTTTCGCAAGTTGCGTGACGGGAATGCCGTAGGCATCTGTCTTCTCGCGAAGAAGACGATTTGGCTTCTGCTTTTCTTTGAACAAAAAGCCGCAGCAGGGAACGCCGTGGTTCATGGGAATGGATTCGACGATTATCTCCTTGTCTTCATAGATGCGTTCAGGCTGGTCTGGATTCAGCGTGTGGAAGACGATTGCGAACGGAATATGGCAGAAGAAATCGATGACTTGCCGCATCTGCGGCTCGAGATCGGGTGTCATGTAGAGATGCAATGGTGCGCTGCGTCCCATGAGGCTCATGCTGGAAAGGAGGCAAGGCAGACCGAAACAGTGGTCGCCATGGCGGTGGGAGATGAAGATATGGTCGAGCTTGCCGAATTTCAACTGATCTGCCTTAAGGAAAAGGACTTGCGCGGCTTCGCAACAGTCCAGCATGAAGAACTTTTCATGGATGTTCAAGACTTGCGAGGTCGTGAAATGGCGTAGCGTGGGGAGGGCGGCGCCGCAGCCTAGAATGGTGATTTCGAATTTTGTCATGGTTCTATAATATATGGTATATTATAGAGAAGAATAGATGAAAAAACACGATTGTCAAATCCATTGCCTGTTGAAACTTGCAAGATTTCCGCGCATGTGGTACGTTAAATGATTGTAGAGTGTAAAGTGACCATGTAAAAAACAGGAGTTTTCAAATGGATAAAATGAACAGACGTGATTTTCTCGGGCTTGGTGCGGCTGGTGCGGGATTTTTGGCGACGACGGCGTTGGGCATGACGTCGGCTACATCTTCTGCGAAGCCGATCGAATACGGCCCCGCCGTGACGTTGCCGGATGCGCAAATCCCTGCCTTGACGGGGGATGTGCTGCAACATGTCGAAAAACTGCCGATTCGCAAAGACGTCGATGTCTTGGTGGCTGGCGGCGGCGTGGCCGGCGTGGCGGCCGCATTGGCGGCGAAACGCGCGGGAAAAGATGTCTTGCTGTTGGAGAAGACGACGTTGCTCGGCGGTCTGGCGACCATCGGCCTCATCAACTATTTCGAGCCGTTGTGCAATGGCCGCGGCAAGCAGGTCATCTTCGGCATGTGCGAAGAATTCCTGCGGCTGTCATTGAAGGTCGGTTTCAACACGCTGCCGAAGGAATGGGCGGACGGCGAACCGAAGGAACCGACGAATAAGCGCTACACAAACCGTTATTCCCCACAGATTTTCGCTTTGCAGTTGACGGAGCTCTTGCATCGTGAAGGCGTTCAGTTGTTGTTCGACTGCATCGCCTCCACGCCGATTATGGAGGGCGGTCACTGCAAAGGCGTCATCGTTGATTCGAAATCCGGCCGCGAGTTCATTCCCGCGAAAATCGTCATCGACACGACGGGCGACTGCGACATCCTCTACCGTGCGGGCGTGCCAACGCGGCAGGGCGGCAATTATTTCACGTATGGCGCCAAGGCGATCACGTTGGAAAGCTGCCGTAAAGCCGTGGAGGCAGGCGACATCCGTTATGCCTTTGCGGGCCGCGGTGGCGGTGGCGCCGCGTTGACGGGAAAAGGTCATCCGGAAGGCATGCCGTTGTTCACGGGAACGACCGTTGACAATGTGACGGACTATCTGCTGAAGAACCAGTTGTTCATGTTGCGGAAGCTTTCGAAGGAAGATCCTAAGTCGCGTGAAGTCACTACGTTGCCGACAATGTGCCAATTCCGCGAGACGCGCTGCCTCATTGGCGACCATGTCTTCGTCGATACGGATTGCTACAAGCATTACGACACGTCCATCGGCGCCATCTGTGATTTCACGCGGCGCGATCGCGTCTATGAAGTGCCTTACGGGACATTGTGCAAGGCAGGTTACGACAATCTGCTGACGGGCGGCCGTTCCGCCAGTGCGTCTGGCTTCGGTTGGGACGTGCTGCGTGTCATTCCGCCCGCGATCGTCACGGGGGAGGCGGCCGGTTATGCGGCGTCTCTCGCCATCGACAGCAAGAAACCTGTGGCGGATATCCCGCTAGACGTTCTGCAGAAGACACTTGTGGCGAACAACGCTCCTGTCCATTTTGATGACTCGCTGATTCCGCCGAAGAAAGAAGAAAAAGCGCAAGAAAAGAAGTAACGACGGCGTCCCGCCGTTGGATGGTAACGAGGGCGTCCCGCCCTTGACAAGGCCGAGACGGCCTTGCTACTCTGAGTCTTATAGTTGGTTAATATTTAATAATTAAGGAGGTTTTTATGGGTAATTTCATGGTCGGAACGGCGAAATTGGATATCACGCCCGGATTGGGCTGCCACATGTGCGGATATTTTGAAGACCGCCTCGCGACAGGCATCAACGATCCGTTGTTTGTGAAGGCGTTGGCGATTTCCGACGGCGAACGCGAAATCGGCCTGATCACGTTGGACATCATCGATATTTCACGCGCCATTGTTGAAAAAGCGAAAGAGATCATCACGGCGAAAACAGGCGTGGATGCGGAGCATATTCTGATTTCGACGACGCATACGCATACAGGGCCTGCCGTCATGTCGTCGCTTGGCACGCCTGCGGAGCCTGGTTATGCGGAAAAACTTGCGCCGCGCATCGTGGACGCCTTTGTGATGGCGCACAACGCGCGTGTTCCGGCCGAAATCGCCCATGCTTCCGGCGACGTCCATGAAGAAGTCCACAACCGCCGTTGGTACATGAAAGACGGTTCGACACGGATGAATCCGGGCTACCAGAATCCGGACGCCATCCGTCCCGCCGGCCCGACCGATCCGCAGCTCGGCCTGTTGATCGCCCGCGATCCTGTCACGAAGAAGCCGCTTGCTTTGTACGCGAATTTGGCTTTGCATTACGTCGGTCCGCAGAAAATCCATACAATCATCTCTGCCGACTATTTCGGCTGCTTCGCCGCCGCCATGCAGCGCATCGCAGGTGCGGATTTTCTGGTCATGATGGCGAACGGCACGCAAGGCAACATCAACAACTGCGATTTCACGAAGCCTGCCCGCACGTCGCGCACGGTCTGGCAGCAGTGCGAACGCGTCGCGAACGTCTGCGCGGGCGAAGCTTGGAAGGCGTGGAACCTGTTGCGGGATGAGGACTTCAAGAAGGAAGGTTTCGTCGATGCGAAGATCAGCATCATTCCGTTTAACGCGCGTACGCCGTCGGCGGAACTTTTGGAAGAATCCAAGAAGATTATGGCGAATCCAGACGGCTACAAACCGCATGAAGTCGTTTATGCCAACGAAATCGTGCAGTTGAACGACATGCCATCGCATCTGACTGTTCCCGTCCACACGTTGTATGTCAACGATTTAGGTATCGTCGGCTTGCATGGTGAAGTTTTTGTGGAAATCGGTCTGGACACGAAGGAACGGTCGCCGTTCCCGCAGACGATGGTCGTCGGTCTCGCCAATGGAACGGTCGGCTACATCGCGACGGACAAGGCGTTGGACGAAGGCAGTTACGAGACGCGTCTTTGCCGCCACGTCCGTTCGCCGAAAGGCACGGGAAAGCTGTGGGCGGACACGGCCGTCGCGGGCCTTTCCGAATTGCTGAAGAGAAAGTAACGAGGGCGTCCCGCCCTTGAAGGTAGCGAGGCTGTGGTAACGAGGGCGTCCCGCCCTTGAAGTAACGAGGGCGTCCCGCCCTTGAAGGTAGCGAGGCTGTGGTAACGAGGGCGTCCCGCCCTTGAAGTAACGAGGGCGTCCCGCCCTTGAAGTAACGAGGGTGTCTCGCCCTTGGCAAAATAGCATCAAGGCCGAGACGGCCTCGTTACCACGGCAATTTTATAGGAGGATTTTATGGGCAAGTTTACGGTAGGAACGGCGAAACTGGACATCACGCCTGGTCTGGGCTGCCATATGTCCGGATATTTTGATGATCGCCTGGCGACAGGCATAAACGATCCGTTGTATGTGAAGGCGTTGGCGATTTCCGACGGCGAACGCGAAATCGGTCTCATCACGTTGGACAACCTCTATATTTCGCGCCCCGTCGTGGAAAAGGCGAAAGAGCTGATTAAGGCCCGAACTGGCGTTGATGCTGAACATGTTCTGATTTCCGTGACGCATACGCATACAGGGCCTGGCGTCATTGATTTGCTTGGCGTGCCGGCGGAACCGGGCTATGCGGAAAGCCTTATACCGAAGATTACGGATGCCTTTGTGATGGCCCATAACGCGCGCGTTCCGGCGGAGATCGCCCATGCATCCGGCGACGTCCATGAAGAGGTCCACAACCGCCGTTGGCACATGAAAGACGGCTCGACGGTCATGAATCCGGGCTTCATGAATCCAAACGCCGTCTGCCCGGCTGGTCCGACTGATCCGCAGCTCGGCCTGCTGATCGCACGCGATCCTGAGACGAAGAAGCCGTTGGCCCTCTATGCGAATCTCGCGTTGCATTATGTCGGCCCCATGAAAGTCCATACGATCATCTCCGCCGACTATTTCGAATTTTTCGCCTACGCCATGCATCGCATCGCGGGCACGGAATTTCTGGTCATGATGGCGAACGGCACGCAGGGCAACATCAACAACTGCGATTTTACAAAACCGAACCGCACGTCTCGTACGAACTTCCAGCAGGCGGAACGCGTCGCAAACGTCTGCGCGGGCGAAGCTTGGAAGGCGTGGAACCTATTGCGGGATGAAGACTTCAAGACGGAAGGCTTCGTCGATGCGAAGCTGTCCATGGTTCCATTCAAGGCTCGTACACCGTCCGCTGAATTGATTGAAGAATCGAAAAAGATTCTGGCGGCCCGCGAAAGCCATAGCAAGTCTGAAATCGTCTATGCCAATGAAATCATGACGATGCTCACGATGCCGACGGAATTTGACATTCCTGTCCACTCGCTCTGTGTCAACGATTTGGGCATTACTGGACTGCCTGGCGAAGTCTTTGTGGAGTTTGGTCTGGATTTGAAGGGGCGTTCGCCTTTCCCGCAGACGATGGTCATCGGTCTCGCCAACGACACAGTTGGTTATGTTGCAACAGACAAGGCATTGGATGAAGGCAGTTACGAGACGCGCCTTTGCTGCCATGTCCGTTCGCCGAAAGGCACGGGGCAGAAATGGGTGGACACGGCTGTCGCGGATCTTGCCGAATTGAAAAAACGTGAAAATCCATGAAGAAAATCTATTTCTATCTTGCTTGTTTTCTTGTGTTTGCGGCATGTTGTACAGGCGAGCCTATCGTTCTTGTGAAGGACGGCGTCGCCTGTGCGGAAATCATCGTCGGCGACAATCCGGATGTCACGATAAAGCATGCGGCAGACGAACTAAGATATTGGGTAAAAGAGATTTCTGATGCGGAACTTCCGATTGTCGCAAAGCCCGCCACTGCGGAATACAAAATCCATCTGACGTCTGATTCGAAAATCCTTCAGAAACATCCGCAAGCGGCGGAATTGCTGAAGGATATCGACGGCTATGGCCTGGATGTCGATGGAAAGACGCTGACAATATACGGCACCATGTCCAAAGGGTCGTTGAACGCCGTCTATCGTCTGCTGCGCAAGAATACGGATATCATTTGGGCGCGGCCGAATCCGGAATATGGGACGATTTTTTCTAAACGCAAAGATATCGTGTTCAATATTGAAGAAGGTCTGGACATCCCGAAGTTCCATGTTCGTGGATGGCAGGTCTTTTTCCCATGTCCGCCGAATGAATTCATGTGGAATGTACGTAACTGCGCTACATGGACTTCCGGCATGGGAAATTCTGCCGCCAATCGGGAGCGGCCCGACTGGGGCGTCTGGCAGGAGGCATGCTATGCGCACAATATCTGCCGCCGCTATATTAACCGGAAAACGTATTGGGAGACACATCCAGAATACTATTCCATGAAGAACGGCAAACGGATTGATCCGTTCGTTCCAAAAGGCGAAAAAACGTGCCATGCACAGCTTTGTTTCACGAACGAAAACATGATCGCCGATTTCATCAAGGAACTTGAAAAGACCTACGCAAGTACTTCGAATGCAAAGAGCATTGCGGTCTGTCTGGAGGACAATCACAATGCCTGCACATGCCCTGAATGCATGAAGGACATCGTGCTGCCTGATGGCAAGATCTTGACTAGTAAAGCGGACAATTTCCAATCCACACGTTTTTACATGTTTCTCAACAGGCTTGCAAAATATATGCAGGTTGCGCATCCGGGCGTCCATATTTGCACATACGCGTACCACTATGCGGAAATTCCGCCTGCGATACAGGTCGAGAAGAATATCGATATCATCTTATGCCCTATCTACAAGAATGTTCGGTATCCCGTCAATTCGCCTGAAAACGAATATTCATGGTCGCGCCTTCGCAACTGGTTTCCGCAAAATGTGCAGATTGTCATCTATGATTATTATGGAATTCAAGGGTGTTTCCCACGCGCTGTTGACAGGACGATGGCGGCGGATTTTCGCTACGAATATGAAAACAGAGTCTATGGCGAACATGCCGAATTAATTCCGGACAACGACAAGCCGTCGCGATACACAAATGGCACGCAGGCGGATTTTTGGGATGCGAACGCGATGTACATGTGGGTTGGCTCGCAACTGTTGTGGAATCCGTACTTAAGTGTGGATGCTTTGCGCGATGAGTTTCTGACGCGTGTCTATGGGCCCGCCGCAGAGGACATGCGGGAGTTTTTCGAAATCTGCGAACGCATCTGGAAAGAGCATCCCGTCCCGTCCAAATACAACACAAGCCAGAAATATTATTGGGCGGCTTTGGCCGAACGCGGCGAATGCGCACGGATTCGTGAGATTCTCAAACGTGCCGTTTCAAAACCGCTAAATCCTAAGTCTAAACAACTTGTGGAACGCCTAACTGCTGTTTTCAATGCAAATGACCAAGAACAATTGTGGAAAGAATGCAAAGCATTTTCCATAAAGCAGAAAGCAAATCCGAAGGCGTATAAAAATCTATTGCAGAACGCTGATTTCGAAGAAATAAACAATGGTGAAAATGCCGCTGACACGACGATGGCCGACTGGAAGAAAAGTAATTTCGCGTCATGGGTGTTCTGGTGCAGAAACTACGGCAAATGCGGCATGGCGAAAAACGGCAATTCCAATTGCGCTTTCTTGGATACGACGGACAACGCTTGTTTCCTGCAACAGGTTGAAACGGAACAGCATGCGAAATACATCGTGCGTTGCCGCGTGAAGATTGAGAATCCTGCGAAAAGCGACGCCTCCATCACCTTGCGTTGGCGTCAGGCGGACGGCAATTGGGCCATGGCGCATGATTTGAAATTCTTTGCTCCGAAGAACATGACGCCAGACACATGGGTTGCGATCGAAGGCTGTTTTGCCGCTCCCGACAACGTCGGCAAGCTCACTCTTCAACTTGGGACAACTGGTTGCGAAGGAAAGGCTTATTACGATCACGCAGAGCTCTATAGGGTGGAGTGAAGTTAACTAGATGTCTAGAAATTTAGAATGCTAGAAGGCTAGAAGGCGTTTTAAACCCCTCGAATTCGAGGGGTTTTAAAATCTAAAGTGGCATTTCGTGTAAAAACGGCCTTTTCTAAAGTGGCATTTCGTGTAACTTCAGGTATAAAAACAGTGTTTTTTCAAGAAGTGCAGTTTTGAATTTGATTGCAATACAACAAGGCGGCCAGAATTATGCAATTCTGGCCGCCTTGTTGCCTAAAGATTATTCTGCGTCATTCCGCCTGCATGATGACGACTTCGTCGATATAGACGGCTTCGACTTCATCCAAAGGACGGTTGACGGGGGCGAACCAAATATACGGCGATTTGCCGATCAATGGCTTCAGCGAGAAGGGCTTCGATTCGATGCGGACATACTTCTGGCCTTTGCATTTCGCGACTGGGATGTTTTCGTTGATGTAGAACAGGCCTGTGCCGTAAACACCGAAATGGAGGGCGTCGCCGTCGTTGGCGGCGGCGTCGCAACGGACGGAAACGACCAGTTTCCATTGCTTTTCGGCATCGTAGTAGGCGAGTGGAATGGCGTTCGTCTGGGCCGCCCATTCGCGGTGGTTGCCAGGCATGCGGAGGACTTTGCCCTGCGCGGCGGCGGGATCATTGATCATTTTGATCCAATTGCCTTCGCCATGAAGATTAAAGCTGATAACAGGGAAGACGTCCCACGTGTCCATGGCCTTGCCTTTGCAAACTTCTGGAACATAGGTGGATGCGCCGATAAGCGCACGGACGCTCTTCTGGAGGTTGACGGCGTAGTCGCCGAAAGCGCGTCCTTCGCGATACTGTCCCGCATCTTTTGTCAGTTCCACGAATTCATCGGCCAGTTTCACGATGTTGTTCAAATCAAGATCCGCATCCTTTCCAAGGAAGCGTTTCGTGCGGCTCATTTCCTGCGCGTACATGATCTGTACAAGATCGAGCGGGAGACGTTCACGACGGACACGTTTCGCGAGAATCGGATCGTCCTTTACGGCTTCTTCCGCGGCGGCGTAGAGCTTCACAGCTTCTGTAACTTGCTTGGGCGTGAGCCAGCCATCGACGTTGGCGTTGTAGCAGCGGAGGTTGTATTGTGCTTTTTCGACGGCGTCACAGAGGTAGTTGATGTACTTCAGAAGCGGCTGGCCGGCAGCGCCGTAGTAGCCGTCGAAGAACTTGTTGACGAGGGCCATTTCATCTTGATATGGATTCCACTGAAGGTGGGCGATGACCCATTGGCGCGGGCGGACGAAATCGCCGAGCCAGCAGCCAGCGTCGCCCTGTTCGAACAGGCCGATGGCGTTGTGGTTCGCGAAGAAACGAATGTCGGGAGCGAGACCGCGGTAGTTCGGCTGCGGGAGAAGGTAGTTGCTGAAGTTGGTTACATAGTTCCAAATGAAGAGGTTGTGAGCGATGGCGCTCCAATCTTCGATATCCTTCTTGAAGCTAACGTTGTCCGGTCCAGTCTCCAGTGGCTGCGCGAAATTCATTTCGATGCTGCACAGGCGGACGACGACGTTTTTGGCGGGCTTGGTGATTTTCGGCGCCTTGCGCGTATATTGGTAGGCGAGCGTCTCCATGAGGAAGTCCGGATACTCTTTCGCGATGTCTGCCGCGACGGCGTTGACGAAGCGGAGCAAGAGGCCGGACGGGCTGCCTTCCTCCTCTTCAATCGCTTTGCATTTGGCGCACTGGCAGTTGCCGCGCCAATCGTTCTGCGAGATGGAGATCATGCCCGCGGCGGGATTCTGGCGGATTTTCTGCAAGGCGACTTTCACGAATTCCTTGCGCATCTCTTCGTTGGTGAGGCAGAGCTGGTAACGGCCGTTCACGCGTTTGCCGTCGATTTCGCTGTACCATTCGGGATGGGCGTCAAAATACTTTTCCGGCGGGAGGAATTGATAGAACGTATGGCACCAGCCGATGATGGAACGATGGTCGCCGTGGTCGGCGGGAATGCCCGCGAAATGGCCGTTGCATTTGATGTACGGCGCGAAACTCGCCTGCAGGGCACCTTTGTAGAAGGTTTCGCGGCAGATGATTTTCGGAGCATATTCGTGATTTTTCGCATTGACGACAAGCGTCGGTTTGTGCGGAATCGTGCGCTCTTCAGGCGTCCACCAGCAGACGCCGACGTAGTCTTCCAGAAAGGTATAGACGGCGTACAATGGACCGCGCGGCATTTGGCCGTTGAGGTAGATGTCGTTGCCATTGAAGATGATGGCGATTTCGTCAGGTTTCGCGTTGGCGAACGTCGGATCTTTGAACACGGCGGCAGACGCCTTCGCGGGGCCGACGACGAACGCAGGCTTGCCGGCGGGGCGGGTGGTTTCCGCAACGATGGCGAACATGTTTCCTGTGACTTCTTTCAAATGGCTAGCGAGCTCCGCGGCGGCCGTCTTCACGACGGGCGCGGGATTGTCGGGCGTGACGATGATGTAGTCGCTTTTGCCTTGATTGGAGATTTGGACGGTTTGCGCGACGGCGGCGCCGCCCAAACAAAGAAGACTGAGAATCCTTGTGATTTTCATGATTTTCCTTTTTTCTTGCACAAGTCAGAGCTTGTGCATCTTAATACTATTTATAATCAATTCCAAGACGTGTGAATTGGGCGGATGTGTTCAGGAAGGCGGCGGTCATCCAGAAGACCATCCAATTTTCCGCGTAGCCGCCACGAAGAACTTCAACTGGCTCGAACGGAGGACGTTGCGCATAATTCGTATGCTGAATCTGCTCGCCTTGGCTGCCGTAGGCGTCGGTCATTTGGCCACAGTTGACGAACATCGGAACGACGAGTTTCTGCCAGTCGGGGCGGTTGAGATCGCGGCCGATTTTCCACAGATGCGGGAGGACGAAAATGCCGAAGACGTCCAAATGCATGTTTTGGACGGAGACGGCGGTCCATGCGCGGCTGATGAAATGGTTGTCGGCGAGACGGCTCGGCGGCATGGGAATGTCCCACAACTGGACGTAGGTCAAGAAGACCTGCGTGGCGTGTTCCGTTGCTTCCAAATACTTGCGGTCCTTTGTGATAAGCCATGCGGCATAGAAGGCGTACATCGCACAGACGGCACCTTCCTTGTCTTCGCAACGTGCGTCGAGCGTGCCGCCCCAATAGGGCTCTTCCATGGTGATATGACGCGCGATGTAGTAGTCGGCAAGCTTGAGGACGGCCTGTTTCATCCGGTCATCTTTGAAAATCATGTAGGCGTTGGCGATTGGCGCGCCAAGCGTCGCTTCGCATGTATTGACAGGCTTCCAATCATCCTTCAAGATACGGTTGACGAAGACTTCCGTGTTTTTCCGGCAGAATTCCAGCCACGTCACCTTGAGGGGCATGTTGTGTTCGCTACGATCAAGCAGGGCGGATGTAAATGTCTCGAGGGCTTGGCCTTGCGAAACAAAATCCTTGCCGCTCCATTTCTTGGTCGGTACATCGTAGCGGACGCAGAAGCCGTTTTCATCGTAGGGTGATTTGCACATGAAATCAATGGATTCCTCTGCGCGTTGCTCCCAATCCGGATCGCCGCAAAGCGGGCCGAGAATAGGCGCGACATAGCCGAATGTTTCGCTACGGCCGCACCAGCCATAGACGATTTCGACGGGAGCGGGGAAGCCGACGGGATGGAACAAACTGCCTGCGACGCCTTCTTCGCGGTGGTAACGCGTGAGCGCGTAGGCGTATTTTCTGCGGACAAGCCGCTGTCCGTCGATGTAGGGCACGCGCGACGGTTGCCAGAAGTTGACGGCGTAGTCCATGGCAGGGCAGAAACCGCTGCCTTTCTTGAAGTTGGAGGCGACTTGAATGGCGAACGACTTCTCGACGGTCATGTCCGGCTGAAGCGTCATGCAGGCGTTTGGCATTTCCAACCATTTGCGCTGACCGGCTTTCACGACGCCGTCCTTTCCGTTGCTTGAGACAAATCCCGTGTAGCACGCGAGTTCCGTCGCATTTTCCAAATATTCGACGCCGAGCGACCACCAGAGATCAGGCCGTTCCGGATTCGGAACAGGCGACGGCAGCGTGTGCAACGCGGCCATCGTCTGATTGGATTGTTCGGACGACGCGAACGGCGCGGGATAGCGGTGTTCTTCATAGAACCCCTTGCTGCCGACTGACTTAGGCAAAACGGGAACGGCGCCGCTGGCGGCGCCTGACGGGTTGCCGTAATAGAGGATGCCGGGCAGCAAAATGCCGCCGAACGCTCCGGGCTGCTGCCAACGGGCGGACAGCGTGATATGCGGCAACGGCGCGTTGCCTTTGTAATGCCAACGGCGCGTGATGAACAACACGCCATCGCGCCATTCGCAGGAATCGCGGCATTCGCAGATGGCTCCATTCGGGAACGTTACGACGCCGCGCAGGACAAAGCCGTCCAACGTTTTTTCGACGGCGTCGATTTTGTCGTGCGACCAGGCCTGCGGATGGTTGTCCTTCCATTCCGTCGCGATGGACCAATGGCCTTCGGCGGGGGAATGGACGACGGCTTTGCCGTCGGAAAGCGTTAGGATGCCGTCGGCGATATCGGCCTTGAGGTTGCCGTTGGAGAATGTAACGGGCTGGGCGGCGGCTTCTGCGGCGACGAGGCTGCCGCAGAGAAGGCATGTGAGCATGGTTTTCATAGTTAATGATTAATGATTAA
>JAFZIJ010000002.1 GCA_017554445.1 Victivallales bacterium
GGCGTTGAAATCGGCGATGATTCGTCGCTCATCAATCCGGGCCGACTTGACCGCCGTCTCATCCGTTTCTACGAACGCGACTTGATGGAACAACGCGTCACCTACCGCGACGCCGTCCAGGCGTTTGCTCTCATCTATCTGTATATCAACCACTTCACGTTCAACGGACTGGCCTTCGGTGTCATGCTTGGTGGCGACGTCGTCAACGATTTGTCCTACGCATCCATCGACGCCGTACGGCTCTGCCGCCTGGTGTATCCGTCCGTCGGCCTGTGCGTCAACGAAAAGACACCGCATTCGCTGAAACGGCTCGCCATCGACGTCATCGCGGAAGGCTATCCGAATCCGTCGTTCTTCAACGACACCGTCATCCGCAAAGGCCTTGAATACTATGGAGTTCCGGAAAACATCCGTGGCAACTACATCAATTCGACATGCGTGGAAATCACGCCGTGCGGTTTCTCCAACGTTTGGGTTGCGTCGCCGTATTACAATCTCTCCCAGATGCTTCTGGAAAATCTGAAGACGGATGCGGCTGATTTTGACGCATTCCTGGAGAACTACCATAAGATTCTCGCGACGCATGTCAAAAACGGGGCGGTTGCCCAGAAGAAAGACCGCGAAACACGCATCGCCAACCGCCGCCGCCCGCTCCAAAGCGTCTTCACAAACGACTGTATCAGCCGTGGCCTTGACATCGAAAATGGCGGCGCACGATACAATTGGATCGAATGCTCGTTCGTCGGCCTCGCCAACCTCGTCGATTCGCTCGTCGTCATCCGCGAAGAGATTTTCAACCAGAAGAATTTGACGCAGGCCGAGCTGCTGGAGATTCTGAAAGACGATTTCAAATCTCGCCCCGAACTGCGGCAGAAATTCCTCAAGACATATCCTAAATACGGACAGGACAACGTAGAAGTCGATTCCTTGATTCCAATCATCGTCGGCTTCATCCGCGAAGAGATTTCCAAATACAGAATGCCGCCAGACGACGCGCTTTACATCCCTGGAACATTCTGCTGGGTCATGCATCAACGTCTTGGCGAACAGACTGGCGCCACGCCGGACGGCCGTATCGCAGGCTTCCCGTTTGCGGACGGCGCAGGCCCTGCGCAAGGCAGAGAGAAGCTCGGCCCCAGCGCTGCTGTCAAATCCGTCTGTTCATGGGAACACTATCCGCTCGTCGGCGGTTCTGCTTTCAACATGAAATATTCGAAGGAACTGCTTGCGACGGACGATGCACGCGAAAAACTGCTCGCTCTTGTCAATGCCTTCATCAAAGGCGGCGGTTTCCAGACACAAATCAACGTGACC
This sequence comes from Victivallales bacterium, assembly GCA_017554445.1. Lineage (GTDB taxonomy): Bacteria > Verrucomicrobiota > Lentisphaeria > Oligosphaerales > Oligosphaeraceae > UBA1407. The sequence goes on from JAFZIJ010000002.1 coordinate 1,315, forward strand.
GATAACGAGACGCTGAAGAAAGCCATCGCCCATCCAGACGAATATGCGGATCTGGTCGTGCGCATCGGCGGCTACACGGACTATTTTGTCCGTCTCTCCCCCGGCATGCAGCAGGAACTCCTTTTGCGGACGCAATATACAAATATTTAGCTAAAAGCAAATACCAAATTCGTCTCTTTAATAGCCTTCTATTGTCCTTTTCAGCCCCGCAAGGAAGGCGATGACATCGCCTTCCTGCGAGCCATGACCGAAACTGACGCGCAACGCGCCACGCACGGTCGCGTCGTCGAACCCCATGCCGCGGAAGACATGGCTCAATTCGCCGCTTTCCGCCGAACAGGCGCTTCCCGTGCTGATAACGATGCCTTCATTCTGCGCCAAAATCCGCTTCAATACCGCCCCTTCGTAGCCTTTGAACGCAAATGACGCGATATACGGCGAACCATCTTGCGGACTTAGCCGCACGAAGCCGTATTTTTCAAATGGCTTCAGCCCCTCCCACAGCAACTCGTTCAAATGACGGATGTTATCCATTATGGTGTCTTGTTCCGCACATGCCATTTCCGCCGCATCCGCAAACATCATGACGCCGACCGTATCCACCGTTCCTGAACGCAAACCGCCCTGCTGTCCGCCGCCTAAAATCAACGGCCGCAATTTGATTCCATTCCGCACAATCAACGCTCCGACGGATGCAGGCCCGCCGATCTTCCGCGATGAAACCGCCAAGAGATCGATTCCGGCGGAACGCCATGGAATCGGCAGTTTGCCAAAACTCTGCGCCGCATCCACAAGCAGGCGGCCGCCGCCTGCCACATTCATCTGATGTCGAATTGATAGCAAATCCTGCACGGCGCCGCTTTCATTGTTCGCATGGCAGACACAGACCAGAGAACTTTTCGTTAAGCCATTCTCCGGAAACATGATCCGTCCTTCACCGTCAATTGCCATCTTACAACAGTTACCGCAGGCTTCCGAAGGATGCAGCATGGCGGGATGAGCGGCGGCATCCACAAAAATACCGCCATGTTCGTCAAAGCTTCCGCGAATGGCCAGATTCAACGCCTCCGTCCCGCCGCTTGTCCACAAGACATGCGCCTCGCCGTCTCGAATTCCAAGACATTGCAACAGACGATGTTCCGACTCCTGAATCTTCCGCCGGCAAGCCTCCGCCTGCGCCGTCCCGCCATGCGGATTCAGTGAATAGTCGCGGCAATATTCCGCATAGCGATTGGCGATTTCTTCCCGCACGAGACCGGAGGCCGCATAGTCCAGATAAACCATTGAAGAACCCTATTTTGGAAAAACTTCGCCTTGCGTGTAAAGACCATCCGCAATCCGTTCATATCGTTGGATGATCTCCAAGAAATCATCCAAACGTGCATTGACGGACATGCTATTGCGTTCGTATTCATCTAGATACGCATCCACTTCACGCTGTTTCGTCAACGCCCTCAGAAACGCCTCGCGCGCCTTTTTGAATTCTTTTTCAAAACGACGCAACTTGCCTTCTCGCAACAATTGCAACGCTTCGACATAACGGCCCAACGAATCCCGCAGAAAATACGGTGCGTCCATCTGCAAGTCCTTGAAACGCTGTTCCAAACGCAAAAACGCACGCGTATCCGCCTTGTAATCTTCCAGAATTTTCGGAATCTCCTCCAAGCGAACGCGTTTCAACGCATCCGGGCCACTGCCGCCTACCGACGGAACAGTCTCCAATTCCGCCACACGTTCCGCGATCATTTCCGCTCCGCCGCCACGATGGCGTTGCAAACTGACGATCGCCACACGATGCTCATAAAACTCCTGCCGACCTTTTCCTTCTGGATAGTACTTCCTCAAAAGTTCATCGAAAACCGCCAGCGGATCACGCCCTGAACGCTCCCCCTGAAGCATCGCGACAAATAAATCAGATTGGCCGCGCCGTAATGCTTCCAGACTGAGCAGCAACAAATCCGAATGCAGCATGAAAAACTCAAACAATGGACGAAATTCGACATCAATTCCACCGCCAACCAGCATGTCGATGCTCGGAAATTTCCGCAACGAATATTGGTTGCGCGCGATTTCGTAGTCCTTCGACATGAGCCCCACGCCGCCCATCTCCTCCACAAGAATGCGATGCGTGATACCCGCCGCCAGCCAATTCGCCGTCGGTGTCTCCCGCTTCTTCCATAACGACGACAGAGCCTCCTCCTCGTCACCTTCTGGCTTAGGCAATTCCATTTCACGGCGCATGATCAACGCATATACAATGGAATGAACGACTTCCACATTACTCATGTCCGGACGGAACCGCACCCGCGTGTAGCTGCTTTTCTCTTCTCCCTCCTCTTCGCCTCCAGACGCCATTTCCACAACAGTCAGCGTCTTCGTCGGCTGACCGCTGACCCCCAACAGTTTGTCGATGCGTTCGAAGCATCTGGAGACAAACACGCCTACGGCACGACTGCGCGCCTCCGTCGTCGCTCTCACACGGATTCGTCCGGATTGGACGACTTCCGTATAGTACGTCGCGGCGGGCAGGTGAATCGCCAAAAGCAGAATGCCAATGGCCAAAGCCTTGCCTGTTAGGTTGTTATGCATCAGTTACTGTATTGTTTCAGCATCGCCTCATCGGCATCGAGAACCTTCTGGCGGCGAGCCGCGCGGTCCGCCGCGAAACGAGACGCCAGTTCGGCGTCATTTAACGCAAGAATCTGAATCGCCAACAGCGCGGCATTCGTCGCACCACCGCTGCCGACGCCAACTGTCGCCACCGGAATGCCGCCCGGCATTTGGACGGTCGCCAACAACGCGTCCATTCCATTCAACGCTCCGCCTTCAACCGGAATTCCGATGACCGGCAGAATCGTATGGGACGCGCAAACGCCTGCCAAATGCGCCGCGCCGCCCGCCGCCGCGATGATGACGCGAATGCCACGAGACGCCGCACCACCAATGTATTCCTTCACCACGTCCGGAGTCCTATGTGCGGACATGACACGTACTTCGAACGACACGCCCAACTTTTTAAGCGTATCCATGCAGGACTGAATTTTCGGCAGATCAGACGAACTGCCCATCAAGACGGCAACTTGCGCCATTTTCATTTTCCTTGTCTTTTGCGGAACAACGCGAGACACCCCCGCGCCGCGTCCATGTCTCTGTTCTTTCCATTCCCGCACATCCATCCAACATCCTAATATACATCATCCGCAATGCTTAACAAGAAAAAACATTCACTGCGGAAAGCCACCGCGTAACCAATGCCCTAAAACTTTACATAATTTATAATAAATTAATAAATTATAGTATGGCTTTTGTTGAAAATCACCTTTGCCATGTTATCTTTTATATTTATTCATATTTATCAATATAAAAAGAATGTCGGAATGACATTTTTTTTCATCGTCCCATGCAAGATTTTCGTCTTTTCGGCGTTTATTGATCAAATGATCGATAACGAACCGCTTATCCATAACAATCCATGCCCAGTTTCAACAATAGAAATCTTTTCACGTTAACCGAAGTCATGATCGCCACAGTGGTCCTCGGCCTTGCCGTCGCCGCCACCGCCGCCATCGTTTCCGGCGCCCAGACGACCGTCATCAAAGCGGAAAATAGATGGGCACGGCAACATCTGGCATCGAACGCCGCCGAATTCTATCTCATGGCCGGCCCGTATGGCCAGTTGCCGTCGGAAATCCTTCCGGAAGGCTTCTCCGCATCCTGCCAGCTTCTGGAAGTCGATGATATCCATGAAGATGCACAAGAAGCCATTGATGGCTGGATCATCGGTGAATACATGATCGAAGTCTTTGACAAAGACGGCAACCGCATGACCGAAACGCATGTCCGGAAAATTCTGAAGGAGGACGACTTCGAATGAAAATGCGTCGCCATCCGTTCACACTTCTGGAAGTGCTCATCGCATCCACCATCTTTCTCGGCCTGGCCATCGTCCTCTTCGTCTATGCGGGGCAGACGACGCAATCATGGTCCAAACTGCAAGTCCGTCGCAACCAGTTGAACGAATTGCTCGCGCTGGATCGCGCCATCGACACGGTTCTGCCGAACATCATCCCCTTCACATGGCCCGATCCAGAAGAGGAGACCATCGTAGAAGCTCCTGTCATCGTTGCACTTCCGGACATGCTCCGCTGCGCTTTTCTCCACCGCCTCAACGACGTGGACGAAGGCGCCATCCGCTTCGCCGAATTCTCCATCGAAGACGACAATCTCGTCCTCAACTACGCAGATCGGCCGTTCTTCGACTGGGAGGACGTCCGCGAAATCCAGCATACCTCCATCCTCGCAACGGACGTCGAATCCATCTCCTTCCAATACGCGGACTTCGATGACGACGACACGTTGGACTGGTCCGAACGGCTCATCTGGACGGACGAATGGGAGACGGAAGATTCCGAACGGACGGATGCCCCGCTCGCGATCATCATGACCGTCAATTGGAAAGACGGCCGCTCCGAAACATGGTTCCGCCGAACTATGGGCAACAGCTACCGCGAACGCTTCGGCAAATGGGAGCCACAGGACGAAACAACCAATTAATCCCCAATAAGATAGCTTAAGATGAAACCAACCCAAGAGACACATCCAGGCAACCAAGACGGCATGGCCCTCCTGCTCGTTTTGGCCGTGCTCGCGGCGACCACCATTCTGGCCGCCCACATGATGCTCGTCTCCGAAACCATCGCAAAAGACGCCAAAGTCGCCGCCATCACCAGCGAACTCCGCCTCCAGGCGGAATCCGCCGCGGACATGGGGCTGTGGATGCATTTGACGGACCGCCGCCTTTTCTCAGACCGCACCCTCGGCGTCGATCTCTCCGACCGCGAAGCGACATCAGACTTCGAGCCTTGGATGATGGACCGCCGTGAACATCTCCTCTACGACGATACATGCCAAGTCTTCATCGGAGACGCCCTCAAATCCATTTCCGTCACCAACATCGATTCCGTCAAAAGCGGCATCGACGTCGATGATTCGGATTCTCTAGACGCCGCCAACGAATTCATCGACATCTACAACGATTACGTCGATAGCAACGACCTCACGAACCTCTACGGCAAGGAGGCCGACGACTACGCGAACGAAGGCTATTCCACCCTCCCGCGCAACGACGCCATGCAGTTCCGCGCGGAAATCTACTGGCTGGAAAACTGGCAGAACGTCATCAATGGCGAAGTCACCATCATCCCGCCCAAAGGCATCACCATAAACACAGGATCATCTTCCGCCGCTGGTGGCTCCTCAGGCAGAACGTCCGGCAGGACATCTTCCGGCACCAGCAGTTCATCCAGCAGTAAAATCCCGTTCTTCACCGCCTCCGCACAGGATTTCATCAACCAGTTGACGGATCTGTCGGACGCCAATCTGCAGGCCATTCTGGACGCGCGCGACGCATGGATGCTCGATGCCATCCCGTTGGAGGAATCCCTTGACGCAGACCTCCTTTACAATGTCAAAAGCAAGTTCTCCTTCGAAGAGTCCAACTACGCGGAAATCACCGCCACGGCCACGGATCCGTCCGGCGAAATCCGCGTCATCCGCACCATTACACGGGAAGTCAATATGACAAGCACCTCCATCTTCGCGGACCGCGCGAAGGAAACCTTCTCCATCTGGGAGATCCGAAACGAATAAAAAAATATCTATGTCACACAATAAACATTGTGAGACAGCGTTTAATTAGCATAAGTACAAAATAACACATCATCATAGCCAAACCGACAAGATAATATGCCTCATTTCGCACGAAATTCATGCATTGCCTACACATGGAACGAAGACGGCGACTGCCGGGCCGTCATGGCCACCCGTTCCGGTGACAAGTGCAAAATCGTCAAGTTACTGAACGCCAAAGCGGATCAGGACACGTCCGTCGCGGAAGTCCTCGCGGGCTTCGCAAAGTCTTTAAACGCCAAGGATGCCGCCTTCACCGTCGCTTCCAGCCTCGGCCCAGGGTGGGATATGGCGGATGTCACGATGCCGAACCTCCCGATGGAGGAACTCCGCAACGCCATCGCCTTCGAACTGCGCAAGCATACGCCGCTTTCATTGGACAAAATCCGCTGGGGCTTCCGCTCCACCATCGCCAAGCAAGATAAAAAGCAAGGCAGCCGCACACGCATCGTCTATATCAAAACTGATGTATTCGACAAATGGACGGCCAATGTATCCGCTCTCGGTCAGCTGGACATGGTCATCCCCCCTGCCGCGGCATTAGATCCATTATTTGAAGAAGACACCGTGATAATTCCGGACAGCGAAGGCGTCACCGCATATGCACCATCTCCGGAAGGACGCGTCGCATCAATGGTTTCCGCCGATGGCCTGACGCTGGACAAGGCCCTTCCCGGCGGTTTTATCAAATGGAATGATCTCGAATCACTGCCCAAAGAAGAGCAGATGGCCTATATTCCAGCCGTCGTGCTCGCCGCATACGGCCTGACGTCCGCCGCCGGACACGACACGGCCACCATGCTGCCGCTGCCGCCCAGCCTGAAGCCGCGCCGCAACGTCTTCATGACGCTATGCGCAAGTATCCTTCTGGCCATTTCCCTCCTTGCGTTGGTCATCTATGCCGTCGTCGGCCTCCAAGGCCGCAGCAGCCAGATCCGCGCCTTGGAAAAGGAACTTAAGAAAGTCAATGCCGAACTGGAAACCATCCAGAAACAAATCAAGCCTGAAAAAAAGAAGGCCATCGCAGAACTGCGAAAGGAAATGGCGGACGTCACGCCCAGCATCCCGCCATTGCCGTTTGTCCTGCTGGATCTTTCCAAATCCATTCCATCGCCCGCATGGTTGTCAGGCAATTTCACATGGGACGAAGGCCTCGTGAAATTCACATTGGAAGAGCCTGTGACGGATCCGACGCTTACCGCCACCATTGACACGCAGGAGCTTCTCGATATCATCGAAGACTCCCCCTACATCGGTGACGTCCGCGGTCTAAAATCCAATTATGATGCACGTAACAACAAGCGGACACGTGATTTCGACATGAACGCGCGTTACGATACCCCCTCCGAGGCCGAACGCGCCAAACAGCGCAATCAGGAGCGCGCCGAAGCCGCACGCCGCAAGGCCGAAGAAGAGCGCAAGGCCAAAGAAGAGCAGATGAAGGAAGAAGCCAAGCAGGATGCGGACGACCAGTCGCAGGATGCAGACGGAGAAAACAATAATTCGCCGCGATCCGGAATGCGTCCATCCAGCGGCATGCGTTCCGGCTTCTCCCCCAGAGGTTCTGATCGTCGCGGCGGCTTCGGCCGCCCGCAGAACGGCGGTGGCTTCAACCGCCCGCAAAACGAAGGCGACGATTTTGGACCAGGCCAGCCTCCCCCTGGAAATGATTTTGGGCAACCGCCGCAACCAGTTGAAGGCATGAACTTCCCGCCAGCCCCCGGCGGCGAGCAGAACGATAATGGCTTCACGCCGCCTCCCGGCAACGGTGGCCAAAACGGCAACGGATTCGCCCCGCCATCCTTCCCCGGCGGAATGCAGCCGCCCACGCCGCCGATGGACAACACACGCAACGTCCGCACACGCTAGTGCTTGACATACCATAGGATACACAATCATGGCAACAACCGCTAAAAACCAAAAGAACCAATTGATCGTGCTGATCGTGCTGGTGGTCGTCTTCGTCTTCTTCCTTGCCTACCAGTTCCGTGGCGCCGTCAAACTGCCTACCAAGTCACGTGTCGTCCAGCTTCAGAAAAAACTGAAAGATGCGCATGAGAATCTTGCGATCGCGGAATTGGAGAAAGAAGCGTTCGAGCAGGAAATCGCCGAACTGCGCACCCTTTCGGAACCATTCTGGGATCCCAGCAACCAGCGCGCCATCGAGCAGGAAGTGCAGCTCCGCTTCGAAGGCATTGCCCGTGATGCCAAACTGACGTGGAAAAATGTCAAGGCGCAGAGGACTAAGAGCAACTTGCGCAACAACATACAGGAAGTCGAAGTCAGGATGGACATTGATTCGCTGACCATGCAGGATCTGGGCGTTTTCTTTGAAAAACTGGAAGATTTCATGAACCGTACGCACCGCCGTTTCTACTGGTCCAACTTCCGTCTTTCAACCGCTCCCGTTCGCGTGGCGCGTATGCCCGGACAGGCCGGTGGCCCCGGCATGCCTCCAGGCCCCGGCGGACCGGGCGGACCAGGCATGCCTCCTGGCCCCGGCGGTGCCGCGGCGCCCGCTGGCGCCGCCTCCCGTACTTTAAAGCTTCAGTTGACAGCAAAGGCCTACGCTCTCTCCCCTGAAGCATCCGAATTCATCCTTTCCAACGGCACGGCAGCCATGCCCGCAACCAAAGGAGCCACGACCAAATGAATACGATTGCCTGGATTGTCATCAACGCCGTTCTGCTTGGTTCGGCCGTTGCCTCCGTGAAGCTCGCAAAAGACTTGCCCAAAGAGCTTAAGGAAGAACAAAAGCAGCTTCTCTCGCAGGAGAAGCCCAACGCCAAAAAGGCGGCGAAGGAAGCCACCAAAGATGCAAAGGCCCCCAAGGCCGCGGCGAAACCTGCGCAAACTGAACAAAAGGCCCCGCAGATCCGCATGGGCACGTTGGACGATATATGGAAGAAATCCCTCTTCAATCCGGATCGTACGGAACTTACGGAAACGGAAGCTCCGCAGGATTCTGAACCCATTCAAACCACAAACGCAGAACTGGAGTTGGGTGGCATCGCACAACTCGGCAAGTCGCCTGTCGCCATCATCCGCACAAAACCGCAGCAGCGTGGCCGTGGCGGCCGTCCAGGCATGGGCGGCAACATGCAAGGCGGCCGTTTCGGGCAGCCCGGCGGAATGCAAGGCAACCGTTTCCAACCAGGCAACATGCCCGGCATGATGGGGAACCGTTTCCAGCCCGGCAACATGCCCGGCATGATGGGCGGCCGTTTCGGACAGAACGGAATGCCGTTGCCACCATGGATGCAACAACAACAGCAGCAACAACAAGCACAGCCGCAAGGTAAGAAGATTTTCCGTATCGGCGACACCATTCATGATACTGGCTATGTACTGAAAGACATCATCCCAGAAGAGCGTGCGTGCATTATCTCCCGCAACGGCAGGGATGAAAAACTATCCATCGAATTTGGAGACGCGCAAAGTTCCAGCCGCAAGCAGGATGCCGTCAATTACCAGAAGGAAGTCATTGCGAAAGCGGAGGCCGCCGCAAGACAGAATCAGAATCAGAACAATCAGAACCAGAACCGTTGGCAAGACCGTCGTCGTATGATGATGGGCGGTGGAAACATGCCTGGCGGCATGATGAGGCCCGGCATGGGCGGATTCGGCGGAATGCCTGGTGGCGGAATGATGCCAGGCGGATTCAACCGATTCGGCAACAACGGCATGAACAACAATCAGCAAGGAGGTTTCAACCGCGGCGGATTCGGCGGAAGCAGCGGCGGCGGATTCAACCGCGGCGGATTCGGCGGAA
>JAFZIJ010000041.1 GCA_017554445.1 Victivallales bacterium
CTGACCACTGACCACTGACCACTGACCACTGACCACTGACCACTGACCACTGACCACTGACCACTGACCACTGACCACTGACCACTAACCACTAAAACAATACGCCCGCCGTTCCGAAGAGGAGCGGCGGGCGTTTGTGATTATGCAATTTCAGATGGTAATCATGCCTGCGCGGCGGCTTTCTTCTTGGAAATGAAGAGGAAAACGCAAGCTCCCGCTACGACTAGCAACGCTATGGCGAGGATGGGGCGGTAGGCGATCCATGCGATGGCAATCGTCACCAAAGAGCAGATGGCCGCGATGATGAAGGCCACGAAGCCCGTGCCTTTGCCGATAATCGTGCCGAGGATAGGAATGACGTCCGCCAATACGGACAGCGGGCGGAAGACCATGCCCAGGCCGATGTACATTAGCATGAAGCCTATAACACGGAAGATCCACCGTTTCATCTTGTTGCTGGCGGCTTTCGCCTCGAAAAGGTCGGTGGCGGTGTGGGTGCCGTCACGGAAAAGGAACTGCGTCTTGCCATTTTTCGCCTTGTAGTCGGTGAAAGTATCACCTTTCTGGACGGCGATGAGACTGACCTCATGCGGTTTGGTGATGGCGAATTTGACGCGCAGATCACCGATCTGCGTAACGGCATGCGGGACAACGGCGTTGGCGATGGCCTTCGTGGCGGCGTTTGCATCGCCTGTTCCAACGGCATTGGCGACGGCCTCCCCCGCGGCTTTGGCGACGGCTTGTCCGGCGGCGTTGGCGTCGCCTGTCCCTGCGACGGCGTTCACAGTCTGTTCAACGGCGTTTGCGGTGGTGGTCGATGGCGCGGTGTAGGGGACAACGACGTATTCGCCTTCGATTCGTGCGCCAAGAACTTTCAATTGTTGCGGCAACTGGAAGTCCGGGGCAAGTGTATAACCTTTGCTGCCGCCGATCTTTGCGATGATTTCGGGACCGAATTTGAAAGCGCCGAAGGAGACATTGGCGGCCTTCTGGTCGTCGTTCTGGAAACGCATGATGCCGACATTGCGGCAATTCGTCCGTGCGTCCGGATTTTCAAATCTGTTGGAATCAATCGGCGCTTGGACCCATGCGGGTTCATATGTGTAGGTCGTGACGGTTTCCGTGCCGCCGCCCATCTTCTTCTTCGTCTCGGAATGTTGATGTTCGACATACTGGTAGATTTCGACTTCGCGCTCCAGGCGGATGGCGTTTTCGGAAATGCCGAAGATCGGATCCGTCAGGATGTCCTGTGTGGCTGCCAAACCGGTCATGAAGACGGGCTTGCCTTCATTCTCCGCTTGGATTTCTGGCGTGCCGACATCAATGGTGACTTTCTGCAATTCATTCAGCGCGTTTGTGTTGCTGACGGCGTCGTGTTCATTGTTCCATAGGACGGGGAAACCGATGATAAATACGATAATGCCGATGAGAACACCTTTGAAGGCACCGCCTAGGCGGCTGAGCCATGATTGACTGCTGGTGGTTTGGAATTGAGACATTTCGTTCTCCTTGTGATTTTTCTCTTATTTTAACTTTTGGATTCTAAATACGTAGTATTTGTTAATGTACTTTCAAAATATGAATAGGCAACTGCATATTGACAAAATAAAATATTTCAGAAAAGATTTCAAAAGACGCGGAAGACGGCTATATTTCAAGAAAAGTCATGAAAAGTCATATGAAATAGGGTGTACTCATGAGAATAGACAATCAATTGCCCGGAGGCAATGTCATCGTCGAACAGATAGACGGACACAATGCCTTGCTGAAACGTGAGTTGCGTGATACCGCAGGAAACTGGTTCTACTGGAAGTTCCGGGCGGAATTCGATGAGCCGGGGGAGTATGTCTTCAAATTTCTGGAAGGCGCGTCGATTGGCAATCGTGGCGCAGCGGTAAGTGTCGATAAGGGAAAGACATGGACATGGGGCGGTGTTACTGAGGAGGACAAGAAGGCTGAGACGTTCCGCTATCATGCGACGACGGCGGGGGAAGTATGGTTCTGCGTGTGTATCCCGTACATGCAGTCGGACTGGGATGCGTTCATGGCGACCATGCCGGAGGGGACGTTCCATTGCGAAGAGCTGTGTCGTTCGCGGAAAGGGCGTTCAGTTGAACTGTTGATGTGGGGTAATGGCCCGAAAAACATTTTGGTGACGACACGTCACCACTGCCAGGAGTCGATGGCGACGCATTCTCTGGAGGGAATGTTGCGGGAAGTTGCCGCGCATCCTAATATGTATAAGGAATACACGTTCTATGCCGTGCCTTTCGCGGACAAAGACGGCGTGGAGGATGGCGACCAAGGGAAGAACCGCAAGCCGCATGACCATGCGCGGGACTATGGGCCGAATGCGATTTATCCGGAAGTCAAAGCGATCATGGCACTTGCGTATCGTGTCAAGCCTGTGTTGCTGTTTGACATGCACTGCCCGTGGTTGCGGGGACCGACGGATATCTACACGTATTTCGTCGGACAGGAGAATCCGCGCATCCAGGCGGGCATCACGGCGTTTTCGACTGTTCTGGAAATTGAGTCGCCCGCGAGTTTTCCACATCATTCGAGCGATGACATGCCGTTTGGCGTGTCGTGGAACACATCCGCCAACTATACGCAGGGCAAGACGATGGTCATGTGGGCGGCTGGCCTTCCGTGGAAACCTGCCGCGCAATCAATTGAGATTCCGTTCGCGAATCTGCGCGATTTGACGGTTGACGCGGCGGCTGCGAAAGAATTCGGCGCCGCGCTCGCTCGAACTATTCTGAAGGTGATTTAAGCCACTTTAAATTAATAATTTAAAATTAATAAGTTACAATTTGAGCCATTCAAAAACAAAGGAAAGGACATGAGAAAGACAAAACGATTGCTGACGTTATGTTGCATGTTGGCGGCATGTTGCGTATTCGGACAGAATGACTTGTGGAAAGAGCACGGCGGTGCGCCGCAGGGTGACAAAGTGCTTGAGCACAAAATGGCGAATCCCGTCTATTATCAGGAATCCGGCAAACGCAATCTGCCGGTGGAGCCTTTTGCCGTCTATAAGGCGACGGCGAAAGTGAAGGGCAATGTGCCAAACGGCGGCGGCATGGCTCTTGTCAGCTATGGATGGGATTCATTCGGATGGAGCTTTGATACTAACGTCGGCGTTGGAGTCTGGCCGGATTGGCGTGAGGTTTCAAGGGAAATTTGTGTTCCAGACGGAACGGTCGCCTTCACGCCGTTGGTGCTTTCCAATGCTAAAAATTCTGAAATGGCCATCAAGGATATCAAAATCGTGATGGTGAAGAGCGCGGCGGATCACATTAAGGAGTTGCAGGCAAAGGCGGATCCTTCTCCGTTTGAACGCATGCTTTTGGCGCGTTACTATCTGACAAAGAAGGATTTTGTCAATGCCATCAAGCTGCGCGAAACGACGACGGACAAGCATGCCCGCGCGGATATTTGCTGCATTCTGGCGAAGGCTTATACAGATAAAGACGATATTCGGCGGAATACACAGGAAATGATTCGCAATGAAGCACTTCGGTGGCCGGATGCCAAACTCCGCATTCCGGAACTGCTGTCCAATTTCACGCCGGAAGAGCAGTACAACATTTGCATGTGGGCCATCGTTTCCAATCCGAACGAATATGTCGTTCGTGCAATGGATTATGTTGGGGCGAAACAGGCATTGACGATTGCCGGCAAGACGCGGCTTCTTGCGGCGAAGCGTGCTGCCTTGGGGCGTGTTTCAGACAAGCAAAAAGAAAATGCGGAAGTCAAGGAGGCTGTCATGAAGCTTGAGAAGAAATTGGAAGAAGAAGAGGCGGCGTTGGCCGAAACCAAAGCCAATTTGGGCAAATGCAAAATCAGTCTGGGCGGCATGAATCTGGCGGCGGAAACGATGGCCATCGTGCTGCCGTTGGAGCCGACGCCATCGGAAAAACATGCGGCTGAGGATTTTATGAGCCACATCGAACAGATGACGGGCATTTCTCTGCCCATTGTGACAGAAGTCGCGGATGGTCGTTATCCGATTTTCATCGGCCGTAATGCGGCGTTGGCCGACTATGGTTTCAACGTTGATTATGCGAAACTCGGCCTGGAAGGCATCCATATGGAAGTGAACAAGAAAGGTACAGTGTTGGCAGGTGGCCGCCGCGGCGTGTTGTACGCCGTCTATACCTTCTTGGAAGAGAATCTCGACTGCCGTTGGTTCACGGAAGACTGCATCGTGATTCCGAAGAAAGGCAGCTATTCGTTCAAGACCTTTAAGAAAGTGTATGTTCCTCCACTGGAAGGACGTGCGACGGATTATCCGTGCTCCCGCCCGTTGCCGTTCAGCGTCCGCAACAAATACAATGGCGCCTATATTCCGGACGTCGAAGAATGGGGCGGCAACATCCACTATCGCGGCTTCGTCCATACGTTTAACGCATTGGTTCCGCCGGCGACTTACGGCGCGAAGCATCCGGAATACTATTCCGAAATCAACGGCCATCGCGTGATTGATCATTCACAGCTCTGCTTGACGAATCCAGACGTGCTGAAAATCGCGACGGAAACCGTCTTGAGATGGTGCAAAGAGTCGCCGCGCGCGGCTATCATCAGCGTGTCGCAGAACGACTGGCATAACTATTGCACATGCGAAAAGTGCAAAGCGTTGGCGGAGAAAGAAGGAAGCCAGATGGGACCGTTGCTGCATTTTGTGAACGCCATCGCCCGCGAAGTCGCCAAGCAGTATCCCGAAAAGATCATCGACACGTTGGCGTATCAATACACGCGCAAGCCACCGAAATTCGTGAAGCCGGAACCGAACGTCGCCATCCGCCTGTGCTCCATCGAATGCTGCTTCGTCCATCCTCTGGATGGCTGCGAATACAACAAGAAGTTCGTGGAGGACATGGAAGGTTGGTCGAAGATCTGCAAACGTCTGCACATCTGGGACTATGTCATCAACTATGCGCATACCATCATGCCGTTCCCGAATCTCAATGTTTTGCAACCGAACATCCAGTTCTTCATCCGCAACGGCGTGACGGGCATCTATGAAGAGGCCAACTACTTCAGTAAGGGCGGTGAAATGTCCGAACTGCGTTCCTACTTGATGGCCAAGTATTTATGGGATCCGAACGCGGACGGCAAGAAGGCTCTCTACGAGTTCACGGAAGCCTACTATGGCGCGGCTGGAAAGTATATCCGCGACTATCTGACGCTTTTGCACAAGACGGTCTGTTCCAATACGAAACGCCATGTCCGCATTTACACGGCGCCGCGTGATTATCTGGATGAACCCGCCATGTTGCAGAAGTCGTTCGATTTGTTCACGAAAGCGGAGAAGGCTGTGAAGGACGACGCGAAGCTGTTACATCGTGTGGCCGTCGCGAAAATGCCGTTGCTTTATACGAAACTGAGATTGAGCCAAGGCGGCTACAAGTTTGAAGGCACGGCACTTGTGCCGCAGGATACGGTCAAGACGGAAATCGCGGAGGAATTCGCGAAGACGGTCGCCGCCGAAAAGGTGACGCATTATCGCGAAGGCACGGCCGATATCGTCCAGTGGCTGGATGCCCAGAAGAAAGGTCGTGAGAAACTGGATGTCGTGACGCTGAAGAATGCGCAGATCGCTCTCGACATCATTCCCGCCGCGGGCGGCCGCATTTGGCGGATCACGGAGCTGAAAGGCAAACGCCAACTGTTGCGCAATGTCGAAAATGCGAACAAGGAAGTCAGCCCATGGGAAGGCGGTTATGAAGAATACGCCAATGACCAGCATCGTAGTCTGGGCTGGAGCGAAACATATCGCGTTATCTCGAAGACGGATTCGTCTGTCGAGCTGGAAGCCGCTCTGTCCAATGGACTTGTGATGTCCCGCAAAATTGAGCTAACGGCTGGCAAGGCGGAATTCAAAGTCACGTCCAGCGTAAAGAATCCGAAAGGCGCGGGCAAGATCACGTTCCGCGTCCATCCAGAATTCATGGTGTCTTCCACGGCGAACGCGAAGCTGTCCATGCGTCAGCGGAACGGCCAGACCTTTGTCAAGGCGTTGGCGAATCCGGAAGCCCCGCAGGCGGAGAAGGAGCTCTGGCTGCGCGAAGAGGACAAGCCGAACGGCGAATGGACAATCATCGACGAGAAGACTGGCATCCGCATCGTCAATCGCTTCAATCCGGCGGAAGTGCAGTTCTGCTACTGCAACTGGAACGGGGCGCAATCCCGCGTCAATCTGGAAGAGTGGCGCGCGCCTGTCGATGCGAAGGCCGGTGAAGCCGTGACATTGACGAACACCTACGAAATCATTGCGCCGTAAGAGCTTAAAGTTTAAAACTTAAAGCAAAAATAGAACAAAAATAGCAAAACAGCCTTGCCGCTAGTAATTGACGGCAAGGCTGTACTGTCTTTAGCACAAGGGACAAAAACGACAAAAAGAGACGGCTGGCGGATAGCGGTCAATTTTACTGATTGTCTTCATGTGCGGCCATGATGGCCGTCAGGATTTTCTCAAGAGAGAAGAGAATGAGTGAAAGAGCCGCAAAACCGATCGTGCAGGAGATGAAGGCGAACAACGTCCAGAGGCTGAAATGGCCTAAAAAGCCGAGCAACGACAGAATCGGCGGGACGGCGCAGAGATAGCCGCCAGCCTTAAGCGCCAAGAGAAGGAGCTTTGAGGAGGGCGATGCGGCCGATTCATGTAGCATTTTGATCATCGGCGGGATTTCGGGATCGAAGTCCTTGCCTTTTTTCTCCTGTTCGGATGACGGCTGCGGATCGAGCACGGGAACTTTCAGTTCATTTTGCGGATTTGGTTCTGACATATCGGGCCTTTTGATGATTGAATGGGAGTACCAATTAGAAAAGCAACGATTATAAAACGCTTGGGCTTTTGACGATATTGGATAATATTTGTTC
>JAFZIJ010000042.1 GCA_017554445.1 Victivallales bacterium
CCTACCAGCAAGTACGGCTTACGACGACCGAGACGATTCCAGGTCTTATCGGAATACTTACCTACGAGCAATGATACACCCTATTGAAGAAACCAGTGACAAATATGAATTGTTTCTTGATCTCTATGGACGGAAACGCTATGCGGATGAAATGAAACAATGCAGGGAAGAAGAAAGAGAGACTATTGCGCTGAACATGTTAAAAGCCCAATATCATCTGGAACAAATAGCCAAATTGACGGGGCTAGACACAAAGCACATCCTCAAGATTGCAAAAGACAACAACTTGCTTGATGTCTAATTTCACAAGCTACCCAATATCAGCTTAAAACATAACAGACACCAAAAAGCCGAATGCGAAACTTTTTCCGCATTCGGCTTTACATTACTAACGCTTAAGCATTAAGCATTCAGCATTACAAAGAGCATTTTCCCATCAAATCGCTGACCTTCTTGGCGAACGACAACGGATTGTCCAGCGGAATCTGCGCCGTCAAGCAGGCCTGACCATACAGCAGTTCGACGTAATCCGCCAATTGCTGAGCCTTGTCGTCCTTTCCAAGCATGTCATGCATCGCTTTCACCAACGGATGGTTGCCGTTGATTTCGAAAATGCGTTTCGCTTCGGGAACTTCCTGATTCATCGCCTTCAGGATCTTCTCCATATTGGCACTCAAACCATATTCATCGTTCACGATACAGCAGGCACTTTCCGTAAGACGTTTGGACAGACGGACTTCCTTCACCTTGTCGCCAAGCAGTTCCTTAATCTTCGCAAGCAAATCTTTATTAGATTCCTCTTCTGCCTTGCGCTCTTCCTCATGGGCCTTCTTCTCTTCATCCGTGTCGAGATCGACATCGCCTTTGATAATGGAATGCAGATGCTTTCCTTCAAATTCATGAATGTCCTGCACAATCCATTCGTCGATCGGATCGGTCATGTAGAGGACTTCATAGCCTTTGCTCTTGAAGGCTTCCAGCTGCGGCGAATTGGCGGCCGCGGCGGAGCTTTCCGCCGTAATATAATAGATTTCCTTCTGGCTTTCGGGCATGCGCTTCACATACTCTTCCAGCGTCGTCCGCTTGCCGGCTTCGGTCGTCGTGCTTTCGAACAGCATCAGTTTCTGGATGCGTTCGCTGTTCGCGAAGTCGATGTGGATGCCGCTCTTCAGAATCGAGCCGAAATTCGTCCAGAATTCCAAATAACGGTCGGGCGACTTCGACTGCATGTCCGCCAACGTGTCCAATACTTTCTTCGTGACATTCTTCTGGATGACATTCATCGCCTTCGCCTCCTGAAGCATCTCACGGGAGACGTTCAGCGGCAGATCGGATGAATCGACGACACCGCGCAGGAAGCTAAGATACGAAGGCACAAGCTCTTCGCACTTATCCGTGATGAACACACGATGGACGTACAGTTGGACGCCTCTGTCCTTCTGGTCGGGCATGAACATGTCGAACAGCGGCTTCTTCGGGATGAACAACAACGCTTTGAATTCGGCGTTGCCTTCGACACTCCAATGGATCGTCTCAAACGGATCCTGGAAGTCATGGGAAACATGCTTGTAGAATTCAGAGTATTCCTCTGGTTTGATTTCGTTCTTCGGACGCTGCCAGATGGCCTTCTGGGAATTCAGCGTCTCTTCTTCGATCGTCACCTTCGGCTCTTTGCCTTCGATCCGCTTGCCTTCGTCGTCGCGCTCGTATTCTTCGCGGCGGATATCCATGCAGATCGGATGCTCGACGAAGTCGGAATACTTCTTGATCAGCTTGCGGATCTCCCACTCTTCCAGGAAGTTCTCCGCCTCTTCCTTCAGATGAAGGATGACATCCGTACCACGCGTCGCCTTGTCGCATTCCTCCAGCGTGTAGAAGCCGTCGCCCTTGGACTGCCATTTCACGCCCTTTCCATCCGCACCCGCACGACGCGTCAGCACCGTCACTTCATCGGCGACCATGAACGCCGAATAGAAGCCGACACCGAACTGACCGATTAATTCAGGCGGCAAATTCTCTTTGTTAGCGGACAGTTGCTCCAAAAACTTTTTCGTACCCGAACTCGCAATCGTACCGATGTTGTTTTCGACTTCCTCAGCCGTCATACCGATACCGTTGTCGCGAACTGTCAACGTCTTGGCGTCTTTATCAACGATCAGCTTGATTTTCCACTGCGTATCGTCGCCCAGCAGGCTTTCATCCTTCAACGCGTCGAAACGAACGCGGTCAATGGCGTCCGACGCATTGGAAATCAATTCCCGCAGGAAGATTTCCTTGTTCGAATACAACGAGTTAATGACCAAATCCAACAACTTCTGAACTTCTGTCTTGAATTGACGTGGTTCTGCCATACCAATCACCTTCTTTCTTCTGCTATTTCAATTTTCCGCCGCAGGCGTGGAGCCTTTGGCTGTTTACCTATTATATGAACTCTGTAAGACAAGCCTCTTTCACGTTTGTTCCGTAGAATTACGCTTTTTTCATCACAAGTTCAAGTCAATCTTCACCTTCGGGAACGCCGTCAGATGGAGCATGATCATGACTTCGAAGTCGTTGTTGTCCCATCCTGCGCCAAGCGACACGACCCAGCAGTGCAGTTCACGGCGGAGTGTGTAGTAGTGTTCGGACATGCGATGCTTGTCGAAGTCATATTCCATCTCGATTTCAAATGATGTCTTCTGGTTCAGTGGAATATTCAGCTTGCCGCGGATCGTGTCCGACGTTTCGAAATACTTCTTGTAATAGGAGCTTTCACCGGTCAGATCCACGAGTGTTGAACCGAGCGACCACGTGCTGCGGGAGATGTGGTCGTTGCGATAAACATAGCGCATGCTGAAGTTCAGGTAGTCTTCTCGGCCAAGACGCGTTCCTACTTCGCCACGCTGGATATCGCCTTCGCCCATGTCGTAAAGTACGGTCGCCCATGTATGAAGCGTATTCATCGGCATGAAGTCGATGCGGTTGCCGAAATCGCCGCCATGGTTTCCCGTGCCTTTCCGCCAGACGTCGTCGCCGTAGTTTTCGATGCCTCGATCGAAATGAAGGTCCGCGTAAGTCTGCCAGCGGAGCAGCGTTTCAGCACGACCGTTTCGCCGCGTCTGGATCCGTTGGTCGATACCGAAGCGGATAAAATGCTGCTTCTCAAGACGATCCGTTTCATCAAAGAAATAAAGGTATTTGCGGTCATGGGAAGGATCAGGCGAATACGTGTAATTTATATATGGTTCGATGACATGGCGGAGGCCTTCGCTTTCAAATGCATCCAATTCGATGGCCATCCAGTCGCTGAAGAAACGGCTTTTCGTTTCAAAACCAACTTCATAAGCCGCCCGGAAGACTTCGCCGCCATCCGCATCGTAATGGCGCACAGGATGTTTGCTATAGACGTTGTCAGCATTATCGACATCCAGCATGTTCGCCAAATCACGTTCGTTCAAGCCGATCTTACTACTGCGCGAATAGTACGTCCCCTTGACCCCCGCCCGCGGGATGAATTCCACCAAGTCGTTGTAATCCAATGGCAGATAGATGAAATGCGACGTGTCCGCGCGGAACGTCTTGTAATCACGCGGATCCAGATGCTCATTCGGATCGTAGTCTTCCTCCAGCAGTTCGAAACGCTTCCGATCGAAGTCCCTCCATTTCATATAGTAATAACCCATGCTGGACGAACTCTGGTATTCAAGTGGCGACTTGCCGACGCCGATGCGCGGGACGTCGAACGTCGCCTCCGGCAACTTCTCCACGACCGTATAGAAGTCGTTCACGCGCGGGCGGGCGGAAATTCCCGCATGATACCACTCCCCTTCGTAGTCCAAGCTCAGGAATGTCTTGGGTTGCGAAATCTGACGATACTCATGCTTGAACCAGTCTTCCAGCATGTCGATGTCGCTCAGCCAATCGACATTGGCGCGAAGTGTCAAATCATCATTTACGTTGTAGCGATGGTACCAGTTCAGGCGGTAGCGGTCTTCCGTTACATGGAAGCGGCGGTTGAAACCGTCTTCCGTTTCCGGCGGATCTTCGTCCAATAGGCCGTAGAGATTCAAATTGATCTCCTGCTTCTCGGAGACATAATCCAGTTTCGATCCTGCGCCAATTCCACGTTTGGACATCAAATCGACGAATACGCGGGCCTCTCCATCCGCATCCTTGTCGTCTTTCGCAAGTTTCCAAATACGACCGAGTTGCAGATAAGCGCCGCGTTTACCGGAATATCCGGGCTTGATAATCATGCCAGCCGTTCCGTCCGTTGTACCAATCATGTACGGGAAATAAAAGATCGGCACGGCTCCGAGACGGATCACGATGTGCTTCGCAGTGAACGTATTATCCTCATAATGATGGATTTCGGACGCGGATAGGCGGTAATGCGGGTTCGGATAGCGGTCACATGTGGATATCCACGCGTCTTTCAGCATCTTGTGCCCATCTTTGTCATTGGAGCCCGCGTTACCGCCGCTATGCCACACTTTGCCGTCGAAACCAAACTCGCTGAACGACAATTCATTCGTCGCGAGGTTGCCGCTGACAGCCTGCGCCGCCCAGGCCGTGCCATCGTCCAACGAGACGACGACATCGCCCTTCGCGGAAAAATCCTTCGTGTCTTGGTTCAGGCTCGCTTCGTTCGCTTTGACAGTCAACTGACCATAATGGATCTTCACATTCCCTTTCGCATGGGCGACACCTTTCTCGACATCCGCGTCCATGTGGTCCGCTGTAATCGACAATTCATCCGATTTGCCAATAAGATCCTTCAGATTCTGTCCGCGCAGCGACGGCAGGCAGCAAAGCAACAAGAAAAAACAGAATATGGTCAATGGTTTTCGCACAAGATCACCTCAAGGCGGATGGACGTTCAGATAGAGACTGTAAATTAATAAACATATATGAATCTCTTGGAGTGTCAAGCAAACAGACATGCGGAATGCCTATAATTATATAGTAAAGCATCCCATTCAAATGAAATCACCAATCAGCCCCCCCATTTCGTGTCTCGTCTCCCACAACAAAACAATGGACATCCTCACCAAACACACGATAATCAGCTAAATCTCCTAAAAAACATAGATTTGGCTGATTATCGACTATAACAGTTTAATATCAACAGGTTATATCACACTTCTGGATGGCGATGCCACTTGAGTTATTCTTCTGTTTTCCAATCTGTCATCTCGCCGGGCGACTTGTTTGCCGCACTGTACGAAACTGTATAAAAAGGGGCTGTTGCTTACCGTAAAAGGTTTTGCAACAGCCCCTTAGCCACTAATCGCTAGCCACTAAACACTATTTCTCAAACGGTCCGGCCGGGAAGCCTGCCTTGTTGTAGAGATTGCATGTTGGATTCGACTGGAAAGCGTAGCGGACTTTCACAGGATCCTTAACTGCGTCAGACCAGACGATTACAGAATCACCGTCGATTTTCGCTTTGGCCCAGACCCACTTGCCGTCCCGTCCGCAGACGGCGAAACCTTCGACTTCGCTGTCGGGTGAATTGCGAACCAACGGCTTCGTCTCATGACGCGTCTTGGCAACATCATACGTCGCAGGCAACGGCTTCGCGACGAGACCGCCGTAGGTGTGGCTGAACGTCAACAGCAACTTGCCGTCCTGCACGCTCTTCGAAACGAACCGCGGACCGGAGAACGGCATGTCTTCGAAGCCATATGTATCATGAAGCGCCACGGATGAAAGACGTTCCGCCGCCGTCAGTTTGTTCAGCGGATGGATGTCTCCCGCTTCGCCGATATCGATCAAAATCGCCTGGCCAGTCTTCGGCAACGTCAACGCGCCTTCCTGGCCTTGGCGAATCAACGCCCAGCCTGCGTTGTTCGGATCAGGAGTCTTCGGCAAGTAGTTGGCCAGCTGGCAGTAATAGAACGGGAACTCGCTACCGAAATCATGACGCCACTGGTTGATCATCGCGCGAATAGCCGTCGGATAACGGTCGGGACGGCCTGAATTGGCGCAGCCCTGATACCACACGGCACCCGAAATCGCATACGGCAGCAATGGATAAATCAAACCGTTGTACAGCAACTCCGGCGTCTTGTTCTCCGCGGGGCGGACGGCGGGGCGTTTCGGACGGGTGGCGCGCTGCTCTGCCGTCAATTCCGGATACGCCGTCATCGTCGTCTCCCAGTTGCTCTTGAAATCCGGATTGCCTTCCAGATTGGAATTGTTCTTCAAGAAGCGGAACATATCCTCCGAAGCCCAGACACGAACCAATACGGTATGTTCACCAGCCTTCAGTTTCTTCTCCGCCACATCAATGGACGCATAACTGCCAGCCAACGCCTGCTTCAGAGTCGTCTTGCCAATCAATTCGCCATCAATATACGCCGTCACGGGAGCTGTCATCTGGCCGAAATACATGCGGAAGCCTTTCTGCGCCATCTTGTCCGTCACATTGAATTTCTTGCGGAACCAGACGATACCGCCGCCTTTCACGTTGCGGTTCTCAAGTCGCTGGCCGCCAGTCCATTGCGCATCCGCAGGCGGACAGAAGCCGAACAAAGACAAGGACGGATTCAACCACCGCATCAACGAGCAGGTGAAAGCCCCGATGGTGCGTCTGGTGGGTGAGGGTGTGGAAGCCAACATCTACCCCTTGCGCGAGGCCTTGAGAATCGTAGAAGAACTTGGTGTCGACCTCGTCGAGATCCAACCCGATGCCAACCCGCCAGTCTACAAGGCGATGGACTACAAGAAGTTCGTCTTCGACCAGAAGAAGCGCTTAAAGGAACAGAAAGCCAAG
>JAFZIJ010000043.1 GCA_017554445.1 Victivallales bacterium
ATATACAGGAACGGCAACGCGCTCCAGATTTCGATAAGTCGTTGCCCTGTAATATCCACCCATCCGCCAAGATACCCCTGCACACTGCCGATCAGCGTGCCGAACGACAACGAGCAGATGACCAATATCAGACCGAAGCTCAGGCTTGTCCGCAGCCCGTAGAGGATCCGCGCCAAGACGTCGCGCCCCGAATCGTCCAGCCCCATCACATGGGCGGGAGTAATGACGCCAAGCACAGCTCCTTCACCTGACGGCACAGGCCTGAACGGGAAACGCACTTCCTCCAATTCAATATTCAGTTCATATACAACGCCTTCAATCTCCACAACTTCCGCCGCGACTTCCGTGCCTTCCCACAACATCGTGAGACTTTTTGTGATTTTTTGACGCAAATCATCCGGCAATTTTGCATAGGAATCGCGCTTGCGCAACGGCATATCGAAGGCGTTCGGACCAAACTGCCAACTGCCATCGAAACCGCCGACGGAAACCGTGCCTTCCCGCAACGTCACATTCACTTTCTTCGGCGGACGCTTCCGCGGCTCATACGCCAAAAGGCTCAATTCCGCCGCGCCGACGCCGTCTTTTCCACCGCAATGAATCGTCACGGCATCGCATGGCTTATTCGCAAATCGTTCCGACAGCGCCTTTTGAAAAGATTCCGGCACGTCCCACAAATCACCAAGAGCCTTGCCGTTCCATTCCCCGACGCCGAAAAATTCACCGCCCGTCAAATCCACTACTTCCATCGTCTCCGCCAAAACCACCGCTTTCGCAATCCGCGGCTGGCGATACAGCCGCACCGTGCTTCGTGTATGCTTTGACAATTCGTCAGGCGGGATATGCTCGTACGGATTCGATCGAATCGGCGCCCACAACATCCGGCATTCCTTCTTCGGTGCAAACTCCAACAGCCGATAGTCTTGCGCCTTCATCCGATCCGTCGAACCGTTGTCGAAAAACGTTCCGACGGCATAATACTTGAACGCAGGGAAATACGTCTTCTCGTCATAGCGCATGATCAACGGCTTGTCGTTGCAGACCAGTTCGGACGCTAGGCTCAAAACGTACAAAATGCCCAATATCCACAACGACCAATACGCGCGGCGTATGGATTTGAACCGCGCGATTCGTTTCGCTGTTATGGGATTGAGCTTGAACAACATACCGTTTTATTTCTGCTCCGTTTCGACTACTTCCGTTTTCGGCTTTTCCTTTTCATCGAACTCTTTGCTCGTCCACGCCAATTGCGAGAGACTCACGACGCCGAGAATGATGAACAGCACCGCGCTCGCGATGCGAATGTACTTCTCATTGATGTACGCCGCGAGAAAACTGCCGCACAGCACCGCCAGCGCCGTCGAACAGACAAGCGCCGTGCTCGCTGCGATGAACACCGTCCACGGCCCGCCGTTGCCTGATGTCGTCAGTGACAGCGCCGCCAATTGCGTCTTGTCTCCAAGCTCTGCGAGAAACACGACGCCAAACGTCATGAAAAACAATTTCCAATCCATAGTTATTTTGTCCTTAAATGAAAGTCATAGAAGCGGTTAAGGCCTTCGCAACCAGTCACGCCAACATACAGTTTCTTCGGCAGATCATGCTCCAGATAGGAGAAGCACGCCCCGTCGCACATAATCGTCACCTGCGGCCCTTTCACCGTGTAATCGACACTGACCGATAGTTCATACTTCTTGTCTTTCTCAAACGTCTTCTTCAACTGCGCGGCGCGATGCCATGTCGGCTTGCCTTCCTTGCTACGCTGATGATGCCAGACGTTGAGGCCTTCGTTCCAAAGCACGATTTCCCAATGCTCTTTGTATTCCGGATAGCCGTTCGCGTCCGCGCCAAGTTCGTTGGCCAGAACGATTAGCGGCGCCATGAGGTAGTCGAACGACATCGTCGAACGGACGGTGAAACTCGTCGTCACAGGCGTCTTCCAGACCATGCTCGTGTAGGTTTCGGGAGCGCGTTGGCCGAGCATTTCATCTTTCGTCGCATCCGCAGGAATGCGATTTTCGATATGGTCGTCCTGCTGCACCCACGCGCCGATGTTCGGCCAGCGGCCGCATTTGACCATGGTCCAATCCGCCTCCTTCCATCCGCCACGGGCGAAGGAGACATTGACTTCGCCGCCGAAACACGCCATCACGCCCATAAACAACACAATGATGATGACTTTTGATGATTTCATATGACTTTAATCCCCTGGGAGGGACGCGCTCCTGCGCGTCCGGTCACGCTGGAGCGTGACCCTCCCAAGATTAAGCGTTCCACCAAGTTTTGAGATTCTCAACCGTCTCCAGAATGTCGCGCTTCTGCTCTTCGCCTTCGGCGATTTCGCGTTCGATGATGAACTCACCGTCGAAGCCGATTTCATGCAGACGTTTCACGAAACGCGGGAAGTTGACCATTCCCTTGCCAACCTGCACTTCGCGACCAAGCCGCTTGCCATCCGTCGGCGTCATACCGTCTTTCACATGGATGTTGCGGACATATTTGCCGAAGACTTCCAACGCGTCAATCGGATTGCCTTTGCCGTACATCAGCAGGTTCGCGGGATCGAGATTGATGCCGAAATTGCCGAGACCAAGCTCTTCAATGACGCGCAAAATGACAACCGGCGTCTCCTGCCCTGTTTCGAACCAGAAGCCAAGCCCGAGCTCTTTGCAGTAGCTTGCCACGTCGTTGATGGCCGCCAACACGCCCGGATACATCGGATCGGTCATGTTTTCCGGAATGAAGCCGCAATGCGTGATGATGGCGGGCACGCCGATCATTTTCGCGAAATCCGCGCCTTTCTTCAAGTCGTTGACACGACGTTCACGGGACTCTTCCGGAACGACGCCCAGCGTGATCGGTCCTTCCGTGAAGTTCCATCTGACGGGGCCGCTGTAGCCCGCCCACAATGCGCACGGCTTCACACCAGTCGCGGCACTCTGGTCAAGTACCTTCTTCGCAAGGGCTTCCGAATAATAATCGCTATTCCAGATATTGACCTGGCAGGTGGTCAGACCGAGGGCCGCCACGCGGTCGAACATATGGTCTTCTTTTGCGGGATGCAGTCCGTTGATGACGCCGATGTTCATGAATCGTTCCTTTTCTTTAATGCTTGTATGAATTATGAATAAATTGTAGCGAGGGCGTCCCGCCCTTGTCAAGGCCGCAACGGCCTTGCTACCCCAGAATTATAAAATTGGCTCGCTTGATAAGATTTTTCCCATTAGGAATATATATTAAGCTAAATGTGTTTCAAGCTTTTTTCAGCTGATATTCTTGATTATCCGCCCATGCGTCTCCATGAATGAACATTCCTACAAAGTCCTCGAATACCATGAACTGCTCGCGCTGATTGCGGGATACACCCAAAGCCAGATCGGGGCGGACATCGTGCAGAACATCCGCCCGCAAACGCAGCTCAATGGCATCCAGTCCAAACGAAATCTCTACGGCGACCTGCTCGGCATGGCCGAAACATCCCTCTCCCTGCCGCCGCTCCGCATCGACGACATCTCGCAAATTCTGCGCGAAGTCGCTCCGGACGGCGCTGTCGTGGCGGGCGTGGATTTGAACGCCGTTCGTGGCGTGTTGGATGTCTGTGCGGATCTGCAGGCATTTCTCAGCAAAAACGAATGTCTTCAATTCTCGTATCTTCAGAAACTTGCAGCACCACTGAATCCGTGCAATCAACTCCGCATGGACATCGCGCGTAGCATTGATTCCGACGGCGCCGTGCTTGATTCCGCCTCCCCGAAGCTCCGCGAGTTGCGCCGTGCATGCATCACGACGGAGGCCAAAATCCAACGGTATCTGGACACGCTGGTCAAAAGCAATGAAATCGGCGACAACGCGCAGGAGCGTTTCGTCACGATGCGCAATGGCCGTTTCGTCATTCCTATTCGTAAAGATGCGCGCACGTCGCTGACAGGCATCGTCCACGACATGTCCAACAGCGGCCAGACGATGTTCGTCGAACCGAATGAGACGCTCGGATGGGGCAACGATTTGGCCCGCCTGCGCGTCGAAGAGCGCGATGAAGTACGGCGGATTCTCGCTGTTTTGAGTGGACAAGTCCGCCTCGCGTCGGACAGCATCCGCATCAATCAACGCATTATCGCTGAATTGGATGCGGCGGCGGCTGTCGCCCGCTGGGCTGTCGCCTACGGCTGCCATTTTCCAAATTTCGGCGGCTATCTGTCGCTCCATCAGGCCCGCCATCCGCTGCTGATGGCGCAGTTCCGCAAAATCGGCGGCGGCCACGATGTCGTTCCGCTGGATTTGGAACTGCCGAAAGGCTCGAAAATTCTCGCCATAACCGGTTCCAATACAGGCGGTAAGACAATCGCGTTGAAGACGACGGGACTGCTCGCGTTGGCCGCGCAGAGCGGCCTGCCCATCCCTGCTTCGCAGGACACGCAGTTCGCCATCTACGACCATATTCTCGCGGACATCGGAGACGAACAATCCATCGAAGCGAATCTTTCCACCTACAGCGGCCATATCTCAAATATTTCCAGCATCTTGGAAGAAACATGGGACGGCTCGTCTCTTGTCCTTTTGGACGAACTCGGTTCGGGAACGGATCCGTTGGAAGGCGGCGCCATCGCCTGCGCCATTCTTGCGGCGTTCGTCAAACGAAAGGCCATCACGATCACGACGACGCATCTCGGCATGGTGAAAAATTACGTCCAACAGCATCCGCAGATGACCAATGCCGCCGTCCGTTTCGATATCAACTCTCTTAAGCCGTTGTTTATCTTGGACATAGGACGACCAGGCGCTTCCTATGCGTTGCTGACGGCGAAACGCATCGGCATGCCTGCCGACATTCTTGCAGACGCCGAAAAACATCTTTCTGGCGAACATCTCCGCATGGAGGAAATGCTCGCCAAGATGGAGGCCGACCAGAAGACGCTCGCCGAACAAGCCCGCCAAATCGAAGAGACAAACCGCGAATTAATCCAGAAACGAGACCAACTCCGCTCTGAACTCGATTCTCTCCGCAATGACCGAAAGAAGCTCACCAACGAAGCTTATCAGAAGGCACAAGCTATCGTGGATAACACACGCCGCGACATGGAGAATCTCATCCGCGAAATCCGCGAAAAGGCCAAGCAGAAGGACGGCGACGGCGAACCGCCCGTCGATGCCGCCAAAATCCGTGAAAAAATCGCTGATCGCGAACGCCGTGTGAAGGAAGGTCTTCGTACATCGTCGAACCGCCCCGCCGCCCCCGTCACAGCAGATGAACTTCAAGTCGGCAAGAAAGTCTGGATCGAACGCCTCAACGCACATGGAAAGATTGTATCCGTCTCCGAAAACAAAAAGACGATCATCGTCAGCGTGGACGGCGTCAATTTCACAATGAAAGCCGCCGATCTCCAGAAGCCGACGGAGAAAGACGAGCCGCCGAAACCGACCGTTGTGAAAATCGTCGCGCCAGTCGTCAAAGGCGATACATCACACGAAATCAATCTGATAGGACTTCGCGTCGAAGACGCCTTGGAGCAATTGGAGCCGTTCATCAACCGCAGCATCATGGCCCGCATCGACGAAATTCGCGTCGTCCACGGCTTCGGTACGGGCCGTCTCCGCGCGGGCATCCACGAATGGCTCCGCCGCCAACCGTCCGTCCGCTCCTTCCATCTAGGCCGCGAACCGCATGACATCGGCGGTGCAGGCTGCACAATCGTCTTGCTACGGTTGTAACCGCAGCAAGACGATGCTAATGGCTTATGGCCAATGGCTTATGGGGAATTTTCCCCGTATAGTTTATGGCTAACAATGTCCCTATATATATTAAGGTATGAGCAAAAATCCTATCATTGATCGCAATTATTTAATTTAACGACATAATTCCAATATATCTTTCAGATAAAACGTTAAATGAATAGAGAATAAATTATTCTTGTTATTTCCTTATTATTCACAGCAAAAAAGGAGAAAGGGGATGAAAACACAATTCATTGTTGTTCTGGTTTCGTTTATTGTCTTAACATCTGTCAGCGCGGATGTGCTTCCAGCTACCGAAGGCGGCAAAGAAGGTGTCGCCACAATGGAGAACAAGCCCGCGAAAGCGGCACAGGAAGAAAATAACGCCCAAACGTCTTTCAATCCGGAATCCATTCGTCTGCCAAAGGATTTCATGGATCCAAACACCTATATTCGTAGAATTACAAAGGATCCGAATACATTAAAGCTTTTCCATGGTGGCTGGGGATATGATATCGAACACCCCTGTGTGATATTTGAGAAAAGAGGACAGGGGGGCACTGCAGAAGGAATTAGAGCTGAGAAGTTTTTCGCCAGAATCCGCATGACTCATGAACGAATCAACAGCAAAATCAAGTATAGTATCGTCAATGCAAAATTTATCAGTCAGGCGTTGATTCATCACAATGGCAAACCATATGACAAACTTGTATTCGAAGTCACAATAGCGCTCAGAAACGACGATGGCAAAGCTTCTGAAGTAAAGCCAGCCGAAAGACCCAAATACACTTTCCAGACAACATATTGGTTCGACATCTCGAACTTCTTCGGCATGGAATTTGACAAATAGTGGAATAAATCTCCCCCCTTGTTTATTGAAGCCGTTCAAGCCATTGTTTCCCAAAAGACCTGAACGGCTTCAATGTTCTAATACACATAAATATTTATTAATTCAGCATTCAGCATTCAGCATCCAGCATTCATCATTCAGCATTC
>JAFZIJ010000044.1 GCA_017554445.1 Victivallales bacterium
CTATGACAAAGGAGGACATTGAAGAAGCGTATGGATTCGACCCTCGACAGGCAGACTACTATTTTAATGCGGCAGCCTACCTTGGCCTTGCCAAACGCGAAGGAGGGAAGGGATCGCGGGTGGTTCTCTCCGATAACGGACGTGCATTGTCAGATCTTCCGCTGGCGCGTCGCAACATGCGGTTGGCGGACTTGATTCTTCGCCATCGGGCCTTTCGCGAAACATTCCGTCTTTCGTTGGCGCAAGGATCCATCCCCGACAAGAACGAAATACGCGAAATCCTTCTTAAAACCAATCCCGGTCTTGGCAACCCTGACGGCGAAACATATGCGCGAAGAGCATCCACGATCCGGCATTGGACACAGTGGCTACTATCCCTTCCCAACGAAGCTTCATGATCCAATCGTTTTTCAAATCTTCAGATGCCCGCTGGGCCCTCGGACATGGCGATTGCGTAGACTTGATGCGTGAAATCGCAAAAAGCCGCTTCAAGTTCGATTGCGCCTTTGCCGATCCGCCATATTTCCTTTCAAACGGAGGCATGTCGGTTCAAAGTGGACGTAAAGTCTGCGTGGACAAAGGAGACTGGGATAAATCGCATGGAACACAGGCGGATGCCGCATTCACGATCAGATGGCTTGAAGCCCTGCGTGAAATCCTTAAACCCTCGGGAACCATTTGGATTAGCGGCACCCATCATAACATCTTTCAAGTAGGAAGCGCCTTGATCGAACTTGGCTACAGGATTTTGAATATAATCGTTTGGCAGAAGAAGAATCCTCCGCCAAATCTCTCATGCCGTTACTTTACCTTTTCCACGGAGTTTGTCATTTGGGCAAGACGCGACAAAAAAGTTCCGCACTACTTCAACTATGAGCTCATGCGCAACCTTGCCGAAGGCCAACAGATGCGTGATGTTTGGGAACTGCCTGCTATCGATAAGTGGGAAAAGACCTTTGGGAAACATCCCACGCAAAAGCCGCTTTCTCTTCTAGTTCGCATATTGCTGGCTTCGACAAGAGAAAACGAATGGATATTTGATCCCTTTGCCGGCTCGTGTACGACTGGTATCGCTGCGCGGCTTCTCGGACGCCGTTTCTTCGGTGTCGACCTGTCGGTCGACTATCTCTCAATTGGGGTAAGACGATTCGGCGAAGTCGAAACGGCGGAATTCCGCACCAAGGCATTTCATCATATTGCCGACTTGCGAAACATGCCGCATCAATCCGTTGGCGAGGGGGTTGAAACCTGTTACGGAGAAACACTTTTCTTTGAGTAACCGATCTAGCGAAGCATAGACACATTGTGCTACAATCATTCCGTCCAATGACAACCATTGCCCACATTCTTGCAACCATCATCTTCATCTTCGCAGTAGCGGCGATTCTGTACTGGATAATTCGACGGTACGAGCGGAAACTAGGGAGAGAGTGCGCTGTCATATTCGCCGTGTTCGGCTCGGCTCTCATTTCCGTGGCATCAATCAAGACGAACTCTCCGCCAGCGCGGGCCATCCGCAACGTTGTTTCCGGCATTGTCGGCGCCTTTACAGAAGGCTATCCCTACGACCGCGAGACATGGCCCTTCAACGAGACAACAGAAGCCGCCGTTGCCGGCCGCGCCTCCACGGAAGTTCCGCCCATTCCCGATGACATGACGGCAACGGGCGTCGCCCTTTACCGAATCGCGAATGAAGCCTATTACCCCGAACCCGTTGCGAACGGCGTCCGCATATCCGAATGGGAGGGC